>NZ_JBSFLB010000022.1:0-161986 GCF_053598835.1 Streptomyces sp. NPDC001070
AAGGTCCTCGCGGAGATCCAGGACGGCTCCTTCGCCAACAACTGGATCGCCGAGTACAACGCCGGCCTGCCGAAGTACAACGAGTACAAGAAGGCCGACGAGAACCACCTGCTGGAGACCACCGGCAAGAAGCTGCGCAAGCTCATGAGCTGGGTGGACGAGGAGGCGTAAGCCCCTCCGCACCGCGGTCGACACGGTCCCGGGGGCGCCGCGCCCCCGGGACCGGCCGCTTTGTCCACGCCGTACACCCTCGTGCGGGTGATCCTTCCACGTTGGCGCAGGACGCCGGGCCCGCCGCCGATACACTCCATTAACAAGCGCGTCAGGCTCACAGCGTCGTGCGTCTTCCACGCGGCATGCCATCCCCCTCCACCGCCTTCGGCCGTCGGGACGCGGCCGTAGACCAGGGACTAGTGAGGACTCACGTGAGCAACCCCGTCGTACTCATCGCTGAAGAGCTGTCGCCTGCCACCGTCGACGCCCTCGGTCCGGACTTCGAGATCCGGCACTGCAACGGCGCCGATCGAGCCGAACTCCTGAGCGCGATCACCGACGTCGATGCCATTCTGATCCGCAGCGCCACCAAGGTGGACGCCGAGGCCATCGCCGCCGCCTCGAAGCTCAAGGTCGTGGCCCGCGCGGGCGTCGGCCTGGACAACGTGGACGTCTCCGCCGCCACCAAGGCGGGCGTCATGGTCGTCAACGCACCGACCTCCAACATCGTCACCGCCGCCGAACTCGCGTGCGGCCTGCTGATCGCCGTCGCCCGCAACATCGCCCCGGCGAACGCGGCCCTGAAGCAGGGCGAGTGGAAGCGCAACAAGTACACCGGTGTCGAGCTGGCCGAGAAGACCCTCGGCGTGGTCGGCCTCGGCCGCATCGGCGCCCTGGTCGCCCAGCGCATGTCGGCCTTCGGGATGAAGATCGTCGCGTACGACCCCTACATCCAGCCCGCGCGCGCCGCCCAGATGGGCGTGAAGATCCTCAGCCTCGACGAGCTGCTGCAGGTCTCCGACTTCATCACCGTGCACCTCCCCAAGACCCCGGAGACGGTCGGTCTCATCGGCGAGGAGGCGCTGCGCAAGGTCAAGCCGCACGTCCGCATCGTCAACGCCGCGCGCGGCGGGATCGTCGACGAGGAGGCGCTGTTCGCGGCGCTCAAGGAGGGCCGGGTCGGCGGTGCCGGTCTGGACGTGTACGGCAAGGAGCCGTGCACGGACTCGCCGCTCTTCCAGTTCGACAACGTCGTGGCCACCCCGCACCTGGGCGCCTCCACCGACGAGGCCCAGGAGAAGGCCGGCATCTCCGTGGCCCGCTCGGTGCGGCTCGCCCTCGCCGGTGAGCTGGTCCCGGACGCGGTCAACGTCCAGGGCGGTGTCATCGCCGAGGACGTCCGCCCGGGTCTGCCGCTCGCCGAGAAGCTCGGCCGGATCTTCACCGCGCTCGCGGGCGAGGTCGCGGTGCGTCTCGACGTAGAGGTGCGCGGCGAGATCACCCAGCACGATGTGAAGGTGCTGGAACTCTCCGCCCTCAAGGGCGTCTTCGAGGACGTCGTCGACGAGACCGTGAGCTACGTCAACGCCCCGCTCTTCGCGCAGGAGCGCGGCGTCGAGGTCCGCCTCACCACCAGCAGCGAGTCGCCCGACCACCGCAACCTGGTCACCGTCCGGGGCACCCTCTCCGACGGCACCGAGGTGGCCGTCTCCGGCACGCTGGCGGGCCCCAAGCACATCCAGAAGATCGTCGCCGTCGGCGACGACGACGTGGACCTGGTCTTCGCCGACCACATGGGGTTCCTGCGCTACACCGACCGCCCCGGCGTCGTCGGCACCATCGGCCGCATCCTGGGGGACGCGGGCGTCAACATCGCCGGTATGCAGGTCGCCCGTGACCAGGCCGGCGGCGAGGCGCTGGTCGCGCTGACCGTCGACACTGCCATCCCGGCGCCGGTGCTGGCCGAGATCGCCGAGGAGATCGGCGCGACCTCGGCCCGCGCGGTCAATCTCGAGGACTGACGGCCGGTTCGCTCCGCTGGGGGCGGCCGACCCGGGCGATCCGGGACGGCCGCCCCTTCGCCGTCAGCGCCGCCATCGTGGGGGAGGAGGGCCGGAACCGCACCGCCACCGCCGCCAGGAACACCAGGCCGAGAACGGGGTATGGCGAGGCGAAGGGCTGCAGCCACCACGCCAGGTGCAGATCGAGGTCCCCGGCCTTCGGCACGATCCACAGCGTCCGGGCCAGGAAGACCACCGCGGCCGCCCGCAGCGCCCAGCGCGGCGCGTCGGCGGCCAGCAGGATCAGCATCGGCACGCACCACACCCAGTGGTGCGACCAGCTGATCGGCGTGATGAGCAGCGCCGTCACCGCACAGCAGACCACGCCCCAGGCCTCCCGGCCCAGCCGGCCCATGCGCACCGAGACCGCGAGCCCCGCGCAGGCCACCACGAGCGCGGCCACCGCCCACACCGCGCCGGGGTGGGCGGTGTGCAGGGCCCGCGCCGCAAGACCCTGCAGCGACTGGTTGTCGACGATCCAGACCTTGCCGATGCGGCTGGTGTCGAAGAGGCAGCGGGTCCAGTAGTCGACGGTCGCGCCCGGCAGCGCGAGCGCGCCGAGCAGCGCCGTGCCGGCGAAGCCCGCCGCCGCGACGGCCGCATCCTTCCGCCGGCCGGTGAGCAGCAGATAGACGGCGAAGATGGCAGGGGTGAGCTTGATGCCGGCCGCCACACCGATCGCGATCCCCTTGCCGCGCGCGCCGTCCGGCCTGCTCAGGTCCCACAGCACCAGCACCGCGAGGAGCAGGTTGATCTGGCCGTACAGCATCGTCTGGAAGACCGGCTCCAGCCACGGCCCGAGGGCCATCGCCAGGACCACCACCACCCAGCGCGAGCCGCGGGCGCGCGGCCACCCGGTCGCCCGGCAGGACAGATGCGCGAGCACTCCGAGCAGCAGCAGGTTGCCGCCCATGAACGCGAGCTTCAGCAGGGGTACGGGCAACCAGGTCGTCGGCGCGAACAGCAGTGCGGCGAAGGGCGGATAGGTCGCCGGGAGCTTCCACTCGGTGACCGTGAAGCCGTACAGGTCGGTGCCGTCCACGGCGGCCGCGCCCTCGGCGCGGTAGACCTGCATGTCGGCCATCGGCACGGCGATCGACAGGCACAGCGCGGTGAACGCGGCCACGGACAGGACCAGCAGCAGCCCGGCGAGGACCAGCCGGCGGTCGGGGCGGGGTCTGTCGGCGGGGTTCCCCGGTGTTCTCCACAGCGCTGCGCGCACGCGTCCGTAGGCCTCCGTGGAATGAGTCACCGGCTCCCGATCCCCTTGCATCGCCGTCCGCGGTGTTCGCGCGGGACGCGGGGTTCGCCCGTGTCCTACGCCCGTTGATCAAGCCCCCCAAGGCCTCGCGCCACGTTACTTGTGCCCCCTCGCGTCGGCAACAGTCCCATCAGTCGCCGAGACCGGCCGTCTTGAGGGCTATGTGAAGCAACAGCCGGTCCTCGCCGTCGTCGAGGTCCAGGCCGGTCAGCCGCTCGACACGGGACAGCCGGTAGTAAAGCGTCTGCCGGTGTATCCGCAGCTCGGCGGCGGCACGTCCGGCCTGTCCCGCGCGGTCCAGGTAGACCTCGGCGGTGTGCGCGAGATCGGCGTGCGCGGGGTCCAGCAGGGGGCGTACCGCGGGGTCCACCGCCCCGCGGGGCAGTGCGGCCAGCATCCGGTAAGGGCCGATCCCGCTCCACTCCGCAGTGGGCCCCAGTCTGGGCTGGGCGCGGGCGGCGCGGGCGGCGGCGACGGCCTCGTGCCATGCGCCGGGCAGCTCGGCCAGTCCCTGGCGCGGGGCGCTGATCCCGGCCCGTGCCCGCGGGTCCGCAGCCTTGCCGTTGCCCTCCAGCAGCCGCGCGGCGGCCGTGAGCGCGGGCCCGGACATCGCCGCCGAACGCAGCCGCACCAGGGCCGCGAGCGCCGTGGCCGAGGGCTCCCGGTATGTCTCACCCGCGGCTTCCGACACGGGCGGCACCACGCACAGCGCGGCGGCGCCCGGCACGGTGCGCGGTCCCGGCGCGTCGCTCTCCTCGCCGCCCGGCCAGGGCAGCACGCACACCAGCGCGTGGGTCTCCTCCGCGTCCGGGCCGAGTGCCGCCCTCAGGGCCTCGCGCGCGGCGTTCCGCCCGGGCCCCGGGGCGGAGGCGAGCAGATCGCCCAGTGCCCGGCCGGCGTCGGCGCCCGCCCGGGTCTCGGCGGCCAGCAGCGCGCCGATGCGGGCGGCGACCTCCATGGCGGCGGTCAGCTGGGCGTCGGTGTGCCCGGTGGTGTCGAGCAGCCACACGTATCCGTGGACGACGCCGCCGTGCCGCACGGGCAGGCAGAGCCGGGGCCGGAACACCCCGGCGTCGGGAGCGGCGGGGATGCGGACCGGGTCGGTCGCGCGGGCGATGCCGAATCGCTCGAACCAGGAACGGACCTCGGCGGTGGAGCGGCGGGTGAGGATCGACCGGGTGCGCACGGGGTCCATGGCGCTGTCGTCGTCGCTGTCGTGCGCGCCGAAGGCGATCAGCCGGAAGTCGCGGTCCTCCAGCGTCGCGGGGGCGCCGAGCAGCGCCGAGACCTCGTCGACCAGCTCCTGGTAGTCACCGCGCACGCCGCCATTCTCCCTCATACATCTGTATGAGGGATGCCGTTCGGATGCGTGACAGCTGTCGATGGCGGGCGGGGTAGGTGAATCCTAGATTTCACGGCGACGCTGCCTGCCCCCTGGGCAGCCCTTCCTCCAGGAGGAGACCGTGCTGGGTCCCGTGCTGCTCGCCGCCTCGCGCAGCGACCGTATGCGCCGCGTTGTCGCGGGCGCGCCGATCACCCGCCCCGTGGTGAACCGCTTCATCGCGGGTGACGAGCTGGCGCCCGCCATGGACACCGTGCGGTCGCTGACCGCGTCCGGCCTGGAGGTCACCCTCGACCATCTGGGTGAGGACGTCACCGACAAGGCGACGGCGCTCGCGACCCGGGACGCGTACCTGCGGCTGCTGGAGGCCCTGAAGGCCGAGGGCCTGGGCACCCGTGCCGAGGTCTCCGTGAAGCTGTCGGCCTTCGGGCAGGCCCTGCCGGCCGGCGGCCACGACATCGCGCTGGAGAACGTCCGCCCGGTCGCCGACCTGGCGGGCGAGATCGGCACGACCGTCACGCTCGACATGGAGGACCACACCACGGTCGACTCCACCCTCGAGATCCTGGCCGAGCTGCGCCGCCGCCACCCCGCCACCGGCGCCGTCCTGCAGTCGTACCTCTTCCGCACCGAGGAGGACGCCCGCAACCTCGCCGTCGCCGGATCCCGGGTGCGCCTGGTGAAGGGCGCCTACAAGGAGCCCGCCACCGTCGCCTTCCAGGACAAGGCCGAGGTCGACCGTGCGTACGTGCGCTGCCTGAGGATCCTGATGGCGGGCGAGGGCTACCCGATGATCGGCTCCCACGACCCGCGGCTGATCGCCATCGCCCAGGAGCTGGCCCAGCGCCACGGCCGCAAGCAGGGCTCGTACGAGTTCCAGATGCTGTACGGCATCCGCACAGCCGAGCAGCGGCGCCTGGCGGACGAGGGCGAGCGCATGCGCATTTACGTCCCGTACGGCGCAGACTGGTACGGGTACTTCATGCGGCGCCTCGCGGAGCGGCCGGCGAACCTGGCCTTCTTCCTGCGGTCCTTCCTCCCCACCCGCTGAGCCCCGACCCCACAAGGACACAAGGAGATGTCTTCCATGGACGCTGTGACCCAGGTCCCCGCCCCGGTGAACGAGCCGGTGCACTCCTACGCCCCGGGGAGCCCGGAGCGGGCGCGCCTGGAGGCGAAGCTGAAGGAGCTGGCCGGGAACCCGGTCGAGCTGCCGATGACCATCGGCGGCGTGAAGCGGATGGGCGGCGGCGAGCGCTTCGACGTCGTGCAGCCGCACAACCACGGCGCCCGCCTCGGCACCTACGCCAACGCCACGCAGGAGGACGCGCGGGACGCGATCAACGCCGCCCTCGCCGCCGCCCCGGCCTGGCGCGCCATGTCCTTCGACGACCGCGCCGCCATCATCCTGCGCGCCGCCGACCTGCTGGCCGGCCCCTGGCGCGAGACGATCGCCGCCTCGACCATGCTCGGCCAGTCCAAGACCGCGCAGCAGGCCGAGATCGACAGCCCCTGCGAGCTGGTCGACTTCTGGCGCTTCAACGTGCACTTCGCCCGCCAGATCCTGGCCGAGCAGCCGATCGCCAACTCCCCGGGTGTGTGGAACCGCCTCGACCACCGCCCGCTCGAGGGCTTCGTCTACGCGATCACGCCCTTCAACTTCACCGCGATCGCCGGCAACCTGCCGACCGCCCCGGCCCTGATGGGCAACGTCGTGGTGTGGAAGCCGTCCCCGACCCAGACGCACGCCGCCGTGCTGCTGATGGAGCTGCTGGAGGAGGCCGGGCTGCCCAAGGGCGTCATCAACCTGGTCACCGGCGACGGCATCGCGGTCTCCGAGGTCGCGCTGGACCACCCGGACCTGGCCGGCATCCACTTCACCGGCTCCACCCGGACCTTCCAGCACCTGTGGAAGACGGTCGGCAACAACATCGAGAAGTACCGCGCCTACCCGCGGATCGTCGGCGAGACCGGCGGCAAGGACTTCGTCGTCGCCCACCCGTCGGCCGACCCGGCGGTGCTGAAGACCGCGCTGACCCGCGGCGCTTTCGAGTACCAGGGCCAGAAGTGCTCGGCCACCTCCCGCGCCTACATCCCGCGCTCCCTGTGGGAGAACGGCTTCAAGGAGGAGTTCGCGGCCGAGGTCGACGGTCTCACCATGGGTGACGTCACCGACCTGTCGAACTTCATCGGCGCCGTGATCGACGACCGCGCGTTCGCCAAGAACAAGGCCGCCATCGACCGCGCCAAGGCCGACACGTCGGTCGAGGTCGTCGCGGGCGGCACCTACGACGACAGCGTCGGGTACTTCGTGCGGCCGACCGTGCTGGCCTCCTCGGACCCGGAGAACGAGATCTTCCGCGAGGAGTACTTCGGCCCGGTCCTGGGCGTGCACGTCTACGAGGACGAGGACTTCGAGGCGATGCTCGCCCAGATGGAATCCGTCGCCGCGTACGCGCTGACGGGCTCGGTCATCGCCCGTGACCGCGCCGCCGTCGCCGACGTCATGGAGAAGCTGCGCTTCGCCGCCGGCAACTTCTACATCAACGACAAGTCCACCGGCGCCGTGGTCGGCCAGCAGCCCTTCGGCGGCGGCCGTGCCTCCGGCACCAACGACAAGGCGGGTGCCGCGCAGAACCTGATGCGCTGGACGTCGACCCGGTCGATCAAGGAGGCCCTGGTGCCCCCGACCGACTACCGCTACCCGCACATGGGCTGACCTCCGCGTCACCCGGACGAGCCCGCAAGGGGCAGGGCCCGGTACCCCCGATTCCGTGGGGTGCCGGGCCTTCGCCGTCTCAGATAGTAGGAAGTCCGAGTAATTGTGGAGACAGATCGGCGGAGCTGTCCTAGCTTTGTAGAAGCCGAACGTCTCGCTCCACCAGCGACCGGCGGACGTGAGCCGCGCACCTCTCGCAGGTCACCCCCTGCAGCGCCGCTCCCCGCCCCGTTCTATGGCGACGCAACCCTCCTCTTCTTCTCCGGGAGCTGTTCACCATGGACGAGACCGCCCGCAAGAACGCCGCCGAAGCCCTGCAGCGCGCCCTGGACCGCCGTGACAACGGCGGGTCGACGGGGCACGAGCCGCGTTGACCGGCCCTTCCGTGCCCCGCCCCATCCGCCGTCTGCGGCGCCTCGCCTACCTGGCCGTCCGCGCGATGGTGAAGTGATCGATCCGCCTGCCGCTCTCGGCGAGCGCCGAGACGGCCAGCCGCGCCGTCCGTCCGGACGGCGCGGGCTCCGACTCCACGACCAGGAACGAGTAGCCGGTGTAGCGGACGCGTGACCACTCCACCGTCTCCTCGGCCTTCCTGGCGTCCTTCACCCAGTGGTAGGTGGCCACGCCGTCCAGGTCCTTGACGTGGCCCTCGTAGCTGTCCGGCACAGGGAAGCCGTACAGGCTCTTCCCCGCGCCGCCCGCCGTCACATAGACGATGCCGTCCCGTTCGGGGTACGTGGTCGCCCCGATCGGGACCTCCTTTCCGACCGCGTCGCGGCGCACCGCGTCGGTGCGCTCGTAGACGTGGTTGTGCCCGTTCACCACGAGGTCGACCCGGTGCTTCTCGAAGAGCGGCACCCATGCCTCGCGCACACCGCCCTCGGAGGCGTGCGCGCTGGTGGTCGAGTAGGCGCAGTGGTGGAAGAAGACGACGACGAAGTCGACACCGCGCCGCCCGCGCAGCTCGCCCAGCCGCCTGTCCAGCCACGCGGTCTGCCGGCCGCCGCTGATCCCGCGGTTGGCCGGGATCTCGTACGACACGTCGTTGGCGTCCAGCGCCACGACGGCCACGTTGCCGTACGTGAAGGAGTAGGCGCCGGGGAGTCGCGCCGCGTCCGGGCCGTTGCCCGGCAGCGACCAGCGGGCCTCCTGGCCGCCGTAGCCGTTGGGGGAGTACCAGGCCTCCATGTCGTGGTTGCCGACCGTGACCATCCACGGGACGCGTGAGGCGACGCTCTCGGTCTGGGCGAGGAACTGGTCCCAGGTGCGGGCGTCGTAGGTGTCGTCGTCCTTGCCCTGGCCCGAGTCGTCGGCATAGCAGATGTCGCCCGCGTGCAGGTGGAACGCCGGGTTCTGAGCCAGGATCAGACTGTCGTTGGCGAGGGCGTGGTAGCTGACGCCCTGGTCGCCGAAGGCGGTGAAGACGAACGGATCGCGGTGCCCGGGGCCCGGGGCCGTGCCGAAGGAGCCGATGGTGGCGTAGGCGGACGCGGACGCGGGGTCGAAGCCCTGGTGGCCGACGCCGTAGTAGTACGTGGTGCCGGGGCGCAGCCCGTCGAGCGCCGCGTGCAGGTAGTACTGGTCCACCGCGGGCAGTTCCTTGCCGAGCGCGGCGGTGTGCAGCGGGCGCACCTCGGCCTCGATCCGGTGGCCGAGGTCCCATGGCCTCACGCCCACCCGGATGAACGGCTTCCGCACCGGCAGCGGCACCTGCCAGGAGACGCGCATCTGGCTCCGGGGGTCGGCGCCGAAGGCCAGGTGCCGGCCGAACGGGGCCACCAGCGCGCCGTCCACACGGGCCGCTGCGGGCGGGGTGAGCGCCTCGGGGGCGCGTACCGGCGCGGCGGCCCTCTCCCGGTCGGCGTACGCGGACGCGCCCAGCACGCCGGCCCCGGCCACGATCCCGGCGGCCGCGACACCGCCCCGGATCACCCGCCTGCGGGAGTGCCGTTCCCGCAGGTAGGCGTGCTGCTCCGCCATGCTCATACGGCCGGCGAGGTGCTCGTCGATGCCCATGCGTGGAGTGTCCATGGACAGGGAATTCCCATCCGCCGCCAACTCAGCGCGGTCAGACGGGTGAACAGCACCCGGCGGAATGCCGAGGCGTCCGCCATGCGGACATCACGTGTCATTCCATGGACAGGGGAGTAGGGTTCTCGCCATGTCTCGCAGCATCAGTCTCGCAGTGATCCCCGGCGACGGAATCGGCCAGGAGGTGGTGGCCGAGGGCCTGAAGGTCCTGTCCGCCGTCCTTCCGCAGGACGTGAAGCTGGAGACCAAGGAGTACAGCCTCGGCGCCAAGCGCTGGCACGAGACCGGCGAGACCCTGCCGGACGCGGAACTGCAACAGCTCAAGGCCCATGACGCGATCCTGCTGGGCGCCGTCGGCGACCCGTCGGTGCCGTCCGGCGTCCTGGAGCGCGGGCTGCTGCTGAAGCTCCGCTTCGCCTTCGACCACCACGTCAACCTGCGGCCCTCCCGGCTCTTCCCGGGCGTCAAGGGCCCGCTCGCCGGCGAGCCGAGCATCGACTTCGTCGTCGTCCGCGAGGGCACCGAGGGTCCGTACGTCGGCAACGGCGGTTCCCTGCGCACGGGTACGCCGCACGAGGTGGCCACCGAGGTCAGCCTCAACACCGCGTTCGGCATCGAGCGCGTGGTCCGCGACGCCTACGCCCGCGCCCAGGCGCGTCCGCGCAGGAAGCTCACGCTGGTCCACAAGAACAACGTCCTCGTGCACGCCGGCCACCTGTGGAAGAACATCTTCGACAAGGTCGGCGAGGAGTACCCCGAGGTCACCACCGACTATCTGCACGTGGACGCGGCGACGATCTTCTTCGTCACCCAGCCCGAGCGCTTCGACGTGATCGTCACCGACAACCTCTTCGGTGACATCCTGACCGACCTCGCCGCCGCCGTGACCGGTGGCATCGGCCTCGCCGCCAGCGGCAACATCAACCCGGGCGGCGAGTTCCCGTCGATGTTCGAGCCGGTCCACGGCTCCGCCCCGGACATCGCGGGTCAGGGCAAGGCCGACCCGACCGCGACCGTGCTCTCGGTCGGCATGCTGCTGCAGCACCTCGGCTACACGGCCGAGGCCGAGCGCATCGAGGCCGCGGTCGCCGCGGACCTCGCCGAGCGCTCCGGGACGCGGAGCACCGGTGAGATCGGCGACGCGCTCGCCGCGCGAGTAGCCGGCTGACCGCCGGGTTAGCCTCCGCCAGTCGGCCCGGCCGGTCAGCGACCGCACCACGACTGACCCTGACCTCTCGGGCCGCGCATGTATGTCCTCGGCCCCGCCGCTGCGATAATCGGCGGTGGGGCCGCTGTGCGAGGGGAAACTCGGACGTCCTAGCACCAGGGGACGGCGGGTGCGGTCCGCCCTGACCTTGACGCGAAGGACACGACACATGACGACGCCCACGATCGAGCTCAAGCCGTCCTCGCACCCGCTGCCCCACGCGCAGCGCGAGGCGATCCTCGCCAGCCCCGGTTTCGGCCGTCACTTCACCGACCACATGGTGACGATCCGGTGGACCGAGGGCCGCGGCTGGCATGACGCCGAGCTCGTGCCGTACGCGCCGCTCTCCATCGACCCGGCGAACATGACGCTGCACTACGCGCAGACGATCTTCGAGGGTCTCAAGGCCTACCGTCAGCCCGACGGCTCGGTCGCCACCTTCCGTCCCGAGGCCAACGCCGAGCGCTTCCAGGCCTCCGCCCGCCGCCTGGCCATGCCCGAGCTGCCCGTCGAGACCTTCATCGCCGCCGTCGACGCGCTCGTCGCCCAGGACAGGGACTGGGTGCCCAGCCAGGGCGAGCAGTCCCTCTACCTGCGGCCGTTCATGTTCGCCACCGAGGTCGGCCTCGGTGTCAAGCCGGCCAACGAGTACCTGTTCATGGTGATCGCCTCTCCGGCCGGCGCGTACTTCCCCGGTGGCGTCAAGCCGGTCTCCGTGTGGCTCTCCGAGGAGTACGTCCGCGCCGCGCCCGGCGGCACCGGTGCCGCGAAGGCGGGCGGCAACTACGCCGCGTCCCTGGTCGCGCAGGCCCAGGCCATCGAGCACGGCTGCGACCAGGTCGTCTGGCTCGACGCGATCGAGCGCCGCTGGATCGAGGAGATGGGCGGCATGAACCTGTACTTCGTGTACGGGAACAAGATCGTCACCCCTGAGCTCACCGGCTCCCTCCTTCCCGGTATCACCCGTGCCTCGCTGCTGCGTATCGCCGCCGACCTCGGTTACGAGGTCAGCGAGGGCCGTCTGTCGGTGGACGACTGGAAGAACGGCAACGCGGACGGGTCGCTGACCGAGGTCTTCGCGTGCGGAACGGCCGCCGTCATCACGCCGGTCGGGTCCGTGAAGTCCACCCGCGCCAACTGGACCGTCGCCGACGGGCAGCCGGGTGAGGTCACGATGAAGCTGCGCAAGGCGCTGCTCGACATCCAGACCGGGCGGGCCGCCGACACCCACGGCTGGATGCACCCCCTGGGCGGCTGATCACGCCTCGTCCCCGCGGCGCCCGCGGGGCCCCCCGCGGTGCCGCATCCGGCCGCGGGACCGCGGGGGACCGGCGGGACTCACACGGTGACCGCGACCCGCTCCGGCGCCCCCGCCGGCACCGGGTGCGGGCGGCGCGGGGTGAGAACGAGGCAGACCGCGGCCGTGACGGCGCCGGATATGAGGAAGCTGAGGTCGATCCCCCCGGTCAGCGGCAGCAGGGGCCCGCTGTGGGCGGGTGTGTCGACCGCCAGCAGCCCGATGCCGGACCCCGCCGCCCAGCGACCGTCGCCTGCACGTTCCAGCCGCCGCGGTACCAGTACAGACCGCCGCGGCTGCGCCGGTTGTAGACCTGGAGGGCGTCGGCGTCGTACCGCCCGCGGCCGCGCGCGAAACCGATGAGGGTGATGACCGCCCACGAGGTGCCCACGACGGTGAGCAGCAGGACGAACGAGGTCATCGCGTCCTGCGCGGCCCAGGCGAAGTGCCCCAGGTGGACCAGGGCCGTGGAGACCGCGCCCACCACGTAGGTGGCCCGCGTGCGCGTCGCGCGGGGCAGGACCGCGTCCAGGTCCAGACCCATGCTGTACAGCATCAGCCCGGCGTTGCCCACCGATCCCGCGGAGGCGTTGGCCAGCAGCAGGACCAGGTACCAGGCGGGAGCCGCGGCCACGAGCGGCCCGGCGTAGTCCTCGCCGGCACCGACCGCGAGCGCGGTGAAGGTGCCGAAGAGCCGCGGCACGAGCAGCCCGGCGACCAGCCCGACGCGGGGCTCCCTTGCCGTGTCGGGAAGGTTAGAACGTCATTCAATTTCTCCGGCCGTGTGTGGAGGCCGACACTTCCCAAGGGTGTCTTCGAGGTTTAGAGTGATGCTCTAACAGGTGATCGATGTGGGAGGTGCTGAGCCGTGCGGCTGACCCCGACCGAACGCGACCGGCTGCTGCTGTTCGGCG
The DNA here is from genome assembly GCF_053598835.1 of Streptomyces sp. NPDC001070. NCBI lineage: Bacteria > Bacillati > Actinomycetota > Actinomycetes > Kitasatosporales > Streptomycetaceae > Streptomyces > Streptomyces sp. NPDC001070. The sequence continues at coordinate 12,826 of NZ_JBSFLB010000022.1, forward strand.
CCGCCGAGCTGGCCCGGGCCCGTCGCGCCCGCGGGCTGCGGCTCAACGTGCCCGAGGCCACCGCCCTGATCGCCGACACCGTCTGCGAGGCCGCGCGGGACGGCGCACGCCTCGCGGAGGCCGTCGAGGCCGGGCGCGCCGTGCTCGGTCCCGACGACGTGCTGCCCGGTGTGGCCGACGTCGTCACCGAGATCCATGTGGAGGCCGTCTTCGACGACGGCTCGCGGCTGGCCGTCGTCTCCGACCCGATCGGCGGGGGCTCGCTGGGGGAGGACGCCCCCGGCGCCGTGCTGCCCGGCCCCGCCCTTCCCGAGCGGCCCTCGGAGAGGGGCGTGACCGTGCGCAACACCGCCACGGTGCCGATCAGCGTGACCTCGCACTTCCACTTCTTCGAGGCCAATCCGCGGCTGGACTTCGACCGTTCGGCGGCGTACGGCATGCGGCTGAACGTCCCGGCCGGCTCGTCCGTGCGCTTCGGCCCGGGGGAGGAGCGGGAAGTCGGCCTGGTCCCGATCGGCGGCGAACGCGTCGTGATCGGCTTCGCCGGGCTCGTCGACGGCCCGCTGGACGCGCCCGGCGCGAAGGCGGAGGCACTGCGGCGCGCCGCCGCGTGCGGCTATCTGGGAGCGGAGCGATGAGCATCGACCCGTACGAGTACGCCGCCGTGCACGGCCCGCGCGCCGGGGACCGGGTCCGGCTGGGCGACTCGGGCCTGGTGGTCCGCGTCGAGTCCGACTCCCAGCGGCCCGGCGACGAGTTCCTCGCCGGATTCGGCAAGACCGCCCGCGACGGACTGGCGCTGAAGGCCGCCGCCGTCCGCGAGACCTGCGACGTGGTGATCAGCAATGTGCTGGTCATCGACGCGGCCGTCGGCATCCGCAAGGTGTCCATCGGCATCCGCGAGGGCCGCATCCACGCCATCGGCCGGGCCGGCAACCCCGACACCCTCGACGGGGTGGACGTGGTGGTCGGCACGGGCACCTCCATCGTGTCCGGCGAGGGGCTGATCGCCACCGCCGGGGCCGTGGACACCCACGTCCATCTGCTGTCGCCGCGCATCATGGAGGCCTCGCTCGCCTCCGGCGTCACCACGATCATCGGCCAGGAGTTCGGACCCGTGTGGGGCGTCGGCGTCAACTCGCCGTGGGCGCTGCGGCACGCCTTCAACTCCTTCGACGCATGGCCCGTCAACATCGGCTTCCTGGGACGCGGTTCGTCCTCCGACCCGGCGCCGCTGGTCGAGGCGCTCGCCGAGGGCGGGGCGTCCGGCTTCAAGGTCCACGAGGACATGGGAGCGCACACCCGCGCCCTGGACACAGCCCTGCGGGTCGCCGAGGAGTACGACGTGCAGGTCGCCCTGCACAGCGACGGCCTGAACGAGTGCCTGTCCGTCGAGGACACCCTCCGTGTGCTGGAGGGCCGTACGATCCACGCCTTCCACATCGAGGGCTGCGGCGGCGGGCACGTCCCCAACGTGCTGAAGATGGCGGGCGTGCCGAACGTCATCGGCTCGTCCACCAACCCCACGCTGCCCTTCGGCCGGGACGCGGTCGGCGAGCACTACGGGATGATCGTCTCCGTCCACGACCTCAAGCCGGACCTGCCGGGCGACGCGGCGATGGCCCGCGACCGCATCCGTGCCGGGACGATGGGCGCCGAGGACGTGCTGCACGACCTGGGGGCGATCGGCATCACCTCCTCCGACGCACAGGGCATGGGCCGCGCCGGGGAGACCGTGCGCCGCACCTTCGCCATGGCCGGGAAGATGAAGGCCGAGTTCGGCCCCCTGGAGGGGGACGGCCCGGACGACGACAACGCCCGCGTGCTGCGCTACATCGCCAAGCTCACCATCAACCCGGCCATCGCCCATGGCCTCGCCCACGAGATCGGCTCGATCGAGGTCGGCAAGCTCGCCGACATCGTGCTGTGGCGCCCGCAGTATTTCGGCGCCAAGCCCCAGATGGTGCTCAAGTCGGGCTTTCCCGCCTACGGCGTCACCGGCGACCCCAACGCGGCCACCGACACCTGTGAACCCCTGGTGCTCGGACCGCTGTTCGGGGCCCACGGCGCCACGGCCGCCGATCTGTCCGTGGCCTTCGTGGCCCGCCCCGCCCTGGAACTGGAGCACGACCGGATGCCCACCCGGCGCCGCCGCGTCGCCGTGCGCGGCACCCGCGGCATCGGCCCGGCCGACCTCGTGCTCAACTCCCGTACGGGGCAGGTGGACGTGGACGGCAGGACGGGGCTGGTGACCCTCGACGGCGACCCGCTGCGCTCCGAGCCCGCCGAACAGGTCTCGCTCAGCCGCCTCTACTTCTTGTGACAAGGACCAGCACCATGCACGACCACCCCGCCGCCGACGGCTACTCGATGCCCCCCGAGTGGGCCCCGCACGCGCGCACGTGGATGGCGTGGCCGTCCCCCAGCGCCACCTTCGACGGCGCGGAGGACCTCGCCGAGTCCCGTGCCGCATGGGCCGCGGTGGCCCGGGCGATCGCCCGGTTCGAGCCGGTGACCGTCGTGGCCCGCCCCGAGGACGCCGCCCACGCCCGGGAGCTGCTGCGCGTGGGCGGCACGGACGTCACCGTCGTCGAGGCGCCGCTCGACGACGCCTGGATGCGCGACATGGGCCCCACCTTCCTCACCGGCGCCGGGGGCCTGGCCGCCGCCGACTGGACGTTCAACGGCTGGGGAGCGCAGGAGTGGGCGGCCTGGGAGCACGACGCCGAGATCGGCGCCCTCGTCGCCGAACGGGCGGGCGCCGCCCGCTACGCCACGTCCTTCGTGAACGAGGGCGGCGGCATCCATGTCGACGGCGAGGGCACCGTGCTGCTCACCGAGACCGTGCAGCTCGACCCGGGCCGCAACCCCGGCTGGACCCGGGAGCGGGCGGAGGCCGAGATCCACGCCTTCCTCGGCACTCGCAAGGCGATCTGGCTCCCCCGCGGTCTCACCGCCGACTACGGCCGCTTCGGTACCCGGGGGCACGTCGACATCGTCGCGGCCTTCGTCCGCCCCGGCGTGGTCGTGGTGCACAGCCAGCAGGACCCGGCCCACCCCGACCACGCGGTCTCGCGGGAGACGGCGTCCCTGCTGGGGGCCGCCACCGACGCCCAGGGCCGGCCGCTGGAGGTCGTGGAACTGCCCGCACCCCATGTCCAGGAGGCGGACGGCGAGCCGGTCGACTACTCCTACGTCAACCACTACCTGTGCAACGGGGCCGTGATCCTCTGCGCCTTCGACGACCCGGCCGACGAGGTCAACAAGGCGATCTTCGAGCGGCTCTTCCCGGATCGCGAGGTCGTGCTGGTGGACGCCCGTACGATCTTCGCCCACGGTGGTGGTATTCATTGCATCACCCAGCAACAGCCCCAGGTGTGACCGCCCCGGAGGAACCGTGACCGGACCCGCCCGCCCGCGGCGGCGGCTCAAGCAGCCCCGCGAGGACGTGATGGCCGCCGCCATGGCGACCATCGCCGAGCGCGGGCTGGCCGAGCTGACCATCGCGGGTCTCGGCAGGCAGGTCGGCATGAGCAGCGGCCACATCCTCTACTACTTCGGCAGCAAGGACGAGCTGCTCCTGCAGACCCTCGAATGGAGCGAGGAGCAGCTCGGCGCCGAGCGACGGCGGGTACTGGGCGGCCCCGCCGGCCCCCGGGAACGACTCGACGCGGTCATCGACCTCTACCTCCCCGACGGGCGCCGCGATCCCCGCTGGACCCTGTGGTCCGAGATCTGGAACCGGACGACGGCCGCCGAGGAGGTGCTGCGCCGCCAGCTCGAACTCGAGCTGGTCTGGCACCGCGATCTGGTCGCCCTGCTCGCCGAGGGCATCTCGCGCGGCGACTTCCGGCCCCTGGACCCCGAGCGCTTCACCGTACGGCTGCGGGCGCTGCTGGACGGCTTCGGTGTGCCCCTGGTCATCGGGCTCCCCGGGATGGACCGCGAGCAGGCCCTGGGACACGTCAAGGAGTTCCTCGACGAGGCGCTCGCCCCGGCACCCGCCGGCTGACCGGGCCGCTACGAGAGGCTTGACGAGGGCCCTGCCCAGGGGCCTGACGAGAGGCCCGACAGGGGCTTCGCGGCGGCCGCCGACCGGGTGCCCGCATCATGAGACCGTGTCCCACGTCCGCGGGTCCTGTGGCAGACTGCCGATGTGCCCTCGTTCGCCATGATTATTGGCAGCAGGCGCGCCGGTCCTCAGTGATCGCCCACCCGCAGACCTTCGCGGAAGCGATCACCGTGTCCCAGACCCGCGCGCAGACCTCTCGCACCCGCGAGGGGTTTTTTCGTTTCCCGGCCCACCCGCGCCGGGGGCGGCGCAGCGCGAGGGATGATGGGGGCAAGTGGAGCCCGGTCTTCCGGAACCACTCACCCGACAGGAGTTGGAACAAACCATGACGGCCGTACTGGACGACAGCTTCCACGTCTTCGACACCACGTTGCGCGACGGCGCGCAGCGCGAGGGCATCAACCTCACCGTCGCCGACAAGCTGACGATCGCCCGGCACCTGGACGACTTCGGGGTGGGCTTCATCGAGGGCGGCTGGCCGGGCGCCAACCCCCGGGACACCGAGTTCTTCGCCCGTGCCGCCGCCGAACTGGAGCTGCGCCACGCCCAGCTGGTGGCCTTCGGCGCCACGCGCCGCGCCGGCGGCAACGCGGCCGAGGACCCGCAGGTCAAGGCGCTGCTGGAGTCCGGCGCGCCGGTCATCACCCTGGTCGCGAAGTCCCACGACCGCCACGTGGAGCTGGCCCTGCGCACCACACTCGAGGAGAACCTGGAGATGGTCCGGGACACCGTCTCCTACCTGCGTTCCCAGGGCCGCCGGGTCTTCGTCGACTGCGAGCACTTCTTCGACGGCTACAAGGCCAACCCCGGCTACGCCAAGGACGTCGTGCGCGCCGCCCACGAGGCCGGCGCCGATGTCGTCGTCCTCTGCGACACCAACGGCGGCATGCTCCCCGCCCAGGTCACGGCCGTGGTCCGCACCGTGCTCGCCGACACCGGAGCCCGCCTGGGGATCCACGCACAGGACGACACCGGCTGCGCCGTCGCCAACACCCTCGCCGCCGTCGACGCGGGCGCCACCCACGTCCAGTGCACCGCCAACGGCTACGGCGAGCGCGTCGGCAACGCCAACCTCTTCCCGGTCGTTGCGGCGCTGGAGCTCAAGTACGGCCGCAAGGTCCTGCCCGACGGCACCCTCGCCGAGATGACCCGCATCTCGCACGCCATCGCCGAGGTCGTCAACCTCACGCCCTCCACGCATCAGCCGTACGTGGGAATCTCGGCCTTCGCCCACAAGGCCGGTCTGCACGCCTCCGCGATCAAGGTCGATCCCGACCTCTACCAGCACATCGACCCCGAGCTGGTCGGCAACACCATGCGCATGCTGGTCTCCGACATGGCGGGCCGCGCCTCGGTGGAGCTCAAGGGCAAGGAGCTCGGCATCGACCTCGGTGACGACCGCGAGCTGATCGGCCGGGTCGTCGGCCGCGTCAAGGAGCGTGAACTCGCGGGCTACACCTACGAGGCCGCCGACGCATCCTTCGAACTCCTGCTCCGCGAGGAGGTCGAGGGCCGGCCGCTGCGCTACTTCCGGGTCGAGTCCTGGCGCGCCATCGTCGAGGACCGCCCCGACGGCACCCACGCCAACGAGGCGACGGTCAAGGTGTGGGCCGACGGCCAGCGCATCGTCGCCACCGCCGAGGGCAACGGCCCGGTCAACGCGCTGGACCGCGCGCTGCGTGTCGCGCTGGAGCGCACCTACCCGCAGCTCGCGAAGCTGGAGCTGGTCGACTACAAGGTCCGCATCCTGGAGGGCAAGCACGGCACCGAGTCCATCACCCGGGTGCTGGTCTCCACCTCCGACGGCATCTCCGAGTGGGCGACCGTCGGCGTCGGCGAGAACGTCATCGCCGCCTCCTGGCAGGCCCTGGAGGACGCATACGCGTACGGGCTGCTGCGTGCCGGCGTGGAGCCGCGCAGGAACGCCTGAGGGGCACGCCCCGGAGGCGGACGCCGCGACGGATGCCGCGTCCGCCTCTCCGAAAGGCCGTCAGGCGTGTGACAGCGGTGCTGCGACGGAATAATTGCCATGGGCACCGGGTCCTTCGCGTCCACGTTTTCGATCAGTTGATGTGTCAATGAAGAATATGCGGCCATAAGTGGACACCCGGCGCCCGGATCGTTACGGTCGAATTGTTGACGTCAATGACATGGGATGTCTTCATTCGCAGGTCAGGCGACGTCCAAAGCCGGAATCGACCGGCTGTCGTGGTGCCCCGAGCATCGCATTGCAGATTTCGCTCCCCGGTCCGTTGTCGCATGCAGCCATGCGTCCGGTCAGGTCGAGGCACCATCCGCGCGTAACAGTTTCCAGGAAGAAGAAAGTCATGCGCGCCAAGCGAAGCATCGCATTGCTGGCAAGCCCCCTCGTCGCGGCCGCGGCCCTGGTGTTGTCGCCGGCGGTGATGTCCACGGCATCGGCGGACACGACCCACGCCGCGGCGGTGTCCGCGCCTCAGGCACCCGCCAAGAACGACCCGAAGTACCAGCAGGGCTACAACGCCGGGCTGCTCGACGGCCGCTTTGACGGCAACTCGTGCTCGTACTACGACTCCTACAGTCCGCAGACCACGAACGGGAAGTACAAGTCGGGCTACTCCAGCGGCTACAACGTCGGCTACAACGCCACCTGCGACAACTAGGGCCCCACCGGAGCCCCGCGCGCGTGCGCGTCCAACTGCCGTGCATACGCGCGTAGAACACAGGGCACATTCCTCCTGCTCCACCTGCACAGCCGCCCCACCGGAAGCACGGTCACCAGCAGGAGGAATCCCCCATGAAGTTCCGCTCCGTCCTGAGCGCGCTCGTTCTCGCGCTCGGAGTGCTGTTCGCCCCCGGCGTCGGCCTCGCCGCGTCCCACGACGCCTACGCCGTCACCAAGCTGACGCACGCCCAGGCCACGGCGATGTTCCGCGCCGCCGGGATCACCTGGTCCTCGTCGGGCGGCTGCTCGGACCGCAACAACGCGACGTGCACGTCCTTCGATCAGCTCAACCAGGCCACCGCCCAGGGCGCGGTGACCCTGAAGCACGCGAGCGCCTGCGCCCTGAACATCACCGGCGGCACCGAGACGGGCCACGCCAGCGGCACGTACTCGCACTGGAACGGCTACAAGCTCGACTACGGGAAGAACAGCTGCGTCACCAGCTACATCCACACGTACTTCACCTACATCGGCCTGCGCGGTGACGGTGCCCCCCAGTACCGGTCCGGCTCGGGCAACATCTATGCCGACGAGGGCAACCACTGGGACGTCCTGTACTACAACTGCGGCGGCTGCTGATCCGTCCGGCGCGATCCGTCCGGCGCGATCCGCCCCGTGCCGTCCGGCACGGGGCGGATCGCGCCGGCTCGGTCCTTCGATCGGTACTCGATCGCCATACGATCAATCGGTCGGAAGGCCGGTCACTCCCATGACCGCACCTCCACCCGGTCGCCCACCGCGACCGTGCCCGGCCGCAGCACCGCCGCCTTCATCGCGAAGCTCACCTTGTTGCCGTACTCCGGCTCACGCCGGTACGCCGCGAGGGTGCGCACCGGCTCGGGGCCGGCCGTACGGCCCGTGGCCTGGTCGACCAGCGGCACGGAGCAGCGCATGGCGCGGACGGAGTAGCCGAGGCGGGTGGTGCCCACGGTCATGAGCCGCACCCGGTCCTCGGTGTGCGGCTCGTCCCAGCCGTCGACCACGATGTTGGGGCGGAAGCGGTCCATCGGCACGGGCGCGGCGCCGCGCTCCCTGATGCGCCGGTTGAGGCCGTCGAGCGAGGCCAGCGAGGCCACCGAAACGGCGTGCGCGTCGGCGAAGTTGACCTTGCCCGGGTGCTCGCCCCAGCCGTCCCGGTCGAAGCCGGGGCGCACGCGGACCAGTCGCGAGGACGCGCCCAGGACCTCGGAGAACCACTGTGCGGCCGCCTCGCCCTGGTCCACCGCCGGCCCGAGCGGCCGGTCGAACATGCCGACCTCGCGCATCGGGCCCTCGTACGCCACCTCCACCGCCAGTTCCCCGGCGCCCGGTGCCGACAGCGCCAAGTACTTCCCGTCGTCGGTCACTTCGGCGCGTACGACCGCCATCCCCGGCAGCGTCCGCTGGCTGCGGAAGCTCCCGTCCACGGCGTCGACCACCATGAACGTGCGGTCATGGGCCAGGCCGGTCGTGGTGACCTCGGCGCTGATCAGGGGCACGCCCGCGCAGCCCTTGACGGGGTAGCAGGTCAGCGTGTGCACGCTCGCGGCGGCCATGGGACACGTCCTTCCAGGGGGCGGAAAATCCCATTCGATCACGCCCCCCGTTCCGGCGTACGGTCATCGCGTGACCGATGACACAGGGATACGGATCAGGCCTGCCGCGGCCTCGGACGCCGATGCGATCACCGCGGTCTTCCTCGCCTCCCGGGCGGCGGCCATGCCCTGGCTGCCCCGGCTGCACAGCGACGAGGAGACCCGGTGGTGGGTCGGGAACATCGTCCTGCAGCAGTGCCGGGTGTGGGTCGCCGAGCACGCCGGGACCGGCGCCGCGCTCGGCTTCGCGGCCCTCGAAGGCGACTGGCTGGAACACCTCTACCTGCGGCCCGACGCGCGCGGGCGCGGCATCGGGGCGCTGCTGCTCGACGAGGTACTGCGGCACCACCCGGACGGCCCACTGTCGCTGCACGTCTTCCAACGCAACGCCGCGGCACGCGCGTTCTACGAACGGCACGGCTTCCGCGCCGTCCCGGGCAGCGAGAGCACCGTGAACGAGGAGGGGGAGCCCGACCTGACCTACCGTCTGCACACCGTGGACACCCGGTGACCAACGGCACACGTACCGACCGGTAACGCGACGGGCCCGCGGATCATAAAGTGAGCGCCGTACGCTCCCCACCCTCGAACCCTGGGAGACCGCATGCGTTCCGCGAAGGACTTCTTCCGACCGTTGGCCGTGGGGGCCCCGGCCCCCGTACGGGAAGTACCGTTCCGGCCGTCGCGGATGATCCACTTCTTCGACCCGAGCAACGAGAAGATGGCGGCGAAGGTCCCGTCCATCGCCCCCAAGGTGGACGTCCTGCTGGGCAACCTGGAGGATGCCGTCTCGGCCGACCGCAAGGAGGCCGCACGGGCCGGCCTGGTCGCCACGGCCAAGGCCAACGACTTCGGCGACACCCAGCTGTGGACCCGGATCAACAGCCTCGACTCGCCCTGGGCGCTGGACGACCTGCTGACCCTGGTCGCCGAGATCGGCCACAAGCTCGACGTCGTCATGGTGCCCAAGGTCGAGGGCGCCGAGGACATCCACTACGTCGACCGGCTGCTCGCCCAACTGGAGGCCAAGGCCGGCATCGAACGCCCGATCCTGGTCCACGCGATCCTGGAGACCGCGACCGGCGTGGCCAACGTCGAGGAGATCGCCGGGGCCAGCCCCCGGATGCAGGGCATCTCCCTCGGCCCGGCGGACCTCGCGGCCAGCCGCCGCATGAAGACCACCCGCGTCGGCGGGGGACACCCGGGGTACCTCGTGCGGGAGGACCCGAAGGACCCCGAGATGGAGCTGCCGCGGCTGACCTTCCAGCAGGACCTGTGGCACTACACGATCGCGCGCATGGTCGACGCCTGCGCCGCGCACGGCATCCTGCCGTACTACGGCCCCTTCGGCGACATCAAGGACACCACCGCCTGCGAGGACCAGTTCCGCAACGCCTTCCTGCTCGGCTGCGTCGGCGCGTGGAGCCTGCACCCGGTGCAGATCGACATCGCCAAGCGGGTCTTCTCCCCGGCGCCGGCCGACGTCGCCTGGGCGCGCAAGGTCATCGACGCCATGGGCGACGGCACCGGCGCGGTGATGATCGACGGCAAGATGCAGGACGACGCCACGGTCAAGCAGTGCCACGTGGTCGTCGAGCTCGCGGAGGCGCTCGCCGCCCGTGACCCGGAGCTGGCCGAGGCGTACGAGGCCGCGTACAAGGAGCAGAACTGATGACCGACGCGATCCTGCGGCCGCGCCGCTCCGTCCTGTACATGCCCGGCGCGAACGAGAGGGCCCTGGAGAAGGCCAAGTCGCTTCCCACCGACGCGCTCATCCTCGATCTGGAGGACTCCGTCGCGCCCGACGCCAAGGCCGACGCCCGCAAGCGGGTCGCCGCGGCGGCGGCCTCCGGTGAGTACGGGTACCGGGAGGTCACCATCCGGGTGAACTCGCCCGGCACCCCCTGGCACGAGGACGACCTGAGGGCCGCCGCCGAGGCCGGCCCGGACGCCGTGGTCGTCCCCAAGGTGGACTCGGCCGAGACCGTGCACGCCATCGAGCGCGCCCTGGAGGCCGCCGGGGCCCCCGATCACACCGCCATCTGGGCGATGGTGGAGACACCGCGCGCGATGCTGGACGCCCGCGCCATCGCGGCCGCCTCCGAGCGGCTCGGCGTCCTGGTGATGGGCACCAACGACCTCGCCAAGGAACTGCACGCCGAGCACGTTCCGGGCCGGGCCCCGCTCCTCACCGGACTGTCCCTCGCCCTTCTGGGTGCGCGCGAGGCCGGCAAGGTGATTCTGGACGGTGTCTACAACGACGTCACGGACGAGACCGGCTTCGAGGCCGAGTGCGTCCAGGGCCGGCAGTTCGGCTTCGACGGCAAGACCCTCATCCACCCCAAGCAGGTGGAGATCTGCAACAGGGTGTTCGCGCCCTCGCAGGAGGATGCCGACAAGGCGCGGCGCATCATCCAGGCATTCGAGGAGGCCACGGCCGAGGGGCGCGGAGTGGTCACCGTGGACGGCCGCATGATCGAGAACCTCCATGTGGATGACGCCCGGCGTGTCCTTGCGCTGGCCGAGGCGGTATCCGGAAGGTAGCGACCCGGTTGAGTCCGGGTGGACGACCGCTACAAAGAAAGGGTCCCGCACATCGCGTGCGGGGCCTTTCTTGTGTTGGTTCTGTCCAGATGCTCCATGAAGCGGGTCCGGACACTGTACGAAGTCGACGCCGATTCCGACGGCCCTCCGCTCGTATGGTCGATGGCATGAGCGTTTTGGACGAGGTGCCGACCCAGCCAGCCGAGGCCGAGGAGGCCGCGCAGCCGGCGAATGACGCGCGCGGGCGCGTCGCGGAGCTGCACGCGATCCGCGAGCAGGTCCGGCTCGGTCCCAGTGAGAAGGCGACCCAGGCCCAGAAGGGCAAGGGCAAGCTGACGGCACGCGAGCGCATCGACCTGCTGCTCGACGAGGGATCCTTCAACGAGGTGGAGCCGCTGCGCCGGCACCGCGCCAGCGGGTTCGGCCTGGAGGCGAAGAAGCCCTACACCGACGGCGTCATCACCGGCTGGGGCACCGTCCACGGGCGGACCGTCTTCGTGTACGCCCATGACTTCCGGATCTTCGGCGGCGCGCTGGGCGAGGCCCACGCAAGCAAGATCCACAAGATCATGGACATGGCCATCTCGGCCGGCGCCCCGCTGGTCTCGCTCAACGACGGTGCCGGTGCGCGCATCCAGGAGGGCGTCTCGGCGCTCGCCGGCTACGGCGGCATCTTCCAGCGCAACACCCGCGCGTCCGGTGTGATCCCGCAGATCTCCGTGATGCTCGGCCCCTGCGCCGGCGGCGCCGCGTACTCCCCGGCCCTTACCGACTTCGTGTTCATGGTCCGTGAGACCTCGCAGATGTTCATCACCGGCCCGGACGTGGTCCAGGCCGTCACCGGCGAGAAGATCTCGCAGAACGGGCTCGGCGGCGCCGACGTCCACTCCGAGGTCTCCGGGGTCTCGCACTTCGCGTACGACGACGAGCAGACCTGCCTGGAGGAGGTCCGCTACCTGCTGTCGATGCTGCCGCAGAACAACCGCGAGAACCCCCCGTCGGTCCCCGCCGCGGACCCGGCCGAGCGTCGGGGTGACGTCCTGCTGGACATCGTGCCCGCCGACGGCAACCGCTCGTACGACATGCACCAGGTCATCGAGGAGATCGTCGACGACGGCGAGTACCTGGAGATCCACGAGCGCTGGGCGACCAACATCATCGTGGCCCTGGCCCGCCTCGACGGCCAGGTCGTCGGCATCATCGCCAACCAGCCCGCCTCCCTCGCCGGCGTCCTGGACATCGAGGCCAGCGAGAAGGCCGCGCGCTTCGTGCAGATGTGCGACGCCTTCAACATCCCGCTTCTCACCCTTCTGGACGTGCCCGGCTTCCTGCCGGGCGTCGACCAGGAGCACGGTGGCATCATCCGGCACGGCGCCAAGCTGCTGTACGCGTACTGCAACGCGACCGTGCCGCGGATCTCGCTGATCCTGCGGAAGGCGTACGGAGGTGCCTACATCGTCATGGACAGCCAGTCGATCGGCGCCGACCTCACCTACGCCTGGCCCACCAACGAGATCGCCGTCATGGGCGCCGAAGGCGCCGCCAACGTCATCTTCCGGCGCCAGATCGCCGAGGCCGACGACCCCGACGCCATGCGCGCCCGCATGGTGAAGGAGTACAAGTCCGAGCTGATGCACCCCTACTACGCCGCCGAGCGCGGCCTGGTGGACGACGTGATCGACCCCGCCGAGACGCGCGAGGTCCTCATCCGCTCGCTCGCGATGCTGCGCACCAAGCACGCCGACCTGCCGTCCCGCAAGCACGGCAACCCGCCCCAGTAAGGGAGAGACGAACCCCGTGAGCACCCCTGCCGACAGCACCTCCGCCGCGCTGGTGCGCGTGGAGCGCGGCCACGCCAGCGACGAGGAGCTGGCCGCCCTCACCGCTGTCCTGCTCGCCCGCGCCGCGGCCCAGGGCCAGGACGCGACCGACTACGTCAAGCCGCGCTCCACGGCCGGCTGGCGCCGCCTGGAGCGTCAGTCCGGTTTCAGCGCGCCGCACAGCTGGCGCAGCTGACCCTCCGGCCCCGTACGACGACGGCGGCGCGGCACCCCTCGCGGGTGCCGCGCCGCCGTCGTCGTGGGGGCGTTCTCACCACATGCCGGCCGCGACGTCCTCCAGGACGGCGTGTGCAGGGCCGGCACCCGTCCGGTGGCGCCGCCGCGCGCCAAGCGGAGCCCGCGGTCGCCGGGAGCCGGCGTGGGCGGCCCGGAGCGTCGCCCGCCTCACCAGCCGCTGCGCAGCCCTCACCACATGCCCCGAGATGTCGCCGAAGACGGGCTCCGAGGCCCCCGGGGGACACGGACGGTCGGATTCGGGCCGAAAGGCCGCTTCCCGCGGCGCCCGGTCGGCGGGTGCCGGCACGGTCCTCCTCCGGGTCGACGCGGAGGCGCCAACCGGCCCGGTCCGAGAGGTCGTTGGAGCATCGGTCGCCGGGCCCGGGCCCAACGCGAAGGCCCCGCACATGGCGTGCGGGGCCTTTCGCGTCGTACGGGAAGCGGGAACCGCTACCGCAGCCGCGCCATCAGGGCGTGCTCGACCAGCGTGATGAGCGCGCTCTTCGCCTCGGCGCGGTGCCGGGCGTCCGTGGTGATGATGGGTGCCTCGGGGCCGATCTGCAGGGCCTCGCGGACTTCCTCCGGGTTGTACGGCTGGTGACCGTCGAAGCCGTTGAGGGCGATGACGAAGGGCAGCCCGCTGTTCTCGAAGTAGTCGACTGCCGGGAAGCAGTCGGCCAGCCGGCGGGTGTCGACCAGGACGACCGCGCCGATGGCGCCGCGCACCAGGTCGTCCCACATGAACCAGAAGCGGTCCTGGCCCGGAGTGCCGAACAGGTAGAGGATGAGGTCCTCGTCCAGGGTGATACGGCCGAAGTCCATGGCCACGGTCGTCGTGGTCTTGTCCGGCGCGTGCGTCAGATCGTCGATCCCCGCCGAGGCGGAGGTCATCACGGCTTCGGTACGCAGCGGGTTGATCTCCGATACGGCACCGACGAACGTGGTCTTGCCCACGCCGAAGCCGCCCGCCACCACGATCTTCGCCGAGGTGGTTGAGCGAGCTGGACCGCTAGAGCTTGCGAAGTCCACTGAGCACCCTTTCGAGCAGTGTCACGTCTGGCTGTCCGCCCGAGGCGTCGTCGCCACCGGGCTGGTGAATGGCGACGAGCCCGGCCTCCGCCAGGTCGGCGACGAGGATTCGGGCGACGCCGAGGGGGATGGAGAGGAGCGCGGAGATCTCCGCGACCGACTTGATCTCCCGGCAGAGGATGCAGATCCGCTGGTGCTCCGGCAACTGGCCCCGCAGCTGCACCGGGTCGGCTGTCGTGCTGACCAGCGCCTCGATGGCGAGCTGGTAGCGCGGCCGGGTGCGGCCACCGGTCATCGCGTACGGGCGGACCAGACCGGACGGCGGCCTTGAGCGGCCGGTCTGTGCCGTCCGTGGCGGTGGCGCCTGCGGGGGTTCGTACGGCTGGATCCTCGGCTGCCGGTGCGGCGGCACGGGCCCCGGATCCGGGGTCCCCCCGCCGTAGGACGGAGGCTGGTCCTGGCTGGGTGCCGAGGGGAAGTTGAACCGCTTCAGAGGCGGCTGCTGTTGGTGATTGCCGTACTGATCTCCGCCTGGGGGCGTTGCCACGGTTCCTCCTCCAGCTGGGTAGCGCGTCTGAGCACCCTACGGGTACTCAGACACGCCCGCATGCCTGTCTGTCAGTTGAGCAGGCTGCCCTGCAATTCCGCACGCAGATCGGGGGTGAGCACATTGCCCGCCCGGTCGACCAGCAGGGCCATCTCGTAGCCCACGAGGCCGATGTCGCACTCCGGGTGCGCCAGCACGGCCAGCGAGGAGCCGTCGGAGACGGACATGATGAAGAGGAACCCGCGCTCCATCTCCACGACGGTCTGGTTGACGCTGCCGCCCTCGAAGATGCGCGAGGCACCCGCGGTCAGCGAGGTCAGACCAGAGGCCACCGCGGCCAGCTGGTCAGCGCGGTCACGCGGGAACCCCTCGGACATCGCCAGCAGCAGGCCGTCGGCAGAGACCACAACCGTATGGGAGACCCCTGGGGTCTGGTCCACGAAACTGGTGATCAACCAGTTCAGGTTCTGTGCCGCCTGACTCATCGGACTCAACTAACGCTCCTGGTGCTTGGGGCCGAAGCCCTGGCCGTTCGTGTCAGTTCCCGCAGTGCGTCCCTGCTGGACGCCGCGCCGCAGATTGCTCAGTCGGCCGCGGACGTCCTCGGGTGCACGGGAGACCATAGGTCCGCCCTGCGGAGTCTGCTGTGCGGTGCCCGGGACCAGGTTGGCCTTGGGGACCCGCCGGGGCAGGCCGGAGGGGGTGACCCCGCCCGCCTTGGGCTTGCGGGCCTGTTCGGCCCGCTGCCAGTTCTCGTCGTTCGTGGAGCGCCAGTCCGCGGACTCCCCGTCCGACACCGGCGCGGAGGGCGCCGACTGGGCCGGGAAGCCGTCCGCCGACTGGGGCTCCGGCTGAGCCGGGGCCGCCGGGCCGGACTGCTGCCAGCCGCGGTCGCGGCGCGGCAGGCCCGCGTCGGTCACCGAGGAGTGCAGCGGGCCGGTGGTCGGACCCGGTCCGTCGAAGCCTACGCGTTCCTGGGCCTCGAAGGGGGCGGCAGCCATGGAATCGGCCGCGCCCTGGGCGGGGAAGGCCGGCGCCTGGGCCGTGTGCGGCAGGTCACCACCGGGCAGCGCCGTCCACTCCTCCTGGGCGTAGCCGTTCTGCTGCTGCCAGTCGTCCTGGGCGTAGCCGTTCTGGGCAGCGGCGTAGTCGGGCTGCTGGTAGGCGCCGTCCGAGTACGCGGGCTCCTGGAACGCGGGCTGCGCGTCGTAGCCGTGCTGCTCCTGGAACGGCTGGGCCGGCTGCTCCTGGTACGTCTGCTCGTCGTAGCCGTTCGCCTGGAAACCGTTGTCCTGGAAGGGGGTCTCCTGGAAGGCGGCCTCGGCGCCGGGCTCCTGGTAGGCCGGGAACTCCTGCTCCTGGGCCTCGTCCCGGAACAGCGGGCGCTCGCCGGAGCGGTCACCGGCCGCGGCCTCGAGCTGCGCACGGCGCTGGTCGCGCATGAGGGAGCGGCCCACCGGGTCCAGCGAACGGGCGTCGTCCGGCACGTCGACGCGCTCGTAGCGGGAGTCGTCGAAGCCGAGCTCCGCGGCGGTCGGCCCCTGCGGGGCGAACTGCTGGATCTCGTGCTCCGGCACGATCCGGGACACGGTGAAGTCGTCCTCGATCGGTGCCTCCTCGCCGCCACCACCGTGGGTGATCGGCTCGGGGAGCATGACCAGCGAGGTGGTGCCGGCCTGCTCGCCGGAGGGGCGGAGCTGCACGCGGATGCCGTGCCGGTCGGAGAGGCGGCCGACCACGAACAGGCCCATGCGCTTGGAGATCGACGCGTCGACGGTCGGCGGCTCGGCCAGCTTGTGGTTGATGTCCGCGAAGTCCTCGGCGGTGAGGCCGATGCCCTTGTCGTGGATCTCGACCATGACACGGCCGTCGGGCAGCCGGGTCGCGGTGACCCGCACCTTGGTCTGCGGGGAGGAGAACGTGGTGGCGTTCTCCAGCAGCTCGGCCAGCAGGTGCACGAGGTCGGTCACGGCGGTGCCGTGGATGTCGGTGTCCGGGATGCCGACCAGCTCGATGCGCTCGTACGCCTCCACCTCGGAGGCCGCGGCGCGGAGTACGTCGACCAGCGGGACCGGCTGGTTCCAGCGGCGGCCGGGCTCCTCGCCCGCGAGGACCAGGAGGTTCTCGCCGTTGCGGCGCATACGGGTCGCCAGGTGGTCCAGTTTGAAGAGGTTCTCCAGCTGGTCCGGGTCCGCCTCGTTGTTCTCCAGTTCCGTGATCAGCGTCAGCTGGCGCTGGATGAGGCCCTGGTTGCGGCGGGAGAGGTTGGTGAAGATCGCGTTGACGTTGCCACGGAGCAGGGCCTGCTCGGCGGCGAGCCGCACGGCCTCGCGGTGGATCTGGTCGAAGGCCCTGGCGACCTCGCCGATCTCGTCGTTGGAGGTGATCGGAATGGCCTGGACGCGGGTGTCGACCTTGCCCGGATCGGTGCGGGAGAGCTGGTCGACCAGGGCCGGCAGGCGCTGCTCGGCGACCTCGAAGGCCGCGGTGCGCAGCCGTCGCATGCTGTTGCTCATCGAGCGGGCCACCATCGCGGCCACGATGAAGGCGATGATCAGCGCGACGAGCACGATGGCCGAGTTGACGATCGCTTCGATGCGGGCGCTGTCGGCGATGTCGTTCGAGTCGTCGTACGCCTGGTTGGCCAGGTGCTGCTCGACGTTCTTGTAGGCGTCGAAGCCGAGGGTGGTCCCGGCGAACCAGCTCTCCGCGGTCACGCCCTTGGCCTTGAGCTCCTCGGGGCTCTTGCCGGACGCGATCGCCTTGATCATGTCCTCGATGCCCGGCGGGGCCTTGAAGGGCCGGCCGGCCTGCTTGGCCGCCTGGGCGGCCTGCGTGGCCAGCTCTTTGCCCTTCTCCAGGGCCGCGGCCTGCTCGTCCAGCAGCCGCCGGTAGTCCGCGTCGGTGCCGCCGCCCTTGTACTCCTCGAGGGCGATCTGCTGGAGGTACGCGTAGGAGGTGAAGGCGGTGAGCTGGAGCTGCAGTTCGCCGGGGGCGAGCTTGCTGCGGTCCTCGACGAGCAGGTGGGTGCCGATCGACCGGGTCAGCGATTCGGCGGCCTTGGCCAGCTCCAGCGCGTACAGGGTGCGGCCGTAGGAGGCGACGCTGCTGGTGCCGAAGCCCAGCTCGTTCGCGAGCTCCATCAGCGGGTGCTGGACCTCGACGTACTTCTCCTCGGTCTGCACGCCCGTGAGCTGCCGGGTGAAGGCCGTGTCGCGCAGCTTGGCGAGGACCTTCTCGCCCTCGCGGATGTTCTCCACACGGCGCTGCAGCCGCTCGTCCCCGGGCAGCTCGGCGACGGCCGCGTCGAACTTCGCGGCGGCCTGGTCGGTGGCCGCGCGGGTCTCGACTACGGTCTTGTTCTCCTTGTCGCCGGCCAGCAGGGGAACCACGCTGAGGTCGCGCTCGTTCAGGACGGCGTTGGCATAGTCCACGGCGGCCCGAACGGCGTTGGCGGTCCGCACCGCGTCGTCGGCGTCCTGCCAGGTCTTCACCGAGCTCTGCACCCGGAAGCCACCGAAGACGAGGGCGACCAGCACCGGGATGAGGAGGATGACGTTCAGGCGGGTGGCCACCCGCCAGTTGCGCATGGCGAAGCGGCTGCCCGCACTGGCCACCGGCTCAGGGGCGGCGGCCTCGGGGGCAGCGGCCTGAGCCGTGCCGTATCGCGCAGGCGGGGTGAAATTGCCACGCGGGTGGTCCGCGGGACCCGGCTCTGCTCGCCTCGTGTTCCTC
Organism: Streptomyces sp. NPDC001070; assembly: GCF_053598835.1. Lineage (NCBI taxonomy): Bacteria > Bacillati > Actinomycetota > Actinomycetes > Kitasatosporales > Streptomycetaceae > Streptomyces > Streptomyces sp. NPDC001070. The sequence continues at coordinate 31,088 of NZ_JBSFLB010000022.1, forward strand.
ACTCGACCAACAACCTCTCGGCGACGGCGCCGGCGGCGCCGTTCCTACTCTCGGGTTTCGATGAATTCCAGCACGTCATGGGGCGGCTCCACAAACGTCCGGCGAGGACGCGGAAGCCATGATCACGTGCCGGTTAAAAGGGGCATAAGCATAAAGCGGTGGCAATTCACTGGGTAGATGTATGCGCAGTGAAGCCGACTGGGAGCAGGGGGTGTTCAGGATGTTGCGATTCGCGGTCGAAACGTTATGAACAGAAGGACCGGCCATGTCAAAAGACACAGCCGGTCCATACGCGAAGTGGCAAGCTGGAACGCTTACTTGAGGCGAGCGAGCAGCGCGTGTTCGACGAGCGTGATGAGTGCGCTCTTCGCCTCGGCGCGGTGCCGGGCGTCCGTGGTGATGATCGGGGCGTCCGGGCCGATCTGCAGGGCCTCCCGGACCTCGTCGGGCGTGTACGGCTGGTGGCCGTCGAATCCGTTCAGCGCGATGACGAACGGGAGCCCGCTGTTCTCGAAGTAGTCGACGGCCGGGAAGCAGTCGGCCAGTCGGCGGGTGTCGACCAGGACGACGGCGCCGATGGCGCCGCGGACCAGGTCGTCCCACATGAACCAGAAGCGGTCCTGACCCGGGGTACCGAACAGGTACAGGATCAGATCGTCGTCGAGCGTGATACGGCCGAAGTCCATGGCCACGGTCGTCGTGGTCTTGTCGGCCACGTGTGTCAGATCGTCCACGCCCGCGGATGCCGAGGTCATCACGGCCTCCGTGCGGAGCGGGTTGATCTCCGAGACCGCCCCGACGAACGTGGTCTTGCCCACGCCGAAGCCACCCGCCACCACGATCTTGGCCGAGGTGGTGGACCGGGCCGCGGGCGGCGCACCGTACGCCGCCTGCTGCCCCGGCCTAGAGCTTGCGAAGTCCACTGAGCACCCTTTCGAGCAGTGTCACATCAGGCTGTCCGCCGGCCTCGCCGCTGCTCGGCTGGTGGATGGCGACCATACCGGCCTCAGCCAGGTCGGCCACCAGAATCCGGGCCACCCCCAGCGGGATCCCCAGCAGTGCGGAGATCTCGGCGACCGACTTGATCTCCATGCACAGGTGGCAGATGCGCTGGTGTTCGGGGAGCAGCCCCTGGAAGGCACCCGGGTCCGCGGTGGTGCTGACCAGCGCCTCGATGGCGAGCTGGTAGCGCGGCCGGGTGCGACCACCGGTCATGGCGTACGGCCGCACCAGCGGCTGGTCGCCTTCGCCCCCGTACGGCGCATGGTGGGGCGCGCCGTACGGGCCGGGCGAGGCGGGCGGCGGGGTCATGAATGGTCCTCCGGATAAGAGCGGACGCGTGTCGCGAGTAGTCATGGGGCGTGCATTCGGCCGGGCTCCGGAGAGCTCAGCCCATCAGGCTGCCTTGGAGTTCTGCGCGCAGGTCGGGGGTGAGAACGGCGCCCGCTCGGTCGACGAGCAGGGCCATCTCGTAACCCACGAGGCCGATGTCGCACTCGGGGTGCGCCAGTACGGCCAGCGAGGACCCGTCGGAGATCGTCATCAGGAGGAGGAAGCCGCGCTCCATCTCCACGACGGTCTGGTTGACGCTGCCGCCCTCGAAGATGCGGGACGCGCCCGCGGTCAGCGAGGTGAGACCGGAGGCCACGGCCGCCAGCTGGTCGGCACGGTCGCGGGGGAAGCCCTCGGACATGGCCAGCAGCAGGCCGTCGGCGGATACGACCACGGTGTGGGACACCCCGGGGGTGTTGTCCACGAAGTTGGTGATCAACCAGTTCAGATTCTGTGCCGCCTGGCTCATCTGACTCAACTAACGCTCCTGCTGGTGAGTGGTGCCAAAGCCGCGGCCGTCGGTAGCTGCCGTACCGGCCTGCCGGCCCTGCTGGATACCGCGACGGAGGTTGGTCAGGCGTCCGCGCACGTCGTCGGGGGCCCGGGAAACCTGCGGACCGCCCTGTGGGGCTTGCTGGGGTGCGCCGGCTCCCGGCACGAGGTTGGCCTTGGGGACCCGCCGCGGCAGACCGGAGGGGGTGACCCCGCCGGCGGACGGCTGGCGCACCTGGCCGGCGCGCTCCCAGACCTCGTCGTTCGGCGAGGACCGCCACGACGCCGCCGGTTCGCGGCGCGGAGGCTGCGAGGGCTGCGGCGGGTGCTCGGCGCGGGTCCGCTGCGGCTGCTGCGGGTGCTGCTGCGGCGCGGGCTGCTGCGGGCGCTGCGGCGGCCGGCTGGGCGCGCCGGCGCTCGGGCCGTGGCCGTTCTGCTGCGGGGCGACCGGGCCTCGCTCGACGTGCACCTGCTGCATGCGCTCCGCACGACCGGTGCGGAACCAGTCCGATTCCAGGGAGTCGAAGATCGGGCTCGACTCGTCCGCCCGGGCCGGGGCCGGCGGCAGCGCCATCGGCTCGCTGGCGGGCGGCAGCGGGTGCCAGTCGGCCTGCGGGGCCGCGGGGCGCTGCTGCTGCTGCGGCTGCTGACCGGCACCGGGCCCCTGGGCATACGGCGTGCCGTGCCTCGGTCCCTGCGGGGCCGCCGGAGCGGGCGCGTGGGTCTGCGGGGCCGCCGGACGCTGGAAGACGTCGCTGCGGGTGAACTGGCCCGGCTGCTGCGGGGCCTGGGCACCGTGCTGCGGAGCATGCTGCGGTCCGCCGTACGCCGGCGGGGTGTGCGGCATCGCGTTGAAGTCCGGGCGCTCGAACTGCGCCGTGGACTCCAGGTCCTCGTGACCGCGCGGCATGTCGGCCTCGAAGCCGCCGTGGGCGGCACCGACCGGCTGCGGCGCCGCGGGGTGCTGCGGAGGAGCGGCGGGCTGCTGCGGCTGCTGCGGCTGCTGCGGCTGCTGGGGACGGCCCTGGCCACCGGGGACCTGCTCGTTGGCCCAGCTCGGACCCGAGCGCTGCGGCGCGGGAGCGGCCGGACGCCGGCCGGGCGCCGACGGACCGCCGGGGCGGCCGCCCTGCGGGGCCGTACCGGGGCCACCGGGACCGGAGTCGAGAGCCGGACGCTGCGCGGCACCGGGCACCTGGCCGCGCTGCGGCCCGCGCCCCATACCGGCGGCACCCGCCCCGGCGCCCATCGCGGCGGCGGGACCCGCGGGACCGCCCGGAGCCGCGGCGGGGGCACCGCCCTGCTGGCCGCGGTTGCCCGCGCCGGGCTGCGGTTTGGCGCCGCCCTGGGTGACGTCCACCGGCAGCATGACGAGCGCGGTGGTGCCGCCCGAGTCGGACGGACGGAGCTGGATCCGGATGCCGTGTCGCAGGGACAGGCGGCCGACCACGAACAGACCCATGCGGCGGGAGACGGAGACGTCCACCGTCGGCGGGTTGGCGAGCCGCTCGTTGATGTCGGCGAGGTCCTCGGGGGAGAGACCGATGCCGGTGTCGTGGATCTCGATCAGCACGCGGCCGTCGGGCAGCGCGTGACCGGTGACCCGCACCTTGGTCTGCGGCGAGGAGAACGAGGTCGCGTTCTCCAGCAGCTCTGCGAGCAGGTGGACGAGGTCGTTGACGACACGACCGGTGACCTCCACCGCCGGCACCGAGGTGAGCTCGATGCGCTCGTACTGCTCCACCTCGGAGGCCGCGGCACGGAGGACGTCGACCAGGGGGACCGGGCGGGTCCAGCGGCGCCCGGGCTCCTCGCCCGCGAGGACGAGGAGGTTTTCGCCGTTCCGGCGCATACGGGTCGCGAGGTGGTCGAGCTTGAAGAGGCTGGACAGCTGGTCCGGGTCGGCCTCGCGGGACTCCAGTTCGGAGATCAGGCTCAGCTGACGCTGGATCAGGCCCTGGCTGCGGCGCGAGAGGTTGGTGAACATCGCGTTGACGTTCCCTCGCAGCAGCGCCTGCTCGGCGGCGAGACGGACGGCCTCGCGGTGGACCTCGTCGAACGCGCGGGCCACCTGGCCGATTTCGTCGCGGGTGTGGATGCCGATCGACTCGACCGAGGTGTCGACGTCCTGCGGGTCGGACTCGGAGAGCTGCTTGACCAGCTCGGGCAGCCGCTTCTGGGCCACATCCTGCGCGGTGTCCTGCAGCCGGCGCAGCGAGCGCACCATGGAGCGGGCGACGACGAAGGCGCCGACGACCGAGATGCCGAGCACGAGGAGGATCAGCGCACCGCTGATGATCGCCTCTTGCTGCGCCTCGTCGCGCAGCGTCAGGGCCTGCTGCTGCGCTTCCTGGAGCAGGTGCTGCTCGATCTGGCTCATGACGCCGAGCTTGGTCTTGGCGTCGTCGTCCCAGTCCCGGTAGGTGCCCTGGAAGTTCTGGATGCTCGACTCGGAGGCCGTGATGCGGTCGGCCTGCAGGTTGACCTTGGTGATGATGTCGTTGCCGCCGTTGAGGCCCTTGAGGAGCTCCTCGGCGTTCGACCGGCCGTAGATCTGGCTGAACTGCTTCAGCTCGGTGATCTCGGAACGGCGGGCGCCCTGGACGAAGCGGAAGTCGTTGGGGCTCAGCTGCTTGTCGTTGGCGAGCGCGGCACTGATGACGGCGCGCTGGATGGAGTCGTACTCCTTGGCGGCGGAGAACGCCGCCAGCGCGCGGGTGCTGGCGATCATGTCCGAGTTACCGGTCGCCTCGGCCATCTCCTGGGAGAGGTCGATCAGCGACTTGATGAGCTCGTCGTACTCACTGACCGTCTGCGAGATGTAGTCGCCCTGGTCGTACGCTCGTTCCCGGATCGCCAGCAGGGTGCCGAGCTGGCGGTTGATCGCGGTCAGCGAGGCTTGGACGCCGGTGAGGTCGGGGGAGACCTCGTTGGCGGCGTTGATGAAGGCCTCACGTGCCAGCTTGGTCTTGCCCGCGGCGGCGGCGATGTCGTCATCGCCCTCGTCCCTGGGCGTGCTGGACAGCGGGCCGGCCGAGGCGTCGCGCTCCTCCTGGAGCGCGGCGGCCAGTTTGGTCGCCTGCTCCGTGAGGTTGGTCAGCGACGTCATCGCGTCCAGCTGCTGCACGTTCTCCAGCGAGCTCTGGATGCGGAGCGCACCCAGTGTGGTCGCAGCGACCACCGGCAGCGCGAGCAGCGACACCAGACGAGTGCTGATGCGCCAGTTGCGCATGGCTATTCGGGAGCCGTGCTTCGGGCCGGTGCGCACACCGCTTCCCGGCGTGGCGCCACTCTGAGCGCCCGCGGTTCCGGCGTCTGCGGTTTCATCCCGGCGGGTGGGACCGTGGTCGGCCCCACCGCGCTGTTCCGGGTCGCCCGCAGCGCCGCCATCCCTCTTGAAACGTCCCTGCACTAGCGTCGCAACCTCTGGACCAGGCGTCCCCCGCACGGGCGGCAGGACGGTGTCGAGTCTTCGGAGTCCCGCCCTCCCCGGCGGATACCCATTGGCCGCCGCCGCTCGGCGATCGCACGCTCCCCCCTGCGCGCCGGCATCTGTTGATACGGCGGTCCGGGGAATTCCAGCACAGTGCCGGACGTCCAACAAGGGCCGTCAGGTTTCGAGTGGAATACGTGACTCAGCGCGTCCGCCGCATCACAGGGTGTCGGTGCGCTTTCGTATGTCTTCCGGCAATCCGGGCTTTCTTCAGGGGCGATCCGAGTCCGCCTCCGGGGCCCGGCCGCCGGCGGCCGGGGGTGAAGAGTCCGGATGGGTCGTGATGTCGGGTTCGGCGGTATCGACGAGCTGCCCGATTCGCCCTGCTTGTCCGTGACGCCGTGAGCAAAATCACAGACCGTCAGTTGTATTGGTCATCCGAATCGGGGAACGGGCGCCGATACATTGACGTTTGACATACCTGTGTACTACGTCAAGCGCGCCCTCCCGGGTGCCCGGACACAAGACGACGAGGTTCTGACCGGCCCATGAAGACGACCATGATCATGCGACCCATAGCCAACCCGCGCCGCACCACCCTCGCGCACCTGACGGACGCCGAGGACACGCGGGCCGCAGAGGTCGCACCGGCCGTCGAGGGCGCGGAAGCCGTCGTACTGCCCCGGCAGACCGCCAACCCCCGGCGCACCGTCCTGACGGAACTGCCGACCGCCTGAGCCGCGGCTCGGCGGGCAGGAGCGGAAGCCACCCCCGGGATAACCTGGAGCGTCAGTCTCCGGCCAGTGAGGTGAGCTGCTTCCCGTGCGCATCGCCAGGTTCTCCATCGACGGCAATGTCGCCTTCGGCGTCGTCGAGGGCGACGAGTCCGTCCCTGACGGACTCGTCCTCGACATCATCAAGGGCATCCCGTTCGCCGAGTTCGAGCGCTCCGGCACGAAGGTGCCGCTGAGCAAGGTGCGGCTGCTGCCGCCCGTGCTCCCCAGCAAGGTCGTCGCGATCGGCCGGAACTACGCCGAGCACGCGGCGGAACTTGGCAACGAGGTCCCGGAGGTCCCGGTCGCCTTCTTCAAGCCGTCCACCTCGGTGACCGGCCCCGGCGACCCGATCGTGTACCCCTCCTTCTCCCAGGAGGTGCACCACGAGGCCGAGCTCGCCGTCGTCATCGGCCGGATGTGCCGCGAGGTCCCGCGTGACCGCGTCGCTGAGGTCGTCCTCGGCTACACCTGCGCCAACGACGTCACCGCGCGGGACGCCCAGAAGGCCGAGAAGCAGTGGGCCCGCGCCAAGGGCTTCGACTCCTCGTGCCCCCTCGGCCCCTGGATCGAGACGGACCTCGACCTCGCCGCCGCGAACGACCTCGCCGTCACCGCGACGGTCAACGGCGAGCTCCGCCAGTCCGGCCGCACGAGCCAGATGATCCGCTCCATCGAGGACCTGATCGTGCACATCACCGAGGCCATGACGCTGCTCCCGGGCGACGTCGTCCTCACCGGCACCCCGGCGGGGGTCGGACCGCTCCACATCGGCGACGAGGTCGCCGTCACCATCGAAGGCATCGGCACTCTCACCAACAAGGTGATCAAGCGTGACTAGCGCAGCACCCGTACGGGTACGTTTCTGCCCCTCGCCGACCGGCAACCCCCACGTGGGCCTGGTCCGCACCGCCCTGTTCAACTGGGCGTTCGCCCGTCACCACCAGGGCACCCTGGTCTTCCGCATCGAGGACACCGACGCCGCCCGCGACTCGGAGGAGTCGTACCAGCAGCTGCTGGAGGCCATGCGCTGGCTCGGCTTCGACTGGGACGAGGGCCCCGAGGTCGGCGGCCCGCACGCGCCCTACCGGCAGTCGCAGCGGATGGACGTCTACAAGGACGTCGCCGCCAAGCTGCTGGAGAGCGGTCACGCCTACAAGTGCTACTGCACCACCGAGGAGCTCGACGAGCGCCGCGACGCCGCCCGCGCCGCCGGCCGCCCCTCCGGCTACGACGGCCACTGCCGCGACCTGTCCGCCGAGCAGATCGACGCGTACGAGCGCGAGGGCCGCGAGCCCATCGTCCGCTTCCGGATGCCCGACGAGGCGATCACCTTCACCGACCTGGTCCGCGGCGAGCTGACCTTCACGCCGGACAACGTGCCCGACTACGGCATCGTCCGGGCCAACGGCGCCCCGCTGTACACGCTGGTCAACCCGGTCGACGACGCGCTGATGGAGATCACCCACGTGCTGCGCGGCGAGGACCTGCTGTCCTCCACCCCGCGCCAGATCGCCCTCTACCGCGCCCTCGCCGAGATCGGCGTCGGCAACGGCACGACCCCGCTCTTCGGCCACCTGCCGTACGTCATGGGCGAGGGCAACAAGAAGCTCTCCAAGCGCGACCCGCAGTCCTCCCTCAACCTCTACCGGGAGCGCGGCTTCCTCCCCGAGGGGCTGCTGAACTACCTGTCGCTGCTCGGCTGGTCGCTCTCCGCCGACCGCGACGTCTTCTCCGTCCAGGAGATGGTGGCCGCCTTCGACATCGACGCCGTCAACGCCAATCCGGCGCGCTTCGACCTCAAGAAGGCCGAGGCGATCAACGCCGACCACATCCGCATGCTGGACGTGAAGGCGTTCATCGAGGCCTGCGGGCCGTGGCTGAAGGCCCCGTTCGCCCCCTGGGCGCCCGAGGCGTTCGACCAGGCCGCCTTCGAGGCGATCGCGCCGCACGCGCAGACCCGCCTGACCGTGCTCTCCGACATCACCGACAACGTCGACTTCCTCTTCCTCGACGCGCCGGTGGAGGACGAGGCGTCCTGGCAGAAGGCGATGAAGGACCCGGCCGCCGCCTCCGCGCTGCTCACCACCGCGCGCGAGAACCTCGCCGCCGCCGGCTGGGACGCCGAGGCCCTGAAGGCCACCGTCCTCGCCGCCGGCGAGACGCACGGCCTCAAGCTCGGCAAGGCCCAGGCGCCGGTCCGGGTCGCCGTCACCGGCCGTACGGTCGGGCTGCCGCTCTTCGAGTCCCTCGAAGTGCTCGGCCGCGAGCGCACCCTGGCCCGCCTCGACGCAGCCCTGGCGAAGCTGGCCGGCTGACCGCGGTACGCCGATCCGCCCCGGGCCCTCCGCCAGGAGCCCGGGGCGGCACGCTTCCCGGACGACGTCATGCGCCGCAGGACCAGGCCCCCGATCTCCCCGCTGCCCCAGCGCCGCGGGGTCGATCCCGTACGCCTGCGACTGCCCGACACCGGGACGTGGGCGTCGGTCCGCGAGCACCTGGTGGCCAGGCTCGGCCCGGCGGTACCCGCCGCCCGTATCGACGCGATGTTCGCGGCGGGCGAGGTGCACGGTGCCGACGGCCCGCTCGCCGCTGACGCCGCCTACCGGCCGGGCGCCTCCATCTGGTTCCACCGGGACCTGCCGGAGGAGGTCCCGGTGCCCTTCGGCATCGACGTGCTCCACCGGGACGAGGCGCTGCTCGTCGTGGACAAGCCGCACTTCCTCGCCACCACCCCGCGCGGCGGCCACGTCGTCGAGACGGCGCTGAGCCGGCTGCGCCACGACCTCGCGCTGCCCCGGCTCAGCCCGGCCCACCGGCTCGACCGGCTCACGGCGGGCGTGGTGATGTTCGTGATCCGCCCCGAGCTGCGCGGCGCCTACCAGACGATCTTCCGCGACCGGCTGGTGCGCAAGGAGTACGAGGCCGTGGCACCGTACGACCCCGGCCTGGCGCTGCCGCGCACCGTGGAGAGCCGGATCGTGAAGGAGCGCGGTGTGATGGCGGCGCAGGAAGTCCCCGGCGAGCCCAACGCCCGCAGCCACGTCGAGCTGCTGGAGCACCGGGACGGGCTGGCGCGCTACCGGCTCCGCCCCGAGACCGGGCGCACCCACCAACTGCGGGTCCACATGAACTCCCTCGGGGTGCCGATCCTCGGCGACCCCGTCTACCCGGACGTCCTGGCGCAGGCCGTGCCCGGCGACTTCTCCCGTCCGCTGCAGCTGCTGGCCCGGGTGCTGGAGTTCGACGACCCCGTGACGGGGGAGCCGCGCCGTTTCGTCAGCCGCCGGACGCTGTTCACCTGGGATCCGCCGCACTCCGGCACCCCGGACGGAGCACGCGACTAGAGTCGGCATATGTCGATCCGCGCCGTGCTCTGGGACATCGACGACACGATCTTCGACTACTCGGGGGCCGAGCGGGCCGGCGCCCTCCGTCATCTGGAGGCCGAGGGCCTCCTCGGCGCGTTCGGCGGCGAGGAGCCTGCCCTGCGGACGTGGCGCGAGGTGATGGAGACGCACTACGAGCGGTTCGTCGCGGGCGAGCTGACCTTCGCCGAGCACCGCAGGGAGCGGGCCCGGGCCTTCCTGGGGGACTCCCTGGGCGATGCCGAGGCCGACGCGTGGTTCGCCGCCTACTACGTCCACTACGAAGCAGCCTGGGCGGCCTTCCCGGATGTCGTACCGACCCTGGACGCCCTCACCCCTGGCTACCGGCACGGCCTGCTGTCCAACTCCAGCACCGCCCACCAGGAGCGCAAGCTGGCCCGGCTCGGGCTGCGCGAGCGCTTCGAGTGCCTGGTGTGCTCGCTGGAGCTCGGGCACGCCAAGCCCGCGCCGGAGGCCTTTCTGGGAGCGTGCGAGGCGCTGGGACTGCCGCCGGAGGAGGTCGCCTACGTGGGCGACAAGGCCGACACCGACGCACGCGGGGCGGACGCGGCGGGCCTGTACGGGGTGTGGCTGGACCGTACGGGTTCCGTCACCGCGCCCGACCTGCGGCGGATCACGGGGCTCGCGGAGCTGCCGGCACTTCTGGCGGCGGATACTCGTTTTGGAGCCCCGTCATCGATCGGGTAATGTTCTTCCTGCGCCGCCCGGGCGGGCCGAAAGGCCGGCACAGGAGGCGCAAACCAAACAAAACCCCCCGCAGGGGGTTGAGTTTTGGTGGGGTATGGTGTAATTGGCAGCACGACTGATTCTGGTTCAGTTAGTCTAGGTTCGAGTCCTGGTACCCCAGCGCAGATCTTCTGCAAAGCCCCCGTTGTGTAGCGGCCTAGCACGCTGCCCTCTCAAGGCAGTAGCGCCGGTTCGAATCCGGTCGGGGGTACTGATCTCTCTCGCAGGGATCGCTAGGGCCCCCGTTGTGTAGCGGCCTAGCACGCCGCCCTCTCAAGGCGGTAGCGCCGGTTCGAATCCGGTCGGGGGTACTTGACACACCATGGGGTATGGTGTAATTGGCAGCACGAGTGATTCTGGTTCATTTAGTCTAGGTTCGAGTCCTGGTACCCCAGCGCATTTCCACAAGGCTTGCCCCCGTTGTGTAGCGGCCTAGCACGCCGCCCTCTCAAGGCGGTAGCGCCGGTTCGAATCCGGTCGGGGGTACATCGAGGAGAGGCCCCCCGCTTCGGCGGGGGGCCTCTTCCGTTGCGTGCGTCGTTTCGCCGACGGCTCCTGCGGCAACTCCTGCGGCGATTCACTCAACTCCGAAGCGGCGCCGGGACTCCTCGGTCTGCGCGAGCCGGCGCAGGCTCAGCAGCACGGGCTCGTAGAGCACCGTGAGCGTCACGGCGGCGGCGGCCTGTTCCAGAGGGGTGTCGTACGTCTCGACCAGATCCAGGTCGTGGACGGCCTGTTGGGCGGCGAGCCGGGCGTAGGGCGCCAAGTGCCCTGCGCTGCAGGGGTATCCGAGGCGGGTCAGCGCGGCGACCGCCGTGACGAGCGTCCGGTACGCGGGGGAGGGGCCGTGCTCCTCGCTGTCGTAGCGCCAGCCGAGTTCGTTCATCAGCTCGTCCACCTCGCGGCGGGCCGCGACGGTCGCCGGGTCGTCCTCGTCGGGCTCGGGCCCGTGCGGCAGGACGAAGGTGGCGGCGCCGAGCCGCATGTGCTGGTTGAGAGACTCGTCGTCCACCGCGGCGAGCACCTCCCGCGCGGTGGCCACCGGCACCCTGCCGACCTGGATCAGCGCCCGGACGAACCGCAGCCGGCGCAGATGGTCCTCCCCGTACTCCGCCTGCGTGGCGGTGACGCGACGGCCGGGCGGGAGCAGGCCCTCGCGCAGGTAGTACTTGATCGTGGCCGTGGCCACACCGCTGCGTTCACTCAGCTCCGCCAGCCGCATTCCCTTGCGCCCTCCATTGGGTAGTGGCACTATCTAAGCATGGATAGCAGAACTATCCAATCGCTCGTCGCAGCGGTCCTCAGGGGTGACAGGAGAGACGTATGTCCGCGCACGTGATTCCGGGTCGCAACACCGCCGCCGTCGAGGGCGGCGTCGTCGTCTTCCTCCTCGGGATGCGGATCAACCGCCTGTGGGCCCTGAGCAGCTGGCTTCCGGTGTTCAAGGCCATGCCGCGGATGCTGCGGGAGCTGTCGCGCGACGAGGACAGCGGCTTCCTCGGCTACCGGCTGCTGTTCGGCGGCCCGCGGGTGATCTGCGTCCTGCAGTACTGGGCCAGCAAGGAGCAGCTGTTCTCCTACGCCTCGCAGCAGGACAAGCAGCACCGGCCCGCGTGGGCGGCGTTCAACCGCCGGGCGCGGGCCGGCAAGGGGCGGGTGGGTATCTGGCACGAGACGTACGCCGTGCGCGCGGGCTCGTACGAGTCCGTCTACGTCGACATGCCGGCCTTCGGCCTGGGGGCCGTGGCCGGGGTCGTCCCGGTGGGCCGCCGCGGCGAGACGGCGGTCCAGCGGCTGAAGTCGGGGGAGCGGGCGGCGTGAGGCGGGTGCGCGGTGTGTGCGGCGCGCCGCCTCAGCCGTTGCGGCGCAGCGCCTCCGACAGGCGGCCGGCAGCGTCGACGACGGCCTGGGCGTGCATGCGCCCGGGGTGCCGGGTCAGCCGCTCGATCGGACCGGAGACGGAGACGGCCGCCACCACGCGGTTGGACGGGCCGCGTACCGGGGCCGAGACGGAGGCCACGCCCGGCTCGCGCTCGCCGATCGACTGGGCCCAGCCGCGGCGCCGCACGCCGGAGAGCGCGGTGGCGGTGAAGCGGGCGCCCTGCAGGCCGCGGTGGAGCCGCTCCGGCTCCTCCCACGCCAGCAGGATCTGGGCGGCGGAGCCCGCCTTCATCGGCAGCGTGGAGCCGACCGGGACGGTGTCCCGCAGTCCGGACAGCCGCTCGGCGGCGGCCACGCAGATGCGCATGTCGCCCTGGCGGCGATAGAGCTGGGCGCTCTCGCCGGTCACGTCGCGCAGATGCGTGAGCACCGGGCCGGCGGTGGCCAGCAGACGGTCCTCGCCCGCCGCGGCGGCGAGTTCGGACAGCCGCGGCCCGAGGATGAAGCGCCCCTGCATGTCGCGGGCGACCATCCGGTGGTGCTCCAGGGCGACGGCGAGGCGGTGTGCGGTGGGGCGGGCGAGGCCCGTGGCGCCTACGAGCCCGGCCAGGGTGGCCGGGCCGGACTCGAGTGCGCTGAGCACCAGAGCCGCCTTGTCGAGAACGCCGACGCCACTACTGTTGTCCATGCAACGATACTCGCGTCTCACTCTGTGAAACGCAAGTTCAATTTTCCCGCGGACGCGGCACGCTGGAATGCACAGGGCCGGAGCAGCCACTCCTCACAAGGGGGTGGACACGCACGGCAACGACGAACAGGCCGGCAGAGCGGCCGGTCGGAGGGAATGCGATGGCCAGGACACTCGCGGAAAAGGTCTGGGAGGATCACGTCGTGCGGCGCGCCGAGGGCGAGCCCGACCTCCTCTTCATCGACCTGCACCTGCTCCACGAGGTCACCAGCCCGCAGGCCTTCGACGGTCTGCGGATGAACGGCCGCCCGGTGCGCCGGCTGGACCTCACCATCGCGACAGAGGACCACAACACCCCCACCCTCGACATCGACAAGCCCATCGCCGACCCGGTGTCGCGCACGCAGCTGGAGACGCTGCGGAAGAACTGCGCCGAGTTCGGGGTGCGGCTGCACCCGCTGGGCGACGTCGAGCAGGGCGTGGTGCACGTCGTCGGTCCGCAGCTGGGTCTGACCCAGCCCGGCATGACGGTGGTCTGCGGTGACAGCCACACCTCGACCCACGGCGCCTTCGGCGCGCTGGCGTTCGGCATCGGCACCAGCCAGGTCGAGCACGTACTGGCCACCCAGACCCTGCCGCTGGCCCCGTTCAAGACGATGGCGATCACCGTCGACGGCGAGCTGCCCGACGGCGTCACCGCCAAGGACCTGATCCTGGCGATCATCGCCAGGATCGGCACCGGCGGCGGCCAGGGCTATGTCATCGAGTACCGCGGCTCGGCCATCGAGAAGCTCTCGATGGAGGCCCGGATGACCATCTGCAACATGTCGATCGAGGCGGGCGCGCGGGCCGGCATGATCGCCCCGGACCGGACCACCTTCGACTACCTGCAGGGCCGTGCGCACGCCCCGCAGGGCGAGGACTGGGACGCCGCGGTCGCGTACTGGGAGACGCTCAGGACCGACGAGGACGCCGTCTTCGACCACGAGGTCGTCATCGACGCCGCCTCACTGTCCCCGTTCGTCACCTGGGGCACCAACCCCGGCCAGGGCGCCCCGCTGAGCGCCGCGGTGCCGGACCCGGCCTCCTTCGAGGACCCCAGCGACCGCCTGGCAGCCGAGAAGGCCCTGGAGTACATGGGCCTGGAGCCCGGTACGCCGCTGCGCGAGGTGAAGGTCGACACCGTCTTCGTCGGCTCCTGCACCAACGGCCGCATCGAGGACCTGCGCTCCGCCGCGTCGATCGTCCAGGGCCGCAAGGTCGCCGACGGCGTGCGGATGCTGGTCGTGCCCGGTTCGGTCCGGGTCGCCCTGCAGGCCGTGGAGGAGGGCCTGGACAAGGTCTTCAAGGAGGCCGGCGCCGAGTGGCGGCACGCGGGCTGCTCGATGTGTCTGGGCATGAACCCCGACCAACTGGCCCCCGGCGAGCGCTCCGCGTCCACATCCAACCGCAACTTCGAGGGACGGCAGGGCAAGGGCGGCCGTACCCACCTGGTGTCGCCCCAGGTCGCGGCCGCGACCGCGGTCACCGGCCACCTCTCGTCCCCCGCCGATCTGTCCGGCGCCGCCGCCCTGGAGGCCTGAGAACGATGGAAGCTTTCACCACGCACACCGGCCGCGCGGTCCCGCTGCGCCGCAGCAACGCCGACACCGACCAGATCATCCCGGCCCACTGGCTGAAGAAGGTCACCCGCAACGGCTTCGAGGACGGCCTGTTCGAGGCATGGCGCAAGGACCCAGAGTTCGTTCTCAACCGGCCCGAGCGCCAGGGTGCGACCGTCCTGGTCGCCGGCCCCGACTTCGGCACCGGCTCCTCCCGCGAGCACGCGGTGTGGGCCCTGCAGAACTACGGTTTCAAGGCCGTCATCTCCTCGCGCTTCGCCGACATCTTCCGCGGCAACTCGTTGAAGAACGGCCTGCTCACCGTGATCCTGCCGCAGGAGACGGTCGAGAAGCTGTGGCAGCTGACCGAGGCCGACCCGTCGGCCGAGATCACCGTCGATCTCGAGACCCGCGAGGTCCGCGCCGAGGGGATCACCGCCCCCTTCGAGCTGGACGACAACGCCCGCTGGAGGCTGCTCAACGGCCTGGACGACATCAGCCTCACCCTGCAGAACGCGGCCGACATCGCCGCGTACGAGGCCAAGCGCCCGTCCTTCAAGCCGCAGACCCTGCAGGTCTGACCGGCACGGCCGCCCCGCGGCCGCGCGTCACGGCACCTTCCGCAGCGCCCCCCGCCCCCACCGGGCGGGGGGCGCTGCGGCGTGTTCGGCCCCACACCTCGTGACAACTCACCGCAGATGACACAATCGGCACATGGAACACGATGGCCAACTCGAGCTGTACGGGTTCCTCGCTGCCAGGTTGAAGCAGGCCCACACCCGGGTGGCGGGTCTGCAAGTGCCGGAGGACGTCAGGATGCAGTTGACCCGGCGGCTCCTCGTCATCACCGCGGCCGCGAAGCACGATCTCGCGGGTGCGGCAAGGCGTCTGGAGGAACTGATGAGGGACCTCGACGAAGGCCGATTCCCCGATCAAAGGCCTTCCTGAGCCCTGAGTTCGTTGCGGCACAAGGGTGATTCGCCCGTTTCGTATTTGATTTGCGGTATATATCCGCCTAGCGTGCGAAAAAGCCCGAACTTCATCGCCGGGCAAGTTTCCGAAGGGGAAGACGTGAACAAGGCGCAGCTCGTTGAAGCGATTGCCGACAAGCTCGGCGGCCGTCAGCAGGCCGCGGACGCGGTCGACGCCGTCCTGGACGCGATCGTCCGCGCGACGGTGAGCGGTGACCGGGTCTCGGTCACCGGCTTCGGCTCGTTCGAGAAGGTGGAGCGTCCCGCCCGCTACGCCCGCAACCCCCAGACCGGGGAGCGGGTCCGGGTCAAGAAGACCTCCGTCCCGCGCTTCCGCGCCGGCCAGGGCTTCAAGGACCTGGTCAGCGGGTCGAAGAAGCTCCCCAAGGCCGGCGAGGTCTCCGTCAAGAAGGCACCCAAGGGCAGCCTGACCGGCGGCGTCACCGCCAAGGCCACCACCAAGAAGGCCGCCGCGAAGAAGACGACGGCCAAGAAGGCCACCGCGGCCAAGGCGACGACGGCGAAGAAGACCACCGCCGCCAAGGCCACGGCCAAGAAGGCCGCCGCGGCCAAGGCGACGACGGCGAAGAAGGCCGCCGCCAAGACCACCGCGAAGAAGGCGACCGCCAAGAAAACCGCCCCGGCCAAGAAGGCCCCCGCCAAGTCTGCGGCGCGGAAGACCGCCACCAAGCGGGCCGCGAAGCGGTAACGATTCCGCGGACCCGCACACGCCGACGGGCCGGGCACCCCTGGATCAGGGGCGCCCGGCCCGTGCCGTCATGTGCTCAGGCCCCCGGGTCGGGGAAGGTCTGCAGCGTCACGAAGACCACCCGGCGCCCGTCCCCGCTTCCCTCGGTGCGGATCCGCACCCGCTGACCGGGCCGCAGCAGCCGCAGCCCCCCGGCGTCGAACGCCGCCGCGTCGAACGGCAGCGGCGTCCCGTCGTCCAGCAGCACGCTGCCGGCGCGGGTCTCGGGGTCGTAGGTGTACGCGGTGGCCTGCATGGATCTCAGCCTAGAGCGTGCCGTCAAATTGGCTCCTCCAGCTCCGCCGGGGTGCCCCCGGGTGCGGTGCGTCGCAAGGCGGAGAGTCGTCGTAGGGGGCGGGCGGGAATGTGCCGAGAAGCTCTAGCGGGCGCCGCTCCCCGGGGCCGGTGCGCCCGCGGCCCCGCAGCCCGCGGTGCCGGAGTCAGCGGCGCCGTCCTGCGGCGCCACCCGAAGTCCGGCCCGCAGCAGTGCCCGCGTGTGGGGCCCGACACCCAGCGTCAGGGCGGCGGCCAGGTCCGCGCCCGTATCCACGTCCCGGCGCACGGAGTCCACGCCGGCCAGGGCGATCTCGTGGGCGCCGGAGGCCCGGTGGCGGGCCCGTGAGGGGCCGCCGAAGGCCGGCGAGAGGGGGCTCCCCGCGGTGGCCGCCAGCAGCGTGGTGCCGATTCCGGCCGCGTCGGCCAGAAATCCCCGTCCAGGGCGCCGGGCGGCCGCGCGGAGCACCGCGGCCAGTTCGGCGGGCCGCAAGGCCGGGAGATCGGCGTTCAGGGCCGCCACGGCGGCCCCGGGGTGCCGTTCCCGCACCGAGTCGGCGCCGTGTCGCAGCGCGGCGTTGAGGCCGGCCGCCGGGGAGTCCGCCAGGATCCGCGCCCCCAGCGCCGTCAGCGCGGCCCCGGCGAGCGGGTCATCGGTGACGACCGTCACATTCCGCACCGCCTCACAGGCGAGCGCGGCGGCCACCGTGTCCTGCGCGAAGGCCAGTGCCAGCCCGGGCCGCACGGGGCCGACCGCCTCCGCGAGGCGGCTCTTTGCCTCGGCCAGCGGCTTCAGCGGGACGACGAGCGACCATTCCACGGGTGGCGACACCGAACTATTGTGCTCGGGTCCCCCGGGCCCACCACCACCGCGCCCCCCAACCCCCTTCCCGGCGGCTCGCCTCCGGGTGCACGATCTCCCTGGCACGCGCTACGGCCTCCTGGCCTCGGCGCTTTCGCCGGGGGCGCACGCTCTGGGGCTTTCGCCCTGGCGTTACGGTGGCCCTACCGGCGACACTTGTGCGGCCGCACCGGCCGCACGGTGCCGCCGACCACAGCAGGCCGCGATCCGGTGTCCCGGGTCGGCGGCGGAACGAGGAGGAGTTCTGGTGTCCCGCCGCAGAATCGGCTTCTGGTACCGGCTCGCAGCCGTCATCGCGAAACCGCCGCTTGTCGTTCTCTTCAAGCGGGACTGGCGCGGAATGGAGCACATTCCGGCCGAGGGCGGATTCATCACCGCGGTCAACCACAACTCGTACCTCGACCCGCTGTCGTACGCGCATTTCCAGTACAACACCGGACGGGTCCCGCGCTTCCTGGCGAAGGCGCCGCTGTTCAAGCCCGCCTTCATCGGCGCGATCCTGCGCGGCACCGGCCAGATCCCCGTCTATCGGGAGAGCACCGACGCCGCCAACGCCTTCCGGGCCGCCGTGGACGCCATCAACTCCGGCGAGTGCGTCGCCTTCTACCCCGAGGGCACGCTGACCAGGGACCCGGAGATGTGGCCGATGGTGGGCAAGACGGGCGTCGCGCGGGTCGCGCTGATGACCAAGGCCCCCGTGATCCCGGTCGCCCAGTGGGGCGCCAACGAGGCGATGCCCCCGTACGCCAAGGAGAACAAGGTCCGGCTCTTCCCGCGCAAGACCCTGCGGGTCGTCGCCGGGCCGCCGGTGGACCTGTCGGCGTTCTACGGGCAGGAGCCGAGCGCCGACGTGCTGAAGGACGCCACCGACACCATCATGGCCGCGGTCAGCGAGCTGCTGGGCGAACTGCGCGGTCAGACCCCGCCCGCCGAGCGCTTCGACCCGCGCAAGCAGAGGGGGATCACCAAGTGACGACGCGCTGCGCGGTCTACGGCGCGGGCTCGTGGGGCACCGCCTTCGCGATGGTGCTCGCCGATGCCGGTGCCCAGGTGACCATGTGGGGCCGCCGCCCCGAGGTGGTCGAGGCCGTCAACAGCACGCGCACAAACCCGTACTACCTGCCGGGAACGGAGCTGCCGGCGACGATCACGGCCACAACCGACCCCGCGGAGGCCGCCCGGGACGCGGAGTTCGTGATCCTGTCCGTACCGTCGCAGACGCTGCGCGGCAACCTGGCCGAGTGGCAGTCGCTGCTGCCCCGCGACTCCGTGCTGGTCAGTTTGATGAAGGGCGTCGAACTCGGCACGGCCAAGCGGATGAGCGAGGTCATCGAGGAGGTCGCCAAGGCGGGCCCGGAGCGCGTGGCCGTGGTGTCCGGCCCCAACCTGGCCAAGGAGATCGCCGCGCGGCAGCCCGCCGCCTCCGTCGTCGCCTGCCGTGACGAGGCCGTCGCCAAACGGCTGCAGGCCGCCAGCCACACCGCGTACTTCCGGCCGTACACCAACACCGACGTGGTCGGCTGCGAACTCGGCGGCGCCGTGAAGAACGTGATCGGCCTCGCCGTCGGCATCGCCGACGGCATGGGCCTGGGCGACAACACCAAGGGCTCGCTGATCACGCGCGGCCTGGCGGAGACCACCCGGCTCGGCATCGCGCTGGGCGCCGACCCGCTGACCTTCTCCGGTCTCGCGGGTCTGGGCGACCTGGTCGCGACCTGCTCCTCGCCGCTGTCGCGCAACCACACCTTCGGCTTCAACCTGGGCAAGGGCATGACGCTGGAGGAGACCATCGCGGTCACCCGGCAGACCGCCGAGGGCGTCAAGTCCTGCGAGTCGGTGCTCGACCTGGCACGCCGGCACGGCGTCGACATGCCCATCACCGAGACCGTCGTCGACATCGTTCACAACGGCAAGCAGCCGGTCGTCGCGGTCAAGGAGCTGATGTCGCGCTCCGCGAAGTCGGAACGCTGACGTCCGGAACGGTAAGGTCAACGCGACATGAGCAATCAGCCTTCTTCCCGCAAGCCGCGCGTCGCCGTCGTCTTCGGCGGACGCAGCTCCGAACACGCCATCTCGGTCGTCACCGCAGGCGCCGTGCTGAGCGCGATCGACCGCGACAAGTACGACGTGCTGCCGATCGGCATCACCACCGACGGCCGTTGGGCGCTCACCGCCGACGACCCGTCCCGGATGGCGATCGCCGACCGCGCGCTGCCGAGCGTGGCGCAGCTCGCCGAGTCCTCCGACGGCTCGGTGCTGTTGCCGGTGGACCCGGCCAGCCGCGAGGTCGTCTACAGCGAGCCCGGCTCGGTGCCCAAGGTGCTGGGCGACGTCGACGTCGTCTTCCCCATGCTGCACGGCCCCTACGGCGAGGACGGCACCCTCCAGGGCCTGCTGGAGCTCTCCGGAGTGCCCTACGTGGGCTCCGGCGTGCTCGCCTCGGCCGTCGGCATGGACAAGGAGTACATGAAGCGGGTCTTCATCTCCTTCGGCCTGCCGGTCGGGCCGTACATCGTGATCCGCCCCCGTGAGTGGGAGAACGACCCCGCCGCGGCCCGCAAGAAGGTCGTCGACTTCGCCGCCGACCACGGCTGGCCGGTCTTCGTGAAGCCCGCCCGCGCCGGGTCCTCCATGGGCATCAGCAAGGTCAACGACCTCGCCGGCCTGGACGAGGCGATCGAGGAGGCCCGCAGGCACGACCCCAAGGTGCTGGTGGAGTCGCTGCTGAGCGGCCGCGAGATCGAATGCGGCGTCCTGGAGTTCGAGGACGGCCCGCGCGCCTCCGTCCCTGCGGAGATCCCGCCGGTCACGGCGCACGAGTTCTACGACTTCGAGGCGAAGTACATCGACTCCGCCGAGGGCGTCGTGCCCGCGCCGCTGACCCCGGAGCAGACCGCCGAGGTGCAACGGCTCGCCGTCGCGGCCTTCGACGCCGCCTCCTGCGAGGGCCTGGTCCGCGCGGACTTCTTCCTGCAGGACAACGGCGAGTTCGTGATCAACGAGATCAACACCATGCCCGGCTTCACGCCGATCTCGATGTACCCGCGCATGTGGCAGGAGAGCGGCGTCGGCTACGCGGAACTGGTGGACCGGCTGATCCAGGCCGCGCTGCGGCGCTCCACCGGCCTGCGCTGAGCCCCGTCCGCCGGGAGCGGTCCGCCGGGCCCGTCAGAGTTCGGTGGGGATCGTCCGCTCGACGGCGCGTCCGAGGTCGGTCAGCGGATCGACCTCGGGCGCGTACTTGGCCGGTACCGTCACCTCGACGAAGGTCCTGCGGCCGGTCGTCGTGAAGCGGTAGCCGTCGTCGGTCTTCTCGATGAGCCAGCTCACCCCGTTGACCTCCACCGCGTCGGCGGTGGGGTTGTACGTCGCGCTGCCAGGGGTCAGCATCTCGGGTCGCGGCACGCCGCAGCGCAGCACCACCGTAGGATCCCCCCAACCGGCGGTGAGGTCGGAGACGGGCCGCAGCGACCGTTCGGGCAGCCCGTCGACCTTGTCCGGCAGCGCGTCGTGCAGGGCGCCGCACATCCGGGCGGCCTGGGCGGAGGGCGCCGGGACGGCGACCCCGTTCGCGTCACCGCCGGAGGCGGAAATCCAGACCGCCGCCGCGGACAGGCACGCGACGGCGGACACGGACACTAGCGCGACCCGGCGGTACATCACCCGCCGAGCTTACAGGGGGCCTAGAGATGGACGACCGGACAGGTCAGCGTGCGGGTGATCCCCTCCACCTGCTGCACTTTCGCCACCACAAGGCGACCCAAATCGTCGACCGTGTCTGCCTGGGCACGCACGATCACGTCGTACGGGCCGGTGACGTCCTCGGCCTGGATGACCCCGGAAATCTTGGAGATCACCTCCGCTACTGCCGAGGCCTTCCCAACCTCGGTTTGGATCAGAATGTACGCCTGTACCACGGAACCTCCAGGGCGGCTACGAGGATCATGTGGGAGGGAACGTCACGGTACCGCGTCGCCGCATGCCACGGGGAGACCCGCGCGGTACCGGCCGCGCGAAAGCCGTCACGGAAGTGCACGCAGAAGGGGACCGGCCAGGTGAAGGGGACAGTCACATGAAGGGCACCGTGGGTGAGCTGGGGGAGTTCGGGCTCATCAGGGAGTTGACCTCCCGGCTCACCTCCAGCCCGGCCGTACGGCTCGGACCGGGTGACGACGCGGCCGTGGTCGCCGCGCCGGACCGGCGGGTGGTGGCCACCACCGACGCGCTCGTGGAGGGGCGCCACTTCCGCCGCGACTGGTCCACCGCCTACGACGTGGGCCGCAAGGCCGCCGCGCAGAACCTCGCCGACATCGCCGCGATGGGCGCGGTGCCGACCGCGGTGCTGCTCGCCCTGGTCGTCCCGGCGGACCTGCCCGTGACCTGGCCGGTCGAGCTCATGGACGGCATCAGGGACGAGTGCCAGGTGGCCGGGGCGGCCGTGGTCGGCGGGGACGTCGTCCGCGGCGAGACGATCATGGTCTCCATCACCGCACTGGGCGACCTGCGCGACCGTGAACCCATCACCCGATCCGGTGCCCGCCCCGGCGACATCGTCGCCGTCACCGGGTGGCTCGGCTGGTCCGCGGCGGGACTCGCGGTGCTCTCCCGGGGCTTCCGTTCCCCGCGCGCGTTCGTCGAGGCGCACCGCCGGCCCGAACCGCCGTACCACGCCGGTCCCGCCGCCGCCGAACTCGGCGCGACCGCCATGACCGACGTCAGCGACGGCCTCGTCGCCGACCTCGGGCACATCGCCGCCGCCAGTGGCGTCGCGATCGACCTGCGCTCCGCCGACATCGACATCCCGGCGCAGATGGCCGACATCGGGCAGGCCGTCGGCGTCGACCCGCTGCACTGGGTGCTGACCGGGGGAGAGGACCACGCCATAGTCGCCGCCTTCCCCCCGGACACGAAGCTGCCCGCG
The DNA here is from genome assembly GCF_053598835.1 of Streptomyces sp. NPDC001070. NCBI lineage: Bacteria > Bacillati > Actinomycetota > Actinomycetes > Kitasatosporales > Streptomycetaceae > Streptomyces > Streptomyces sp. NPDC001070. Next base: position 53,178 of record NZ_JBSFLB010000022.1, read on the forward strand.
CGCTGGCGGGTCATCGGCCGGGTGGTGAAGGCCGCCACGACACCCCAGGTCACCGTGGACGGCGCGCCCTGGGACAAGGCGGGAGGCTGGGACCACTTCGGGGAGGAGTGACGGCAGCGACTAGATTCGCCGTATGACGATCCCACCGCGCGTGCTCACCGTCGCCGGCTCCGACTCCGGCGGCGGCGCGGGCATCCAGGCCGACCTGAAGACCATGCTCGCCCTCGGCGTCCACGGCATGAGCGTGGTCACGGCCGTCACGGCCCAGAACTCGCTGGGTGTCCAGGGCGCCTGGGAACTCCCGGTGGAGGCCGTACGCGCCCAGTTCCGCAGCGTCGTCGACGACATCGGCGTCCAGGCGGTCAAGACCGGGATGCTCTCCTCGACCGCGCTCGTCTCCGCCGTCGCCGAACTGCTCGCCCCGCTCGACGTACCCGTGGTCGTCGACCCCGTCGGCGTCTCCAAGCACGGCGACCCGCTGCTCGCCGCGGACGCCGTCGAGGTCGTACGGACGCGGCTGCTGCCGCTGGCCACCGTCGCCACCCCCAACCTGGACGAGGTGCGCCAGCTCACCGGAGTCGTCGTGGACGGCGAGCCCGCCATGCGCGAGGCCGCGGCGGCCGTACTGAAGTGCGGCCCCCGCTGGGCGCTGATCAAGGGAGGCCATCTCAGCGGCGACGCCGTCGACCTCCTCACCGACGGCAGCAGCGAGCACTGGCTTCGCGCCGTCCGACACGACAACCGGCACACCCACGGCACCGGCTGCACACTGGCGTCCGCCATCGCCTCGTGTCTCGCGCGGGGAATGGACGTTCCCGACGCCGTCCACGCGGCCAAGGAGTACGTCACCGGCGCCGTCGCGGCGGGCTTCCCCCTGGGCGGCGGCATCGGCCCCGTGGACCACGCCTGGCGGCAGCGTGAGTGAGGACACAGCAGAAAGCCGGTCCACCACCAGGGTGGACCGGCTCCGGTAGCCGCAAAGGCTGCGCTACGACGTCCTATGCGTCAGCGCGCGACCTTGCCGGCCTTGATGCACGAGGTGCAGACATTGAGGCGCTTCGGCGTCCGACCGACCACAGCACGCACCGTCTGGATGTTGGGGTTCCAACGACGGCGAGTACGGCGGTGCGAGTGCGAGATGTTGTTGCCGAAGCCCGGCCCCTTGCCGCAGACGTCGCAGTTGGCAGCCACGGGTCACTCCAAAGACTTCAGATGCACTAACGGATAAATCCCGGCGGCGTCCGACGTCCGTCCGAATGATCGGAGGAAGACCGGTGATGCCGAGGGATGGCCCGGGACAGCCCCGGGCAACCGGAGCAGCATACTACGTCCGCTCCTGTCCCTCGAAACTACCATGGTCAGCGGGACGGGGCGGTCGCCCGGTGGGCCCCGGCCATCAGTACGCTGCGTGCGGACACCTCCCCACCCCAGGTCCCCGGCCGCCCCGCAGGAGGAACACGTGCCGCCGACGCTCGACCCTCCCGCGGTGCGCGCATGGTGCCGGCTGGCCCTCCAGGCCCTCGGTCGGGCACGCGAGGAGATCGACGCGATCAACGTCTACCCCGTCGCCGACGGGGACACCGGCACCAACCTCTTCCTGACCGTGGAGTCCGCCGCCCAGTCCGTGGACGCCGTCTTCGAGGGCCACGCCGCCTCCGGCAGCACCCCGGACCTCACCTCGTGCCTGCGCTCCATGGCGCACGGCGCCCTCATCGGGGCGCGCGGCAACTCCGGGACCATCCTCGCGCAACTGCTGCGCGGCATGACCGAGGTCCTCGCCGCGGACTCCGGCGACCTGCGGCCGGCCCTGCGCCGGGCCGCGGAGTCCGCCTACCAGGCCGTCGCCCACCCGGTCGAGGGCACGATGCTCACGGTCGCCACGGCGGCCGCCGACGCGGCCTCCGCTGCCACCGGTGACGTCCACGAGGTCTCCCGGGCCGCGTACGAGGCCGCGCGCACCGCTCTTGCGGCCACTCCGCGGCAGCTCGCCGTCCTCGGCGACGCCGGTGTCGTCGACGCGGGCGGCCGCGGCCTCGTGGCCGTCCTGGGCGCCCTGGCGGACGCGGTCTCCGGCCAGGCCCCGATGGGCCCGCTCGACGAGGCCGTGCGCCTGCCGCCGCCCAGGAGCGCGACCCCGGTGGTGCCGTACGGCTGCGCCCCCGGCGGCGACGGCGCGGACCCGCACGTCGTGCCCGGCGGCCCCGGCTTCGAGGTCATCTACCTCCTGGAGGCGCCCGACCCCGCGGTCGCCGCGCTGCGCGCCCGGCTGGACGGGCTCGGCGACTCCCTCGTCGTCGTGGGCGGGGACGGGCTGTGGAACGTCCACGTCCACGTGGACGACGTGGGCGCCGCCATCGAGGCCGGGATCGAGGCCGGGCGGCCGTACCGCATCAAGGTCACGCACTTCGGCGACCAGGCCCGCGCGCTCGAACAGGGCCGCCGCGGGGCCCCCGGCGAACGCGGCGAACGGGCTCTGCGCGCGGTCGTCGCCGTCGTCCGCGGCGACGGGCTCGCCGCGCTGTGCGCCGAGGCCGGTGCCATGGTGGTCGCCGTACGGCCCGGGGAGCCGCCCGCGAGCGGCGACATCGCGGAGGCCATCCGCCGCGCTTACGCCCGCGAGGTCGTCCTCCTGCCCAACGACGTCGAACTGCGGCACGCGGTCGGCGCCGCGGCGGAGCAGGCCCGCGCGGAGGGCGTCCGCGTGGCCCTCATCCCCACGCGGTCCGCGGTGCAGGGCATCGCCGCCCTCGCCGTCCACGAGCCGACCCGGCGTTTCGACGAGGACGTCGTCGCCATGACCTCGGCGGCCGGCGCCACGCGCTACGCCGAGCTCGCCGTCGCGGAGGCCCAGTCCTGGACCATGGCCGGCGTCTGCCAGGCCGGGGACGTCCTCGGCCTCATCGACGGGGACGTCGCGGTGATCGGCGGCAACCTCGTCGAGACCGGGATCATCGTCCTGGACCGCATGCTCGCGGCGGGCGGGGAGATGGTCACGCTCGTCATCGGGGCCGACGCGCCCGCGGATCTGGCGGACCGGCTCGAGGCGCATGTGCGGGACAGCCACCTGGCCGTGGACACGGTCGTCTACGCGGGCGGCCAGGAGACGTGCCCCCTGCTCATCGGGGTCGAGTAGCCGTTCCGCCCCCCGTTGTCGTTCGTGTGCGGGTTGTTCGCGGTGGGGGTTGGGGTTGTCTGGCGCGGTCAGTTGCCGTCTTGCGCGCTGTTCGTGGTGGGCCGGGGTCGGGGCCCCGGGGCTGCACGTCCTGGACTGGCATGTTCACGTGCATGGCGGGCACCTGCTTTCCCGCCCCGGATGCCGCAGACACATATGCCGCAGCGTCCGGGCGGGCGGGGGAGAAACCGCGACCGCAACAACAGACGACCCGCACACGACGACAACCGGGCGCCCACATTGTCGGGGGCGTGCGCAAAGATGGACGCGATGTCTGCTGCCCTTGACGAACCGCTCGCGAAATCCGTCGGCGGCCGCACCGCGAAGGTGTTCGCCGACCACCTCGACCTGCGCACGGTCGGTGACCTGCTGCACCACTACCCCCGCCGCTACGCCGAGCGCGGTGAGCTGACCCGCCTGTCCGACCTCCCCCTGGACGAGCACGTCACCGTCGTCGCGCGCGTCGCGAAGGCGACCAGGAAGACCTACGGGCCCGGCAAGGCGCGCCTGGAGGTGGTCGTCACCGACGGCAGCGGCTCGCTGACCCTGGTCTTCTTCGGGCGGGGGGTGTTCAAGCCGGAGCACGATCTCCTTCCGGGCCGCCGCGGGATGTTCGCTGGCAAGGTCTCCGTCTTCAACCGCGCCCTGCAGTTGGCGCACCCGGAGTACCAGTTGCTGGACGCGGAGGACGGCAAGGAGGCCGTGGACGCCTTCGCGAGCCGGCTGATCCCGATCTACCCGGCGTGCAAGCAGGTCAATTCGTGGACGATCGCGAAGACCGTGGACACGGTGCTGACCTCCCTCGGCGCCACGCAGTGGTCGGGCACGGGGGAGCCGCTGCCCACCGTGCTGCGGGAATCGCGGGGGCTCGTGGCGCTGCCGGAGGCGCTGGAGAAGATCCACCGCCCCCGGACGAAGGCGGACATCGCCGTCGCGCGGGACCGGCTGAAGTGGGACGAGGCGTTCGTGCTGCAGGTGGCCCTCGCACGGCGCCGCGCCGCGGACAACGCGCTGCCGGCGGTGCCGCGCGTGCCGGCGGAGGAAGGGCTGCTGAAGGCGTTCGACGCGCGGCTGCCGTTCACGCTGACCGAGGGCCAGCAGCAGGTGTCGGCCGAGATCTTCGCGGACCTGGCGACGGACCACCCGATGCACCGGCTGCTCCAGGGCGAAGTCGGCTCCGGGAAGACGATGGTGGCGCTGCGCGCCATGCTCGGCGTCGTCGACACGGGCGGCCAGGCCGCGATGCTGGCGCCGACGGAGGTGCTCGCGCAGCAGCACCACCGGTCGATCACCGAGATGATGGGCGATCTCGCCGAGGGCGGCATGCTCGGCGGCTCGGACCTGGGCACGAAGGTCGTGCTGCTGACCGGCTCGATGGGGGCCGCCGCCCGCCGCCAGGCGCTGCTGGACCTGGTGACCGGCGAGGCCGGGATCGTCGTGGGCACGCACGCGCTGATCGAGGACAAGGTGCAGTTCCACGACCTGGGCCTGGTCGTGGTCGACGAGCAGCACCGCTTCGGCGTGGAGCAGCGCGACGCACTGCGGGGCAAGGCCAAGCAGCCGCCGCATCTGCTGGTGATGACGGCGACGCCGATCCCGCGCACCGTGGCGATGACGGTCTTCGGCGATCTGGAGACCTCGGTGCTGGACCAGTTGCCGGCCGGTCGCTCGCCGATCGCCACGCACGTCGTACCGGCGAAGGACAAGCCGCACTTCCTGTCGCGCGCCTGGGAGCGGGTGCGCGAGGAGGTCGAGGGCGGCCACCAGGGGTACGTGGTGTGCCCGCGGATCGGTGACGAGGAGCCGGATCCGAAGAAGAAGTCCGCGGAGGACGAGGCGGAGCGGCGGCCGCCGCTGGCCGTGCTGGAGATCGCGGAGCAGTTGGCCAAGGGGCCGCTGGCGGGGCTGCGCGTGGAGGTGCTCCACGGGCGGATGCAGCCGGAGGCGAAGGACGACGTGATGCGCCGCTTCGCCGCCGGGGAGGTCGACGTGCTGGTGGCGACCACGGTGATCGAGGTCGGCGTCAACGTGCCGAACGCGACCGCCATGGTGATCATGGACGCGGACCGCTTCGGCGTGTCGCAGCTGCACCAGTTGCGCGGCCGGGTCGGGCGGGGTTCGGCGGCGGGTCTGTGCCTGCTGGTGTCCGAGATGCCGGAGGCGACCTCGGCCCGTGCCCGGCTGGACGCAGTCGCCGGGACGCTGGACGGCTTCGAGTTGTCCCGGATCGACCTGGAACAGCGCCGTGAGGGGGACGTACTGGGGCAGGCCCAGTCCGGTACGCGTTCGTCGCTGCGCATGCTGACGGTGATCGACGACGAGGACGTGATCGCGGCGGCCCGCGAGGAGGCCACGGCGCTGGTCGCCGCCGACCCCGAACTGGCCGGTCAGCCGGACCTGCGCAGCGCGCTGGAGAGCCTGGTCGACGCGGACCGCGAGCAGTACCTCGACAAGGGCTGACGGACCGTCATTGTCGGTGCCTCCTGGGAGAATGGACACAGTCCGCGCCGATCCGCTCGGGAATCGGCGTAGTTGGACCCTTGGGGGCTGATTTCATGTCGTTCCGTCATCTCAACGAACTGCCGCTCGGTGAGAAGGTCTTCCGGATCGAGCTCTCCAGCGACGACGACACCACCGTCACCCTGTCCCTGGCCGGCTGGTCCGAGGACGACCCCGACACCCTCCTCGCCTCCGGCACGCTCGCGCTGCCGCTGACCGACGTCCCGTCCCTGCGCATCGCCCTCAACCGCGCCCTGCGCGCCCTCGCGCTCGTGGCCGACGTGGCCGAGCCCATCCCCGACCGCGACGTGCTGCGCGAGCTGTTCCCGGGGCACGGCGCGCCCTGGGTGCCGCAGCACGAGGAGGAGCTGGTCCGCCGGTTCCACGACGGCGAGTCCATCGCCCGCATAGCCGCCCGCTTCGGCCGTACGCCCGACTCGGTACGGACGAAGCTGCGTGAGCTCGGTCACGACCCTCGGCGCCCCGAGTACTGCCCGCCCGACGGCTGCCTGTCCTGGTCGCGCTACGCCTCGCCCGCGCTCGTCGGGGCCGTGGAAGAGCAGGGCCGGGACTGACCTACGTATCGTGGGGGAGCGGCGCCGCGCAGGCGCCGCTCCGCCCGCCCACGAGACGAATGAGCCGCAGATGACCCGCGTGATCGCCGGAGCCGCCGGTGGCCGCCGCCTGGCCGTGCCGCCGGGCAACGGCACCCGACCCACCTCGGACCGGGCCAAGGAGGGGCTGTTCTCCACCTGGGAGTCGCTGCGCGGCAATCTGCACGGGGCGCGGGTCATCGACCTGTACGGGGGCTCGGGGGCCGTCGGTCTGGAGGCGCTGTCGCGCGGCGCCGAGCACGTGCTGCTCGTCGAAGCCGATCCCCGCGCCGCCCGGGTCATCCGGGAGAACGTGCGCGTCCTCGGGCTGCCCGGGGCCGAGGTGCGGGCCGGCAAGGCCGAGAAGGTGATCGCCGGACCACCCCCGCAGACCCCGTACGACCTGGTGTTCCTGGATCCCCCGTACGCCGTCACGGACGACGACCTGCGCGAGATTCTGCTCACACTCCGCACCGAGGGCTGGCTCGACGCGGACGCGCTCGCCACCGTGGAGAGAAGCACCCGAGGCGGGGAATTCCGCTGGCCCGAGGGGTACGAAGGGCTGAGGGCCCGCCGCTACGGCGAAGGGACGCTTTGGTACGGTCGCGCCGCCGACGTTACTGACGCGTCATGAACCACCCGCAGAACCCTCAGAGCGAGGAGTCACCGTTGCGCCGCGCAGTCTGTCCCGGGTCCTTCGACCCCGTCACCAATGGGCACCTCGACATCATCGCCCGAGCCTCGCGTCTGTACGACGAGGTCTACGTGGCCGTGATGATCAACAAGTCCAAGAAGGGGCTGTTCTCGATCGAGGAGCGCATCGCCCTCATCGAGGAGGTCACCGCCGAGTACGGCAACGTGCGCGTGGAGGCCTTCCACGGCCTGCTGGTCGACTTCTGCAAGCAGCGCGACATCCCGGCGATCGTGAAGGGCCTGCGCGCGGTCAGCGACTTCGACTACGAGCTGCAGATGGCCCAGATGAACAACGGGCTGACCGGTGTGGAGACCCTCTTCGTCCCCACCAACCCCACCTACAGCTTCCTCTCCTCCAGCCTCGTCAAGGAGGTGGCGCAATGGGGCGGCGACGTCGCGCACTTGCTGCCCCCCGTCGTGCTGGAGGCCCTCAAGAAGAAGCTCGCGCAGCAGTAGAGTCTGCGACGTGGACGTCCAGAAGAAGCTCGACGAGATCGTGGCCGCCGTGGAGGCCGCCCGGTCCATGCCGATGTCGGCCTCCTGCGTGGTCAACCGTGCCGAGCTGCTCGCCATGCTCGAAGACGTACGGTCGGCGCTGCCCGACTCGCTCTCCCAGGCCCAGCAGCTGCTGGGCGGCCGGGAGCAGATGGTCGAGGAGGCCCGCGTCGAGGCCGGCCGGATCATCGAGGCCGCACACGCCGAACGCGGCTCGCTGATCTCCGACACCGAGATCGCCCGCCGCTCCCAGCAGGAGGCCGAGCGCATCGTCACCGAGGCGCAGCGCGAGGCCGCCGAGATCCGGGCCGAGGCCGACGACTACGTCGACAGCAAGCTCGCCAATTTCGAGGTCGTGCTCACCAAGACCATCGGCTCGGTGGACCGCGGCCGCGAGAAGCTGCTCGGCCACGGCCCGGTCTTCGACGAGAACGGCTACCCGTACGACGACGAGGACGACGCGCCGGAGCGCAGCGCCGACCCGGAGACGCTGCGCCGCCGCGCGGACGAGTACGTGGACGCCAAGCTGGGCGCCTTCGAGGCGGTGCTCAGCAAGACCCTGGAGGCCGTCGGCCGCGGCCGCCTGAAGCTGACCGGCCACCGCCCGATCGACGAGCTGGGTGCCCACATGGCGGCCCACGACGCCGACGACAGCGAAGGCCGTGTGCCCGGGCAGTCCGACGCGGAGTACCTCGCGGGCCTGGCCGCGCCTGCGGCCCCGGGCGACTACCGGTACGACCCGAGCGCCCCGCAGCAGCCCGACTACGGCTACCAGCAGCCGGACCCGTACCAGCAGGGCGGGCAGGCGGATCCGTACCAGCAGCACGGGCAGCAGGATCCCTACCAGCAGCAGGGCCAGTACGCCGATCCGTACGCCGCGCAGCCCCACCAGCAGCAGGCGTACTACGACCCGAACTACGGCTGGCAGCAGCCGCAGCAGACCGGCTACGAGCAGCAGCAGTACATCCCGCAGCAGCACCAGCCGGGGCAGGGCGCGGCGCTGGACGAGACGAGCTTCTTCGACACCAGCATGATCGACCTGAACCGGCTGCGTGAGCTGGAGCAGGAGCGCGGTTTGGGCTGAGCCCGGGGGACCGGTATCCTGATCCCTCAGCCGTGTGATCCCCGGCGTTTTGGCGTGCCCGCCGTCGAACCGGCGGGCAGGCACCGAACCGATGAAAGCAGGAGCCCTGAACACCCGCCTCGACCACCGCAACCCGCTCGTGTTCGACACGCACGAGCTGGGCCGTCGTCCTGGTGCGATGAAGAAGGTCTCCCGTACGGTGCCGGCTCCCAAGGACCTCGGCATCGAGGTCATCGGCGTCCGCGAGGGCGCGGAGATCACGATCGACCTCCGCCTTGAGTCGGTGATGGAGGGAGTGCTCGTCACGGGCACCGCCCGCGCGCCGCTCTCGGGGGAGTGCGTAAGGTGTCTGGAGCCGATCGGGCGCGAGCTCGAGACGGACTTCCAGGAGTTGTACTCCTACCCCGACGCCGACACCCGGACCGGAGGGCACCACGGTGCCGCCGACGCCGGTGACGACGCCGAGGAGGAGGACAATCTCTTCCTCGAGGGCGACCTGCTCGACCTCGAGTCCGTGCTGCGGGACGCGGTGGTTCTCGAACTGCCGCTGCAGCCGGTGTGCCAGGACGACTGTGCCGGTCTGTGCTCCGAGTGCGGGGCGCGGCTGACGGACGACCCGGACCACCACCATGAGGTCACCGACATCCGTTGGGCGGCCCTGCAGAACATTCAGCTGAGCGGTGCCGACGAGGGCGCCGACGAGAACCAGGAGAAGTAGCCGTGGCTGTTCCCAAGCGGAAGATGTCGCGCAGCAACACGCGCCACCGCCGTTCGCAGTGGAAGGCTGCGCCCGTGAGCCTGGTGGCGTGCGAGCGCTGCCACGAGCCGAAGCAGCAGCACATCGCGTGCCCGAGCTGCGGCACCTACAACCGTCGTCAGGTCCTCGAGGTCTGATCGGCGGGTGAGGGGCTCCATGTCGTCAGACGGCGCAACGTCGACGGACGCCGGTAAGGCAGCCTCGTCCCCCGCGGTTCTGGAAGGGCGGCTCGGGTACACACTCGAACCCGCCCTTCTGGTGCGTGCGCTGACCCATCGCTCGTACGCGTACGAGAACGGCGGTCTGCCCACCAACGAGCGCTTGGAGTTCCTCGGTGACTCCGTGCTCGGTCTGGTGGTGACCGACACCCTCTACCGCACCCACCCGGACCTCCCGGAGGGCACGCTCGCCAAGCTGCGGGCCGCGGTGGTCAACTCGCGCGCGCTGGCCGATGTCGGCCGCGGCCTCGACCTGGGCAGCTTCATCCGCCTCGGACGGGGCGAGGAGGGAACCGGCGGCCGGGACAAGGCGTCGATCCTCGCGGACACCCTCGAGGCGGTGATCGGGGCGGTCTACCTGGACCAGGGTCTGGACGCCGCTTCGGAGCTGGTGCACCGGCTCTTCGATCCGCTGATCGAGAAGTCCTCCAACCTCGGGGCGGGACTGGACTGGAAGACCAGCCTCCAGGAACTCACCGCGGGCGAGGGCCTCGGCGTTCCGGAGTACGTGGTCTCCGAGACCGGACCCGACCACGAGAAGACCTTCACGGCTGCCGCCCGCGTCGGTGGTGTCGAGTACGGCACCGGCACCGGCCGCAGCAAGAAGGAAGCCGAGCAGCAGGCCGCGGAGGCCGCCTGGCGCGAGATCCGTGCCAAGCGCGACGCGAACGGCGCTGCCGCGAGCTGAACCCGTCAGGCCCGTCCGGCCGGCCCCCGCGGCCGTCCGGGCGGGCCTTGCGGTTCCCCGGACCGGGAACCGCCTTCCGAGAGGAGCGCACCCCGTGCCGGAGCTGCCCGAGGTCGAAGTGGTACGGCGTGGCCTGGACCGCTGGGTGAGCGGTCGCACCGTCGCCGCGGCCGAGGTCATGCACCCGCGCTCCGTGCGCCGTCACCTCGCCGGCGCCGAGGACTTCACGGCCCGGCTGGAGGAGCAGACCCTCGGCCCCGCGCTGCGCCGCGGCAAGTACCTGTGGCTCCCGCTGCAGGACTCGCCGCTCGCACTCCTCGGCCACCTGGGCATGAGCGGCCAGTTGCTCGTCCGGCCCGAGGACGCCCCCGCCGAGACGCATCTGCGCATCCGGATCCGCTTCGCCGACGACCTCGGCACGGAGCTGCGCTTCGTCGACCAGCGCACCTTCGGCGGCCTGTCCCTGCACGACTGCGTGCCCGGCGATCCCGAGCAGCTGCCGGTCCCCCTGTCGCACATCGCCCGCGACCCGCTCGACCCGCGCTTCGACGACGCGGCCTTCCACGCCGCCCTGCGACGGCGCCGCACCACCGTCAAGCGGGCGCTGCTCGACCAGTCGCTGATCAGCGGGGTCGGCAACATCTACGCCGACGAGGCCCTGTGGCGCACGAAGCTGCACTACGAGCGCCCCACCGCGACCCTCACCCGCCCGGTCACGACCGAACTGCTCACCCGCATCCGCGAGGTCATGTCCGACGCCCTCGCCGCCGGCGGCACGAGCTTCGACAGCCTGTACGTCAACGTCAACGGCGAATCCGGTTACTTCGACCGCTCGCTGGACGCGTACGGCCGCGAGGACGAGCCCTGCCGCCGCTGCGGCACGCCGATCCGCCGCCGGCCCTGGATGAACCGGTCGAGCTACTTCTGCCCGCGCTGTCAGCGACCGCCGCGCGGTCCGGCCGGCACGGCCTCCTCCGTAGCCCGCTCGTCGTAGCGCCGCTGCGCCGCCAGCACATCCGGCATCCGCGACTCCACGAGGTCGATCAGCGCGAGCAGCCGGTCGGCCGTGTCCCGGCCCAGCGCCGTCAGGCTGTAGTCCACCCGCGGCGGGTTGGTGGGCTGCGCCTCGCGGTGCACCAGCCCGTCCCGTTCCAGCGCCTGCAGCGTCTGGGAGAGCATCTTCTCGCTCACGCCGTCGACCCGGCGGCGCAGCTCGTTGAACCGCAGCGGTCCCCCGACCAGCGCGCCCAGTGCCAGCGCGCCCCATCGGCCCGTCACATGCTCCAACGTGGGGCGCGACGGGCAGGAACGGGCGAACACATCGAACTCCGGGGCCGCCACCTCGGCATCGCTGCCGGCGGTGGCGTCGCACGCGCGCACGGAAGTCTCCATGACGCCAGCGTACTCGCTTACAGCGCTAACTGTAGGATTGCGCTTTCTAAAAGTTAGTGCTTCCCTGGTTCAGCCGGCCCATCGCGCCGGAAACCCCGTTCGCAGCCCCAGCCGAGGAGCACGCAGTCATGACCACACCCGTCGTCTCGATCGCCTACCACTCCGGTTACGGCCACACCTCCGTCCTCGCAGAGGCCGTGCGCGCGGGCGCCGCCGACGCGGGCGCCGTCGTCCACCTGATCACGGTGGACGGGATCACCGACGAGCAGTGGGCGCTGCTCGACGCCTCCGACGCGATCGTCTTCGGTTCGCCGACGTACATGGGCACCGCCTCCGGTGCCTTCCACCAGTTCGCCGAGGACTCCTCCAAGCGCTGGTTCTCCCAGGCGTGGAAGGACAAGCTCGCGGCCGGCTTCACCAACTCCGGTTCCAAGAGCGGCGACAAGCTCCACACCCTGCAGTTCTTCAGCGTCCTCGCCGCCCAGCACGGCATGAGCTGGATCAACCTCGGCCTCCACCCGGGCTGGAACTCCTCCACCGCTTCCGAGCACGACCTCAACCGCCTCGGCATCTTCCTCGGTGCCGGTGCGCAGACCCACACCGACCACGGCCCCGAGGGCGTCCACAAGGCCGACATCGCCACCGCGGAGCACCTCGGCCGCCGCATCGCCGAGCAGGCCCGCATCTACACCACCGGCCGCGAGGCCGTCGCCGCCTGAGCGGCCCGACGCCGGGCCGCGGTCGCGCGCGGAGACCGCCCGCGCGACTGGGCCCCCTCGGCGACCCCGCCGACGCCGGCCCGCTCCTGCGCGAGGTCGACGTGCCCCGCCGCTGCCGGATCCTCGCCGACGCCTACGGCATGTCGGACACCGGCCGTGGCCGCCTCCTGGAGGTGGCCGTGCTGCGCGCCCGCCGCGCCTGGTCCTCCATGAAGCAGATCGCCGAGGAGCGCGGCGGCGGCTGGGCCCGCATGCGGCGCGAGGGAGCCGGCGAGCGTGGAACGCCGGTTTCTGCCCGTGATTCCTGTGGTTCCCCGCTCGGCGCCCTCGTGTGTGGCACGGCTGTGGCACGAGGTCCTGTGTCGTTTAGCCTCTGGTCGAGACCGCCGTACCGGCAAGCGATTCGGGGGTGGGGCGATGGCAGTCGGTGAGTCGGCCAGGTATCCGTCCGAATGTGAGGACTGCGGCGCCGTGGCGGAGTGTGACGGCGGTGAAGGCCTGGTCGACGGCGAGGTGCGCTGGGACATTGCGCGGAACTGTGCCGCCTGCGGCATGTACGTGATCGCCTGTGGTCGATCGGATGTGCCAGGAGATCTGCGGGAACAGCTGCTGTCCGAGCATGGTCCGGCGCGACTGCAGCTCTGCGACCCATCGTCCAGTGCCGTCGTAATCATGAGGGTGATACGTGCCGAACTGGGGCTTGACTTGATCCGAGCGAAGGCCATGGCGCAGCGAGTACGCACGGGAACCCAAACCGGGACGCTGACCGAAATGGCGTTCCTCGCCGACCGGCTACGCCAGGCAGGTGTCCACGCGACGACAGAACGCCCGTAAGTGGTGGCATCAAGTCGTACACGCGCGCTGACCCGGGCAAAAGGCGTGATCAGTTGTTGTTGCCTGTCAGCGCTGGTTCGCCCGGACGGCCGGGGGACGGTCCCAAGCTCCGTACTCATTCCGGCCTGTTCGCGCGCTCGACTGGGAATCGGTGAACCAGGAGCCGATCGAGTTCCATTGGAAGGCATCCCGCCAGGCGACCTCACCCGCCGCCCAGCCCGCCAGGGCTGCGATGACCTTGTCCGCTGAGACTGTCCGTGTCTGATGGTGCTCGGCGGGACTGCGATCACGGTATTCGAGCTGGTAGGTGCCGTCAGGCCGGAGCCAGACCTGGGCGTAGCAGTCCGCCTCTGCGGCGCACTGCAGCACGAGGTGCCCGTCACGGGGAAGGTTCAGCACCGCTGCTTCAAGTCCGGCGCCGTGTGGGCAGTTCTCCTCGGGGCGGTGGTCAGGGTGCACCAGGGCGTCCGGGTCTGCGGGTTTTTCTCGGACGGGCTCGCGCGCCGGCAGTCCGCAGGCATCGATCAGTTCGAAGAAGAGGTCTTCCACAAACGGGTCCGCTCTCTTGGCCAGGACCATGCGCAGTGCGTCACGGTCGGCAGTGAACCCTGCCTCGTCGGCCCAGTCTGCGATCCGCTCCGTATTCTCGGGCACGTCTGCGAGCAACCATCGGATGCTTCTGTCCCTGTCGGTTTCTCCCGGTGGCGCGTCATCCTCCAAAGGCGGCGACACCGACACGTCGTAGTCGGCGGCCATCACTGGATCAAGGAAGGTCGACCAGGTCACCCCGGACGGAGTGAGACCGCGGACGTAGCAGACATCGCTGTCCATGATGCTTGCGATCATGACCGGCGAGCCGGTTGCTGTGACCAGCCGTTGCAGCCATCGGTCGCCGTCGTTCTCCGGAAGATGGTCATTCACTTGCAGCGTCTGCCAGCCTCCGGGTCGCGGCCAGCACTCGTGGAAGTAGTCAGCGCGCTCCTCGATGCACCACTCCGGGTCGTCGAACACAGGCAGGTCCTGCAACGAAAAATCGCTGCGCGCCAGAACAAAATCGCCAGAGTAACCCATGCTTCCTCCCCAGAGATTGCCGCGATGCCAGCGGCAGGGACGGACAGCGGTTCCCTGACAACCGGAAGCGCGGTTGTCAGCCTTCGAGGCTCTGAGCGAGTACCTCGGGCATCACGACCCCGGCTTCACGCTCCGGACGTACACGCACCTGATGCCCGCGAGCGACACGTGCACGAGGGCCGCCGTCGATATCGCGTATTCGGCCACAAGCCTGCGAGCGACGACGGCCCGGAGACGGCCCAGCCGTCTGACAGCTATCTGACCTGCGACTTTCTCAGTAGCCGAAGTCCTGCGTCCACCAGGGACCGCCCTCGCCGAAGACCGCGCCGACGCCGATCTTCTTGAAATCGCAGTTGAGGATGTTCGCGCGGTGGCCGTCGCTGTTCATCCAGGCGTCCATGACCTCCTGGGCCGTGGCCTGGCCGCGGGCGATGTTCTCGCCGCCGAGGTTCTTGACGCCGGCCTGGGCGGCGCGGTCCCAGGGGTCGTCGCCGTCGGGGTCGGTGTGGTCGAAGAAGCCGCGGGCGGCCATGTCGGAGCTGAAGTCCGAGGCGAGCTCGGAGAGCTTCTTGTCGTAGTGGAGCGGCTGGCAGCCGGCGGTGGCCCGGACCGTGTTCACCAGGGCGAGGACCGAGATCTCGGCGACGCTCTGGTCGCCGTCGTCCTCGCCTTCGGCCGGCGCGGTGGTGGCCGCGGACGCGGACGGGGCGGCCGGCGCGGAGGTCTGTGAGGGCTCCGGCGCGGTGGTGGTGGGGCTCTGCTCCGCGGCGGAGGCGGAAGGGGCGGGCGTCGCGGCGGTCACGGGTGCCGACGGGGCCGCGGAGGGCGCGGTCGTACGGGCGTCGCCGCGGCTCGCGGGGGCCGAGGTGTTGCGGTCGGCGGGAATGGTGCCCACGTCCTGGGGGCTCGCGGTGTTCGGCTGGCCGGCGGCCTGGACCTGGCCGGGAGCGTTGTCGTGGTAAGAGAGTCCGCCGGAACCGTCCGGCGAGGGCAGCAGTCCGCTGGAGACGCCGATGGCACCTACGGCCAGCGCCGCGGACGAGGCCAGCAGCCCGGTGCGCACCGGGTTCTGCTTCCGCCGCCGGGCCCTGCTGGTCTGCCCGCGGTGGCGCGGCGCTTCCGCGAACGGCGCCGGCTCAAAGGCTTTACGGCTGTGGCGGCCCATCCGGTGCAGTCCTTTATGTCGACGGTGTTCACCCGAACGGGTGAGTCCTGTTGCGGCGCGACTGTACCGAAAGACAGGCGGGGCCGGTGTGAACCCTGTGCAACTGGCGGGTTAGCGTGCTTCCATGAACGACGCTGTCCGACTCACCGCCTGGGTGCGAGGCCGAGTCCACCAAGTGGGTTTCCGCTGGTGGACGCGGGTGAACGCACTGGAGATCGGCGGGCTCGACGGCTATGTGAGCAATCTCTCGGACGGCCGTGTGCACGTCGTGGCCGAAGGCGACCGGCTGCGCTGCGACCGTCTGCTCGACTGGCTGCGGGCCGGCGACACGCCCGGACGCGTCGACGGCGTCACCGAAATCTGGGGCGAGCCGCGCGGCGGCTACGACGGCTTCGTGATCCGCTGAGACCCCCTCGGCACACCGCCCCCGTCCGCGCAGGTGAGGGGCTGGATGCCAGATCACCGGCAATCTCACCTGGCAAGGGCGACAAGGAGGTTGCCATTTCGTGCACCGCGTGCAAGGCTGCCGACATCGAGGACGCGGCGATCTTCGGGGAGCGGTGTGACGGCCCCGTCCTCACGCCACGCGGGACGCCCGCGGCGCCCTCTCGCGCCGTGTTTTCTTAGGCGCGCCCGACGCACGGGCTGTGATCGTGTTGACCGCCTATCTATTTGGTGAGACGCTGGAAGCCCCGCGCACCGTAGCTGTATGCATGGCAAAGGGCAGCTTCGGCGCACACGGCGCGGGTGCCTCTAACCCCTCACTCACGACCCACACCGCTCCCCGGTCGGTCACTCAGCGTGGAGGACCATCCATCATGGCAAAGGCGCTTCTCGGTTACGTCGGCGGCCCCGACCCTCGACTCCTCGCCGAGATGCGAAGGCTGCAGCAGCGTGTCCAGGACCTGGAAACCGAGCTTGTACGGATCCAGGCCGAGAACGATGCGCTGGCGGCTGCCTCGCACGAGCTCGTCGACGTACCTCACGCGGAGCCGGTTCTCGCTTGATCCGGCCTTTCGGCCGATCAGTGGAAACGACTCCGTTTGGGAATGTGCAAGGGACGCCCCGGCGTCCCTTCGTCGTTTACCGCCCCGTTCGCCCCTCCCATGATCTCCGCCCTTACGTTGCATGTGCCCCCCGCATTCCTCGGTGAAACCGGGAGCGGGAGGTAGAGTCCCACGGCGTGCACCTCAAGAGCCTGACCCTGCGCGGGTTCAAGTCATTCGCCTCGGCGACGACGCTGCGATTCGAACCCGGAATCACCTGTGTCGTCGGACCGAACGGCTCCGGCAAGTCCAATGTCGTGGACGCGTTGTCCTGGGTCATGGGCGAACAGGGCGCCAAGTCGCTGCGCGGCGGCAAGATGGAGGACGTCATCTTCGCCGGCACGACGGGGCGGCCGCCGCTCGGCCGCGCCGAGGTGTCGCTCACGATCGACAACAGCGACGGTGCTCTCCCGATCGACTACGCCGAGGTCACCATCACGCGGATCATGTTCCGCAACGGCGGCAGCGAATACCAGATCAACGGCGACACCTGCCGGCTGCTCGACATCCAGGAACTGCTCTCCGACTCCGGTATCGGCCGCGAAATGCACGTCATCGTCGGTCAGGGACAGCTGGATTCGGTGCTCCATGCCGATCCGATGGGCCGCCGCGCCTTCATCGAGGAGGCGGCCGGAGTTCTCAAGCACCGCAAGCGCAAGGAAAAGGCGCTGCGGAAGCTCGACGCGATGCAGGCCAATCTCGCCCGTGTCCAGGACCTGACCGGTGAACTGCGCCGCCAGCTCAAGCCGCTGGGACGGCAGGCCCAGGTCGCCCGCCGGGCGGTGGTCATCCAGGCCGACCTGCGCGACGCGCGGCTGCGGCTGCTCGCCGACGACCTGGTCACCCTGCGGGAGGCGCTGCGCGCCGAGGTCGCCGACGAGGCCGCGCTCAAGGAGCGCCGCGACGCCGTCGAGACGAATCTGGCGGCCGCGATACAACGCGAGGCGCGTCTGGAGGAGCAGGTCAGAGCCCTCGCGCCCCGGCTCGCGGACGCCCAGGCCACCTGGTACGGGCTGTCGCAGCTCGCCGAGCGGGTACGCGGCACCATCGGTCTCGCCGAGCAGCGGGTGCGGCACGCCACCGCGCAGCCCGCGGAGGAGCGGCGCGGCCGCGACCCGGAGGACATGGAGCGCGAGGCCGCCCGCATCCGCGAGCAGGAGGCGGAGCTCACCGACGCCCTGGAGGCCGCCCAGCGCGCCCTGGACGACACCATCGACCACCGGGCCGAGCTGGAACGCCGCCTCGCGGAGGAGGACAAGGCCCTCAAGGCCGCCGCCCGCGCCATCGCCGACCGCCGCGAGGGCCTGGCCCGGCTCCAGGGACAGGTCAACGCCGCCCGCTCCAAGGCCGGATCCGCGGAGGCCGAGATCGGCCGGCTGACCGCCGCCCGCGACGAGGCGCGCGAGCGTGCCGAGTCCGCCCAGGAGGAGTACGAGGAACTCCGCGCCCGGGTCGAGGACCTGGACGCCGACGACACCGAGCTCGACGAACGCCTGGAGGAGGCAAAGGCGGAGCAGACGGGGGCCGACGAGGCCCACTCCGCCGCCCGCGAGGCCGCCACCGCAGCCGAGCGCAGCCGCGCCGCTCTCGCCGCCCGCCACGACGCGCTCGCCCTCGGCCTGCGCCGCAAGGACGGCACCGGCGCCCTGCTCGCCGCGGGCGACCGCCTCGCCGGGCTGCTCGGCCCCGCCGCCGAACTCCTCACCGTCGCCCCGGGGCACGAGGTCCCGGTCGCCGCCGCTCTCGGCGCCGCCGCCGACGCGGTCGCCGTCGCCGGCCCGTCCGCGGCCGCCGAGGCCCTGCGGCTGCTCCGCAAGGACGACGCCGGCCGCGCCGCGCTGCTCGTCGCCGGCGGCACCGCCCCGCAGGAGGCCGCCCCGCCGCCCCCGGGGACGCGTTCGGCCGCCGCGCTCGTCGCCGGTCCCGACGAACTGCTCCCCGCCGTACGCCGCCTGCTCCGGGACTACGTCGTCGTGGAGACCCTCGCCGAAGCCGAGACGCTGGTCGCCGCCCACCCGCGGCTGACCGCGGTCACCGCCGAAGGCGACGTCCTGGGCGCGCACTTCGCCCACGGCGGCTCGGCCGGCGTGCCCAGCCTGCTGGAGGTGCAGGCCGCCGTGGACGAGGCCGCCGCGGAGCTGGAGGCACTGGCCGAGCGCTGCGAGGCGCTCGCCGGGGAGCAGGCCGCCGCCAAGGAGCGCAGGGCCGCCGCCGCCCGAGTGGTGGACGAACTGACGCAGCGTCGACGGGCCGCGGAGAAGGAGAAGTCGGCCGTGGCCCAGCAACTGGGCAGGCTCGGCGGCCAGGCGCGGGCCGCGGCCGGGGAGGCGGAACGTTCTGCCGCCGCCGTGGGCCGGGCCGAGGAGGCGCTGGCGGCCGCCATAGAGGAGTTCGAGGAGCTGTCCTTCCGCCTGAGCGAGGCGGAGGCCGCCCCGGCCGAGGAGGAACCGGACACCTCCGTGCGGGACCGGCTGGCCGCCGACGGCGCCAACGCGCGCCAGACCGAGATGGAGGCGCGGCTCCAGGTCCGTACCCACGAGGAGCGGGTGAAGGGCCTGGCCGGCCGCGCCGACGGCCTGGACCGCGCCGCCCGCGCCGAGCGCGAGGCCAGGGCACGGGCCGCCCGCCGCAAGGCACGCCTGGAGTACGAGGCGCAGGTCGCCTCGGCCGTGCTGAAGGGCGCCCAGGGGCTGCTGGCGTACGTCCAGGTCTCCCTGGGACGCGCCGACGAGGAGCGGACGGCGGCCGAACGCGCCAAGGCGGAGCGCGAGGCGGAGCTGGACACCGCGCGCCGACACGGCCGGGAGCTGAAGTCCGAACTGGACCGGCTGACCGACTCCGTCCACAAGGGAGCGGTGCTGGGCGCCGAGAAGCGGCTGCGGATCGAGCAGCTGGAGGCCAAGGCGCTGGAGGAGTACGGCGTCGAGCCCGAGGGTCTGGTCGCGGAGTACGGGCCGGACCAGCTCGTGCCGCCGTCCCCGCCCGCCGAGGGCGAGGAGCTGCCGGAGGACCCGGAGCATCCGCGCAACAAGCCGCGCCCCTACCACCGCGGTGAGCAGGAGAAGCGGCTGAAGGCGGCCGAGAAGGCGTACCAGCAGCTGGGCAAGGTCAACCCGCTGGCGCTGGAGGAGTTCGCGGCGCTCGAGGAGCGGCACAAGTTCCTGTCGGAGCAGCTGGAGGACCTGAGGAAGACCCGGGCCGACCTGCTCCAGGTGGTGAAGGAGGTCGACGAACGGGTCGAGCAGGTCTTCACCTCCGCGTACCACGACACGGCGCGCGAGTTCGAGGGCGTCTTCTCCCGGCTCTTCCCGGGCGGCGAGGGCCGGCTGATCCTCACCGACCCCGAGAACATGCTCACCACGGGCGTGGAGGTGGAGGCCCGCCCGCCGGGCAAGAAGGTCAAGCGGCTGTCGCTGCTGTCGGGCGGCGAGCGCTCGCTGACCGCCGTGGCGCTGCTGGTGTCGATCTTCAAGGCCCGGCCCAGCCCGTTCTACGTGATGGACGAGGTCGAGGCCGCCCTGGACGACACCAACCTGCAGCGGCTGATCCGCATCATGCGGGAACTGCAGGAGAGCTCGCAGCTGATCGTCATCACCCACCAGAAGCGGACCATGGAGGTCGCCGACGCGCTGTACGGGGTCTCCATGCAGGGCGACGGTGTGTCGAAGGTCATCAGTCAGCGCCTGAAGGCCTGACTTTCCCTCTGGCTTCAACCTGTGAACGCATGATGGGGATCTTTGGGAGGATCCTCCGCTTTCGTGTGCCTAAGTGTTCAGGTTTGACTTTGAAGATTGTAGGAATAAGGTCTGCGATGTTGTTTTAGTGTTCGAGTGATGGCGACTTGGGGAGTCCCGGCACTCGTAGCTCATGCCCCCACCTGAGGGCTCGATGCAGAGTCCGGGAGATTCGCCAGTGACCACCACCGCACAGAAGGCCCAGGCGGCCGGCCGCACCGGCGGCCATACCGACCACCTCGGGCACGTCATCTTCATCACCGCGGCCGCCGCCATGGGCGGCTTCCTCTTCGGCTACGACAGCTCCGTCATCAACGGCGCGGTCGAGGGCATCCGGGGGAAGTACGACATCGGCCCGGCCGCCCTCGCCCAGGTCGTCGCGATCGCGCTGATCGGCTGCGCGATCGGCGCCGCCACCGCCGGTCGCATCGCCGACCGCATAGGGCGCATCCGCGTCATGCGGATCGCCGCCGTGCTCTTCACGGTCAGCGCCGTCGGCTCCGCCCTGCCCTTCAGCCTGTGGGACCTGGCGCTGTGGCGCGTCATCGGCGGCTTCGCCATCGGCATGGCGTCGGTCATCGGCCCCGCCTACATCGCCGAGGTCGCCCCCGCCGCCTACCGGGGCCGGCTCGGCTCCTTCCAGCAGGCCGCGATCGTGATCGGCATCGCCGTCTCCCAGCTCGTCAACTGGGGCCTGCTCCAGGCCGCCGACGGCGACCAGCGCGGCGATCTGCTGGGCGTCGAGGCCTGGCAGGTCATGCTCGGAGTGATGGTCGTGCCCGCCGTCCTGTACGGGCTGCTGTCCTTCGCGATCCCCGAGTCGCCCCGCTTCCTGATCTCCGCCGGGCGGATCGCCGACGCCAAGAAGGTGCTGCGCGACGTCGAGGGCGAGCACGCGGACGCGGACGCGCGGGTCGCAGAGATCCGCGAGCACATGCGCAGCGAGCACCGCTCCACCTTCAAGGACCTGCTCGGCGGGCGCTTCGGCTTCGCCCCGATCGTGTGGGTCGGCATCGGGCTGTCGGTGTTCCAGCAGCTCGTCGGCATCAATGTGATCTTCTACTACTCGGCCACCCTGTGGCAGTCCGTGGGCATCGACCCGAGCAGCTCGTTCTTGTACTCCTTCACCACGTCGATCATCAACATCATCGGCACCGTGATCGCGATGCTCTTCGTCGACCGGATCGGCCGCAGGCCGCTCGCCCTCATCGGCTCGGCCGGCATGGCGATCTCCCTCGGCCTGGTGGCCTGGGCCTTCTCCCACAAGACCGGCACCGGCGGCGACATCAGCCTCCCCGGCACCGAGGGCGCCGTGGCGCTCGTGGGCGCGCACGCCTTCGTGCTCTTCTTCGCGCTGTCGTGGGGCGTCGTGGTGTGGGTCTTCCTCGGCGAGATGTTTCCGAACCGGATCCGTGCCGCCGCGCTCGGCGTCGCCGCGTCCGCGCAGTGGATCGCCAACTGGGTGATCACGGCCAGCTTCCCCAGCCTGTCCGACTGGAACCTGTCGCTGACCTACGTGATCTACACGGCCTTCGCCGCGCTCTCCATCCCCTTCGTCCTGAAGTTCGTCCCGGAGACCAAGGGCAAGACCCTGGAGGAGATGGGCTGACTTCCCGTCGCCCGCTCCTGAGGCGTCACCGCCCCCGTGGTTCCCGTCCGGGCCCGGGGGCGGTGCCGTGCCCGGGCCCGGACGACGCAGCCGGGCGACCGGCGCCGCCGGCCGGTCAGTCCTTGAGCCGCGGCAGGACCTGCTCCGCGAACAGGCGCAGGCTCCGCCAGCCCTCCTCGACCGGCATGCCCCCGCACAGGGGGTGCAGGACGAGGGCGGCGGCCGGATCGGTGCTAGCCGCCGCGAAGGCGGCACACTCGTCGGGGGTGACCACGCGGTAGACGCCCTCGCGGCGCAGCTCCTCCGGGGAGGCCGCCGCGGAGCGCACGGCGGAGCGGATGCCGGAGGACTGCCAGGAGGCGTACGTGGCGGCCTCGTGGAACAGGTGGTGCCCGTGCTCGGCCCACGTACGGTCGGGGTCCTCGGACAGGTGGAGCAGCGGGACCTGCGCCGGGGGCATCAGGCACCAGCCCTCGGTGCCGTGCTCGGCCAGTTGCTGCCGGTAGTACGTCTCCAGCTCCGGCAGGTGGGCGCTGGGGAAGAACGGCAGGCCGAACCGCGCCGCGCGGCGGGCCGCGGCGCGCGAGCTGCCGCCGACGATCAGCAGCGGGTGCGGGGCGCTGTACGGGCGCGGGGTGACCCGGACCGCGCGGCCGCGGAAGGTGAAGGGCTCGCCGGTCCAGGCCGCCAGCAGCGTCTCCAGCAGTTCGTCCTGGAGGGCTCCGCGCCGGTGCCAGTCCACGCCGAGGGCCGCGTACTCCTCGGGCCGGTATCCGATGCCGGCGACGGTGACCAGCCGTCCGCCGCCGACGTGGTCGAGCACCGCGATGTCCTCCGCCAGCCGCAGCGGGTCGTACAGCGGCCCGATCAGCGCGGAGACGGTGACCGCGATCCGGCGGGTCGCGCCGAGGACGGCCCCGGCGAAGGCGATGGGGGAGGGCAGCCAGCCGTCGGGGGAGCCGTGGTGTTCCTCGGTCTGGAGGGTGGCGACGCCGTGCTCGTCGGCGTACGCGGCCATCTCCAGGGCGGCCCGGTAGCGGTGGCTCAGGGTCCCGGGCGTGGCGCCGGGGTCGACGAGGTTGAAACGTACGACTGTGGCGGGCATGCGCCGACGTTAGCTGACGAACCGTCAGATGAACAGACTCGTGGACGCCCGCCGGGTGGCTCCCTGGCGGACGTGCCGCGTGACCGATACTGGACGGGTTATGGAAACCGTCATTCTTGCCGTAGTCATCGCCCTGGTCGTGATCCTGGCGGCCGGCGGGCTGGTGGTGGGCAGCCGCCGCAGGAAGCAGCTGCCCCCCGCGCCGCCCGCCGAGAAGCCGACGATCACCGCGCCTCCCGCCGAACCGCACATCGGCGACGAGGCCGAGGCCCCGCGGGACGAGCCCCGCCGGACCATCGAAGAGGTCGAGCTCCCCGAGTCGGACGCCCCCGCGGGCGGCGTCATCGTCGAGGAGCGCCCGGCCGCCCCCGAGATCGAGCTGCCCGAGCCCACCGCCGGCCGCCTGGTGCGGCTGCGCTCCCGGCTGTCCCGCTCGCAGAACGCGCTCGGTAAGGGACTGCTCACGCTGCTCTCGCGCGAGCACCTCGACGAGGAGACGTGGGAGGAGATCGAGGACACCCTGCTCACCGCGGACGTCGGTGTCGCCCCCACCCAGGAGCTGGTGGAGCGGCTGCGCACCCGGGTGAAGGTGCTCGGCACCCGCACCCCCACCGATCTGCGGCAGCTGCTGCGCGAGGAGCTGCTGACCCTGATCGGCACGGACCTCGACCGCACGCTCCACACGGACGGGCTGCCGAACGGGGACGGAGCCGACCAGCCGGCCGTGCTGATGGTCGTGGGCGTCAACGGCACCGGCAAGACCACCACCACCGGCAAGCTCGCCCGGGTCCTGGTGGCGGACGGCCGCAGCGTCGTGCTGGGCGCCGCGGACACCTTCCGGGCCGCGGCCGCCGACCAGCTGCAGACCTGGGGCGAGCGCGTCGGCGCCCGCACGGTGCGCGGGCCGGAGGGCGGCGACCCGGCGTCGGTCGCCTTCGACGCGGTGAAGGAAGGTATCTCCGAGGGCGCGGACGTCGTCCTCATCGACACCGCGGGCCGGCTGCACACCAAGACCGGTCTGATGGACGAGCTGGGCAAGGTCAAGCGCGTCGTGGAGAAGCACGGCCCGGTGAACGAGGTCCTGCTGGTCCTGGACGCCACGACCGGCCAGAACGGTCTCGTCCAGGCCCGGGTCTTCGCCGAGGTCGTCGACATCACCGGCATCGTGCTCACCAAGCTCGACGGCACCGCCAAGGGCGGCATCGTCGTCGCCGTCCAGCGCGAGCTGGGCGTCCCGGTCAAGCTCATCGGCCTGGGCGAGGGCGCGGACGACCTCGCGCCGTTCGAACCCGATGCCTTCGTGGACGCGCTGATCGGCTAGTGGCCGTCAGGACCTGCGGTCCGGCGTATCGACAAGGGGCGCACTCACACGAGTGCGCCCCTTGCTCATGCCTCACGCGTACACACGGTCGCGGTGGCAGACGTATGCCAGCGTGCCGAGCAGCAGCCGGGCCTCCGGAGGCTGGCGGGCGGCGTCCAGGGCGGGCGCCCGCAGCCAGCGGACCGGGCCGAGGCCGCCGAGGTCGGAGGGTGGGGCGGTGACGTGGTCGCCCGGCCCGAGGCAGCGCAGGTCGAGGTCGGCGTCGTCCCAGCCCATGCGGTACAGCAGATGCGGAAGCTCGGCGGCGGCACCCGGGGCGACGAAGAACTGCGCCCGGCCGTCCGGGGTGGCGATCACCGGTCCGAGGCGCAGTCCCATGCGCTCCAGGCGTACCAGGGCGCGCACGCCGGATCGTTCCGCCACTTCGATCACGTCGAAGGTCCGCCCCACGGGAAGCATCAGCGCCGCGCCGGGAACCCGCTCCCAGGTGGCCACGGCCTCCTCCAGGGTGGCCCCGGCCGGCACCTCGCCGGCGAACTCCAGTGCGTGGGCGCCCGGTGCCTTGCACCCCGGGTCACCGCAGGAGCACTGCCCGCCCCCGCGCGTGGCGCGCGCACCCGGCGCCACCGCCCATCCGCACAACCCGGTGTACTCCGCCACGGTGGTGCACGCCGAGGCGTGCGTCCGGCGGCGCGCGCCGGAGCGGATGTGACGCATCTCCCGCATGCTGCCGATCGTGAAGCCCATGACACCCCCAACGGGTCGCAGTTGCCGATGGTTACGCCCGCGCCTGATCGGCATGTGTCAAGTGAATCGCGCCGTGTGCACATGTAGTTCATTCGAAGGGGTGGCGAATGGTGGCGTTTTCGCAGGAGGCATCGCCGGATGGGTGATCGTAGGATTACTTTCGGTGGGCGAGCCCCGGAAGTGTGCGGGCCGGCGGGTATGCCGGAGGCAAGACTCGTAGGACACTGAGGCACTCGAGGGCCAGGCAGGCAACGGCCCTCATCCCCGGCGGTGTTGGGCGACGGAATGGGGGCATCACGGTGGGCGGCACACAGGACAAGCAGCCCAACGCGCAGTTGACCTCATGGTTTGTGCGCAGTGGCTGGTCCAAGGGCGAACTGGCCCGTCAGGTGAACCGCAGAGCACGCCAGATGGGTGCGCTGCACGTCAGCACCGACACCTCCCGGGTGCGCCGCTGGCTGGACGGCGAGCAGCCGCGCGAGCCCATCCCGCGCATCCTCTCCGAGCTGTTCTCCGAACGCTTCGGCTGCGTCGTCCCGGTCGAGGACCTGGGGCTGCGCCCGGCGCACCAGCCGCCGGCCTCGACCGGCGTGGACCTGCCGTGGGCGGGCCCGCAGACCGTCCAGCTGATCAACGAGTTCTCCCGCAGCGATCTGATGCTCGGCCGTCGCGGCTTCCTCGGCGCCTCCCTGGCGCTGTCGGCCGGCCCCGCCCTCGTCGAGCCGATGCAGCGCTGGCTGGTGCCCACTCCCGCGTCCGGCGCCGACATCCCCCCGCCGCGTGACTCCGGGGCCCGGGTCCGGCTCTCCGAGCCCGAGCTGGAGCTGCTGGAGGCCACCACGGTGATGTTCCGGCAGTGGGACAACCAGTGCGGCGGCGGCCTGCGCCGCAAGGCCGTGGTGGGCCAGCTGCACGAGGTCACCGACCTGCTCCAGGAGTCGCATCCGCAGTCCGTCGCCAAGCGGCTCTACCGCGTCACTGCCGAGCTCGCGGCGCTTGCCGGCTGGATGTCGTACGACGTCGGCCTCCATCCCACCGCGCAGAAGTACCTGGTCCTCGCTCTGCACGCCGCCAAGGAGTCGGACGACCGGCCGCTGGGCGCCTTCATCCTGTCCAGCATGAGCCGCCAGATGATCCATCTGGACCGGCCCGACGACGCACTGGAACTCATCCACCTGGCGCAGTACGGCAGCCGCGACACCGCGACCGCCACCACCCAGGCGATGCTGTACGCGATGGAGGCCCGCGCCTACGCCAACATGGGCCAGGTCAACAAGTGCCACCGCGCCGTGCGCATGGCCGAGGACGCCTACACCGACTCCCGTCCCACCGAGGACCCGGACTGGATCAGCTTCTTCAACGAGGCCGAGCTCAACGCCGAGAACGCCCACTCCTACCGTGACCTGGCGTACGTGGCCGGCCGCAGCCCCACGTACGCCTCGCTGGCCCACCCCGTGATGCAGCGGGCGGTCGACCTGTTCTCCCAGGACAGCGTCCACCAGCGCGCCTACGCCCTCAACCTGATCGGCATGGCCACCGTGCACCTGCTCCAGCGCAACCCGGAGCAGGCCGCCGGCCTCACCGTCCAGGCCATCGACGTCGCCAAGCACGTGCGCTCCGAGCGGGTCAACACCCGCATCCGCAAGACCGCCGACAGCGCGCTGCGCGATTACGGCAAGGTCGCCGAGGTCGCCCAGCTCACCGAGCGCCTCGCGGCCCACCTCCCCGAGGTCGCCGAGACCGCCTGACCCGGCGGTCACCCCCGTACCCCGGCCGCGGCCGGCCATCCCGACAGCCCGACTCGGCTCCCCCATGCCAGGTCAACCGGGTGGCTCGCCGCGGCCGGTCCTTGTCCACCGCACGCATTCAGGTCTACGGCGTGGCGAGGTTTGTACACCCCGGCCCGCGCGGCACGTATACAGCTCGTCGGCCCGCCCGAGGGGTCACGGACTCATGACGGCGTCGTCATGGCGGCGCCCGCTGGGGTGGCGGTTCATCGCGACGTAACACGGACGACTTCTTCGTCACGGTTCCGAAACACCCAATGGCGTCGACGGAAACCCGGCTGGGACAACCTCATGGCGAAAACCGGCCCACTGAGCCCGCTTCCCGCACGGGCCGTTCGGATGACGAGGAGACGCCGATGGCAGCAGGCTTCTTGACGCTTGCCGCAGATACGCCCACGTTCGACAGCGGTAGCACGGCGTTCATGCTGCTGAGCGCAGCGCTGGTGCTCGTGATGACCCCCGGCCTGGCCTTCTTCTACGGTGGCATGGTCCGGGTCAAGAGCGTGCTGAACATGCTGATGATGAGCTTCATCGCCATCGGCATCGTCACGGTGTTGTGGACGCTCTACGGCTTCACCGTCGCATTCGACTCCGGGAACGCCTTCTTCGGCGGCTTCGACTGGGCCGGCATGCGCAACATCGGGATCTCCCAGCTGTGGGACGGCTACACCATCCCGGTCTACGTCTTCGCCGTCTTCCAGCTGATGTTCGCGATCATCACCCCCGCCCTGATCAGCGGTGCGCTCGCGGACCGGGTGAAGTTCACCGCCTGGTCTCTCTTCGTCGCGCTGTGGGCCACGGTCGTGTACTTCCCGGTCGCCCACATGGTCTGGGCGTCCGACGGCTTCCTCTTCACCCGAGGCGTGATCGACTTCGCCGGTGGTACGGCGGTGCACATCAACGCCGGTGCGGCGGCGCTCGGCGTGATCCTCGTCATCCGCAAGCGCGTGGGCTTCAAGAAGGACCCGTTCCGGCCGCACAACCTGCCGCTGGTCATGCTCGGCGCCGGTCTGCTGTGGTTCGGCTGGTTCGGTTTCAACGCCGGCTCGTGGCTCGCCTCCGACGGCGTCGCCGCCGTGGCCTTCACCAACACCCAGGTCGCCACCGCCTCCGCGATGCTCGGCTGGCTCGCCTACGAGAAGATCAAGCACGGCTCCTTCACCACCCTCGGCGCCGCCTCCGGCGCGGTCGCCGGCCTCGTGGCCATCACCCCGGCCTGTGGCTCGGTGAGCCCGCTCGGCGCCATCGCCGTCGGTGTCATCGCCGGTGTGGCCTGCGCCGCCGCGGTCGGTCTGAAGTACAAGTTCGGCTACGACGACTCCCTCGACGTGGTCGGCGTCCACATGGTCGGCGGCATCGTCGGCTCCCTGCTCATCGGCTTCTTCGCCACCGGCGGCGTCGGCCAGACCGCCAAGGGCGTCTTCTACGGCGGCGGCTTCGACCAGCTGTGGAAGCAGTTCCTGGGTGTCGGCGTGGTCCTGTTCTACTCGCTGATCGCCTCGGCCATCCTTGCCAAGCTCATCGACCTGGTGATCGGATTCACCGTCAGTGAGGACACCGAGGTGGCGGGCATCGACCAGGCCGAGCACGCGGAGACCGGCTACGACTTCGCGGGCGTCGCCAGCGCCGCCCGGGCCGTCATCTCCTCCCTGGACAGCAGCAGTGGCACCGGCCGGCAGGTGGCCGACGCCCCGTCGAAGAAGGTGGACGCGTGAAGCTCATCACCGCAGTCGTGAAGCCGCACCGGCTGGACGAGATCAAGGAGGCCCTGCAGGCCTTCGGCGTCCAGGGCCTGACGGTCACCGAGGCCAGCGGCTACGGCCGCCAGCGGGGTCACACCGAGGTCTACCGCGGCGCGGAGTACACCGTCGACCTGGTCCCCAAGATCCGGATCGAGGTGCTCGTCGAGGACAGTGACGCCGAGCAGCTGATCGACGTCATCGTCAAGGCGGCCCGCACCGGCAAGATCGGTGACGGCAAGGTCTGGAGCATCCCGGTCGAGACCGCGGTCCGGGTCCGGACCGGGGAGCGCGGCCCGGACGCACTCTGAGGACGCGGGGGCGCGGCCGGAATTCCGGCCGCGCCCTTTCGCACAACCGATCCCGACAATTCCCACCGCCCGGCCTGCGACTGGAGACAGTGTGACGGAGAGCGTCGACGCGAAAGCCAACGACGGACACGCCCGTGCAGGCTACGCGGCGGCCCGGCTGGCCCTCCTGAACGGCGAGCGCCCGTCAGGGCTCCCGCGCCGCAAGGCGCTGGCCGCCCTGACCGACGCCTGGCTCGCCGAGCTCGCCCGCGGCGCGGCCGACCGGGCCGGGGCGGAGGGCTGGTCGCTGGTCGCCGTCGGCGGTTACGGCAGGGGCGAGCTCTCCCCGCGCAGCGACCTGGACCTGTTGCTGCTCCACGACGGCTCCGGCAGGTCCGGCTCCGTCGCCGCCCTGGCCGACGGGGTCTGGTACCCGGTCTGGGACCTGGGCGTCGCGCTGGACCACTCCGTACGCACCCCCGCCGAGGCGCGGAAGACCGCGGCCGAGGACCTGAAGGTCCAGCTCGGCCTCCTCGACGCACGCCACATCGCAGGCGACGCCGCCCTCACCGCATCCCTGCGCACCGCCGTGCTGGCCGACTGGCGCAATCAGGCCCCCAAGCGGCTCCCCGCCCTCCACGAGCTGTGCATGGAGCGCGCCGAACGCCACGGGGAGCTCTCCTACCTTTTGGAGCCCGATCTCAAGGAGGCCCGCGGCGGTCTGCGCGACGCCACCGCCCTGCGCGCCGTCGCCGCCTCCTGGCTCGCCGACGCACCCCGCGAGGGGCTGGAGGACGCCCGTACCCGCCTGCTCGACGCCCGGGACACCCTGCACCTGGTGACCGGCCGCGCCACCGACCGGCTCGCCCTCCAGGAGCAGGACCAGGTCGCCGCCGCACTCGGACTGCTGGACGCCGACGCGCTGCTGCGCCAGGTGTACGAGGCCGCCCGGACGGTCAGCTACGCCTTCGACGTCACCTGGCGCGAGGTCGGGCGGGTCCTGCGCTCGCGCCAGATGCGGCCCCGCAGGCGCGGGCTGCTCGGCCGCTCCCGCCCCGAGCCGAGCGGCACCTCGCCCGAGCGCACCCCGCTCGCCGAGGGCGTCGTCGAGCACGAGGGCGAGGCCGTCCTCGCCCGTACGGCCAGGCCCGAGCGCGACCCCGTACTGCCGCTGCGCGCCGCCGCGGCCGCCGCCGAGCACGGCCTGCCGCTGTCGCTGCACGCGGTCCGCCGGCTCGGCGTGGCCCAGGCCACCCGGCCGCTGCCGGTGCCGTGGCCCGCGGAGGCGCGGGAGCAGCTCGTCACGCTGCTCGGCGCGGGGGAGTCCACCGTCCAGGTGTGGGAGGCCCTGGAGGCCGAGGGCATGATCACGCGGCTGCTCCCCGACTGGGAGCGGGTGCGCTGCCGCCCGCAGCGCAACGCCGTGCACATCTGGACCGTCGATCGTCACCTCATCGAGTGCGCCGTGCGCGCCTCGCGTCTGACCCGCCGCGTCGGCCGCCCCGACCTGCTGCTCATCGGCGCCCTGCTGCACGACATCGGCAAGGGCTGGCCCGGCGACCACTCCGAGGCCGGCGAGGTCATCGCCCGCGACGTCGCGGCCCGCTTCGGCTTCGGCCGTTCCGATGTCGGGACGCTGGCCCTGCTGGTGCGCCACCACCTGCTGCTGATCGAGACCGCGACCCGGCGCGACCTCGACGATCCCGCCACCGTGCAGAGCGTCGCCGAGACGGTCCGCGACACAGAGACCCTGGAACTGCTGCACGCGCTCACCGAGGCCGACGCCCTGGCCACCGGTCCCGCCGCCTGGAGCGCCTGGCGGGCCTCCCTCGTCGGCGACCTCGTCAAGCGCGTCGCCGCCGTACTGTCGAGCGGGGCGGTGCCCGAGCCGGCCGACCCGGAGCCCACCGCGGAGGAGGAGCGTCTCGCGGTCGAGGCGGCCCGCACGGGCGGCCCGGTCATCGCGCTGCACGCCCACGCCGAGCCCGATCCCGAGGGGAACGTCCCAAGGACCCCGGACGACGAGCCCGAGCCCGTCGGCGTCGAACTGCTGCTCGCCGTCCCCGACCGTCCCGGGCTGCTCGCCGCGGCGGCGGGGGTGCTCGCCCTGCACCGGCTCACCGTCCGCGCCGCCGACCTGCGGGCCGTCGACCCCATCGGCGAGGGCCCGGTCACCCTCCTGCGCTGGCGGGTGGCCGCCGAGTACGGCTCGCTGCCCGAGGCGGCACGGCTGCGCAACGACTTCGCCCGGGCCTTCGCCGGGTCCCTCGACATCGGGACGCGGCTCGCCGAGCGCGAGCGGGCCTATCCCCGGCGCCGCGGCGTCACACCCCCGCCACCGCGGGTCACGGTCGCCCCCGGCAGCTCCAGCGCCGCCACCGTCATCGAGGTCCGCGCCCACGACGCCCCGGGGCTGCTGCACCGCATCGGCCGGGCCCTGGAGTCCACCGGCGTGAACGTCAGGTCCGCCCGGATCAGTACGCTCGGCGCCAACGTGGTGGACGCGTTCTACGTCACCGACACCGCGGGCGATCCGCTTCCCGACGTACGCGCGGCCGAGGTCGCCGACGAGGTGGAGCGGGCCCTGCGCTGACGCGATGGAGACCATTCGCGGGCCGGGCGGATACCCTTGAGGACGACCTATCACCCGCCCCCGACCTGAGGATCCGCGACCGACGTGTTCGACACCCTTTCCGACCGCCTCGCAGCGACGTTCAAGAACCTCCGGGGCAAGGGCCGCCTCTCCGAGGCGGACATCGACGCCACGGCGCGCGAGATCCGCATCGCGCTGCTGGAGGCGGACGTCGCGCTGCCGGTGGTCCGCGCCTTCATCAAGCAGGTCAAGGAGCGAGGCCTCGGCGCCGAGGTGTCCCAGGCGCTCAACCCCGCTCAGCAGGTCATCAAGATCGTCAACGAGGAGCTCATCGGCATCCTCGGCGGCGAGACCCGCCGGCTGCGCTTCGCCAAGCAGCCGCCCACCGTGATCATGCTCGCCGGTCTGCAGGGTGCGGGTAAGACCACCCTGGCCGGCAAGCTCGGCCGCTGGCTGAAGGGCCAGGGCCACACCCCGCTGCTGGTCGCCGCCGACCTCCAGCGCCCCAACGCCGTCAACCAGCTCCAGGTGGTCGGCGAGCGGGCGGGTGTGGCGGTCTTCGCCCCGCAGCCCGGCAATGGCGTGGGCGACCCGGTCCAGGTCGCCAAGGACTCGATCGATCACGCCCGCACCAAGCAGTACGACGTCGTCATCGTCGACACCGCGGGCCGCCTCGGCATCGACTCCGAGATGATGCAGCAGGCCGCGGACATCCGCGACGCCGTGCAGCCCGACGAGATCCTCTTCGTCGTCGACGCCATGATCGGCCAGGACGCGGTCAACACCGCCGAGGCCTTCCGCGACGGCGTCGGCTTCGACGGCGTGGTGCTCTCCAAGCTCGACGGCGACGCCCGCGGCGGTGCCGCGCTGTCCATCGCGCACGTCACCGGCCGCCAGATCATGTTCGCCTCCAACGGCGAGAAGCTGGACGACTTCGACGCCTTCCACCCCGACCGGATGGCCTCGCGCATCCTCGGCATGGGTGACGTCCTCAGCCTGATCGAGAAGGCCGAGCAGACCTTCAGCCAGGCCGAGGCCCAGAAGATGGCCGAGAAGCTGGCCAAGGGTCCCAAGGAGTTCACCCTCGACGACTTCCTCCAGCAGATGGAGCAGGTCCGCAAGATGGGCTCGATCTCCAAGCTGCTCGGCATGCTCCCGGGCATGGGCCAGATCAAGGACCAGATCAACAACCTCGACGAGCGCGACGTGGACCGCACCGCCGCGATCATCAAGTCGATGACCCCGGGCGAGCGCCACGATCCGACGATCATCAACGGCTCCCGCCGCGCCCGCATCGCCCGCGGTTCCGGTGTGGACGTCAGCGCCGTGAAGAACCTGGTCGAGCGGTTCTTCGAGGCCCGCAAGATGATGTCGCGGATGGCCCAGGGCGGCATCCCCGGGATGCCCGGCATGCCGGGCATGGGGGGCGGCGCCCGCCAGAAGAAGCAGCAGAAGAAGGCCAAGGGCAAGCGGCAGAGCGGCAACCCGCTCAAGCGCGCCGAGCAGGAGCGGGCCGAGGCGGCCCGTCGCGAGCAGCAGGCCGGCGGCGCCTTCGGGCTGCCGCCCGGCCAGAGCGGCCAGGACTTCGAACTGCCCGACGAGTTCAAGAAGTTCATGGGCTGAGGCCCGGACCCGTCCGTGCGGCGGCGGCACCCCCGGTGGCGGGGGCGCCGCCGCCGCACGTGCATGATGGACCCATGCGCGTACACATCCGCCCGCCCGAGCAGGCCGACGCCCCCGCCTACCGGGAGGCGGTGCTCCGCTCCGCCGAGCACGTCGGCCGGTGGAACCCGGTGGAACCGGACGGGCTGCCCGAGCTGCTGCGGCGCCAGGGGCCGGGACTGCGGACGTTCCTGATCCTCGACGAGGAGACCGGCGGGATCGTGGGCAGGTGCAACGTCGCCAACATCGTCATGGGGCGCTTCCGCAACGCCAGCCTGGGCTACGACAGCTACATGCCCTTCGTCGGCACCGGACGGATGAGCGAGGGCATGCGGCTGGTCGTGGACCGCTGCTTCGCCGCGGAACCACGTGGGCTGGGCCTGCACCGGCTGGAGATCAACGTGCAGCCGGAGAACGAACGGTCCGTCGCCATGGCCAAGCGCCTCGGCTTCCGCCACGAGGGCTTCTCGCCCCGCATGCTCTACCTGAACGACGCCTGGCGTGATCACGAGCGCTTCGCGCTCACCGCCGAGGAGTGGCCCGGCGCCTGACCGGTGACCCGGGGCCTGAGGGGCGCCGCCGCGTAGCTGTCTCTATTGTCGGGATATGGGCAATTCGGTACCGCCCCGGCAGAATCCGGACGACCCATGGCGGACGGAGGGCGCCCCACCCTCACCGCCCACCCGGCGACGCCGCCGGATGGGCGGCTGGGGCGGCATGATCCTGGCGGCACTCGTCGTCTTCCTCATCACCGACCTGGTGCTCTCGCTGTACACCGGGTCCAGGCCGACCACGATCTCGTACACCGAGTTCAACCGGCAGCTCGCCGCGGACAACGTCTCGAAGATCTACTCCAAGGGCGACTCCATCGAGGGGCAGCTCAAGAAGAAGCAGGACGTGCCCAAGGGGGCGGGCGAGGGCACGTACATGCAGTTCAAGACGCAGCGGCCGGTCTTCGCCGACGACAACCTGTGGGCGACCCTGACGAAGAATGACGTCACCGTCACCGCCGAGCCCGTGGTCCAGCAGCGCGGCCTGCTCTACAACCTGCTGCTCTCGCTCGCCCCGGTGCTGCTGCTGGTCGTGCTCTGGCTCTACGTGTCCCGCCGGATGAGCAAGCTCGCGGGCGGGCTCGGCGGCCTGGGCGGCATCGGCCGCAGGGCCCCGCCGACGCCGGTCGTCCCCGAGGAGGGCCACCGCACCACCTTCGCCGACGTGGCGGGCATCGACGAGGTCGAGGCCGAGCTCAACGAGGTCGTCGACTTCCTCAAACGCCCGCAGGCCTACCGCGCCCTCGGGGCACGGATGCCGCGCGGCGTGCTGCTCGCGGGACCACCCGGCACCGGCAAGACACTGCTGGCGCGGGCCGTGGCGGGGGAGGCCGACGTGCCCTTCTTCTCCGCGTCGGCGTCCGAGTTCATCGAGATGATCGTGGGCGTCGGCGCCGGCCGGGTGCGCGAGCTGTTCGCGGAGGCCCGCAAGGTCGCGCCGGCGATCATCTTCATCGACGAGATCGACACCATCGGGCGCGCGCGCGGCGCCGCGG
Source organism: Streptomyces sp. NPDC001070 (assembly GCF_053598835.1). NCBI lineage: Bacteria > Bacillati > Actinomycetota > Actinomycetes > Kitasatosporales > Streptomycetaceae > Streptomyces > Streptomyces sp. NPDC001070. Next base: position 87,737 of record NZ_JBSFLB010000022.1, read on the forward strand.
GCGGCCTCGGCGGCCACGACGAGCGCGAGCAGACCCTCAACCAGATCCTCACCGAGATGGACGGCTTCTCCGGCTCCGAGGGCGTCGTCGTCATCGCCGCCACCAACCGGCCCGACGTCCTCGACCCCGCCCTCACCCGGCCCGGCCGCTTCGACCGCGTCGTCCACGTCAGCCCGCCCGACCGCACGGGCCGTGAGGCGATCCTCCGCATCCACCTGCGCCAGGTCCCCCTGGAGGGCGGCATCGACCTGACCGCCGTGGCCCGTGCGACCCCGGGGATGACGGGTGCGGAACTCGCCAACCTCGCCAACGAGGCCGCCCTGCTCGCGGTCAAGCGCGGCAAGTCCGCCGTCGGGCAGAGGGAGCTCTCCGACGCCCTGGAGAAGGTGCAGCTCGGCGCGGCGCGTCCGCTCGTCATGCCCGCCGAGGAACGCCGCCGCACCGCCTACCACGAGTCCGGGCACGCCCTGCTCGGCATGCTGCACCCGGGCGCCGACCCCGTACGCAAGATCACCATCGTCCCGCGCGGCCGCGCTCTCGGCGTCACGCTCTCCACGCCCGACTCCGACCGCTACGCGTACACCGAGGAGTACCTGCGCGGCCGGATCATCGGCGCGCTCGGCGGCATGGCCGCCGAGCACATCGTGTTCGGGGTGATCACCACGGGCGCCGAGAACGACCTGGAGCAGGTCACCAACGTCGTCCGCGGCATGGTCGGCCGCTGGGGCATGAGCGAGAAGGTCGGCCCGCTCTCCGCGATCCCGGCCGACTCCCAGCAGCCGTACGGCCTGTCGGCCGCCCCCGCCACCCTCGACGTGATCGACGCCGAGATGCGCAGGATCGTCGACGAGTGCTACGGGACGGCCTGCCGGCTGCTGAGCCGGCACCGCGAGCAGCTGGACGCCCTGGCGGAGCGGCTGCTGGAGGCGGAGACGCTGGAGGAGGACGAGGCCTACGCGGCGGCGGGCATCCCGCGGCTCGCGAAGGCCGCCGAGTAGCCGGGGCCGGGGCGGCGTGCGGGAACGCCGCGCGGGAACGTTCCGGCTACACCCGGGCCACCAGGTACCGGAAGACGTTCTCCATCCGGACCGTGCCGTCGGCGCGCCGGTACGCGTGCAGCGCCTCCCGCAGCTCCTTGCGGACCTGGTCCTCGTCGGTGGCGGCCACGGCGGCGTCGAAGAGCCCGGTCGACACCAGGCCGCGCACCGCGCTGTCCATGTCGGGGTAGCCGAAGGGGCAGGACACCCGCCCCGAACCGTCCGGGCGGAGCCCCGCCCCGCGCGCGAGGTCCTCCAGGTCGTCACGGCCGCTGAGCCGGATCGCCGCGGCGGTCCCGCGCGGCTCCGCCAGGCGCGCCGCGACCCGCAGGACCCGCCCGGTGGCGCAGCGCTCGGGCGGTCCCCAGCCGGCCAGCACGACCGGGCTGCCCCGCTCGGCCAGGCGCGCCGCGGCCGTGAGCGCGGGGACCAGGGCGGCCGGGGCCGCCGCCGGGTCCAGGGCGGTGATCATCGTGAACGGTGCCCCGTCCGGCAGGGGGACCTCCTCGGGGCCGCCCACGACCAGACGGGTGTGCGACCGTGACGCCGCCGTCGCGCCCCACTGCGGCTCGGGCAGCAGCCGCTGCCGGGCCAGTTCGAGACGCCGTTCGTCCGGATCGCACCCCGTGACGGTCGCGCCGCGGGCGGCGGCCATGAGCAGTGCGAGTCCCGAGCCGCACCCGATGCCGAGCAGCCGGGTGCGGGGGCCGACCTCCAGCCGCGCGTGCACCGCCTCGTAGAGCGGTACGAGCATCCGCTCCTGGATCTCGGCCCAGTCACGCGCCCTGCCGTCGGCCCGGTGTGTTCGTGGGTGCCGTGCGAGCGTAGGTGTCATCGAGCGCCCCAATCAGCCGCGTCGCCGTCTCGCCGAAAGCCTTCCTCGTACGCCCCCCGGTTACGCCGCGCACGGTGTCGGTTACGCCGCGCATGCCCCCGGGAGTCAGCCAACTCCCCTTCCGGTCCGTAGTCCAGAGGTTTGAAGGGAAGGATTGGGCCGATTCCGCACCCCGCCGATTCACGTCCGGTGCCGCTGTCCCCGTACCATCTGCGGCATGGCAAAGGCTCCCGTACTCACGCCCCAGGCGGACGACTTCCCGCGCTGGTACCAGGACCTGATCAACAAGGCCGAGCTGGCCGACAACGGCCCGGTGCGCGGCACCATGGTCATCCGGCCGTACGGGTACTCGCTGTGGGAGCGGATGCAGCAGGAGATGGACGCGCGGATCAAGGAGGCGGGCGCCCAGAACGCGTACTTCCCGCTCTTCATCCCGCAGTCCTACCTGACCCGGGAGGCCGAGCACGTCGAGGGCTTCGCCCCGGAGCTGGCCGTGGTCACGCACGGCGGCGGCAAGGAGCTGGAGGAACCGGTGGTCGTCCGGCCGACCTCCGAGACGATCATCAACGAGTACTTCTCCAAGTGGGTGCAGAGCTACCGCGACCTGCCGCTGCTCATCAACCAGTGGGCGAACGTGGTCCGTTGGGAGATGCGCTCGCGGCTCTTCCTCCGTACGAGTGAGTTCCTGTGGCAGGAGGGCCACACCGCGCACGCCACCTACGAGGACGCCCGCGACTACGCCGCGATGATCCACCGCGACGTGTACGGCGACTTCATGACCGGCGTCCTCGGCATCGACGTCGTCCTGGGCCGCAAGACCGCCCGCGAGCGTTTCGCCGGCGCCATCAACACCCTCACCCTCGAGGGCATGATGGGCGACGGCAAGGCCCTGCAGCTGGGCACCAGCCACGAACTGGGCACCAACTTCGCCAAGGCCTTCAACACCTCCTACCTGTCGAAGGAAGGGCGGCAGGAGCTGGTCTGGCAGACCTCCTGGGGCGTGTCGACCCGCATGGTCGGCGGCCTGATCATGTCCCACGGCGACGACAACGGGCTGCGCGTGCCGCCGCGACTGGCGCCGGTGCAGGCCGTGATCCTGGCGATCAAGGGCGACGACGCGGTCGTGGCCAAGGTCCGGGAGATCGGCGACCGGCTCAAGGCCGCGGGCGTGCGCGTGCAGATCGACGTCCGCACCGACACCCCCTTCGGCCGGCGCGCCGTGGACTGGGAGCTCAAGGGCGTGCCCGTCCGCGTCGAGGTCGGCCCGCGCGACCTGGAGAGCGGCACCGCGATGCTCGCCCGCCGCATCCCCGGGGGCAAGGAGCCGGTGGCGATCGACGAGCTGACCGCGCTGGTGCCCAAGGCGCTGGAGGAGGACCAGGCCACGCTGCTGCGCCAGTCCCGCGAGCGCCGCGAGTCCCGCACCGTGGACGTCAAGACGATCGCCGAGGCCGCCGAGGCCGCGGCGACCGGCTGGGCCCGCATCCCGTGGGCGGACCTGGGCACGGAGGGCGAGGCCAAGCTGGCCGAGCAGGGCGTGTCGGTGCGCTGCCTGCTCACCGAGGACGGGGGCGTTCCGGAAGCGGACGACGCGCCGGGTACCGTCGCGGTCGTCGCGCGGGCATACTGACCGTCAACTGACTGAAAAGCGACGTACGTAATCGGTGGTACGTCCTCGCTTGAGGCGGGTGCGTGACTTCTCCACTGTCCTCCGCACCCGCCCTCAGCCGTGCGCATCATCCGGAACTGACTAGTACGTGCAAAATATTTGGGATGGCCCGGTATCGGAACACAGGGCGCCCCCGGCTCGTTGTCACGACGTGAGCACGACACCACCAGTCCTCGCCGCCGAGCTGGCAGTCGCATGGGCCGACATTCAACGGCACCATCCCGAACTGCCCGACCTGGCCGCCCCCGAGTCCCTGATCGGAGAGTCCTCGTCCGCGTGCGGCACGGAGCTCTCCTTCGAGCGCCTGCTGCACGAGGCCGTCCACGGAGTCGCCGCCGCGCGCGGCGTCCGGGACACCTCGCGGGCAGGCCGCTACCACAACCGTCGATTCCTGGCCATCGCCGACGAGCTGGGCCTGGACCACTCGGAGGAGCCGCACCCCAGCAGCGGCTTCTCGCTGGTCCAGATGCGCCCGGACACCAAGAAGCGCTACCGGGCGACGATCGACCGGCTGCAGCGCGCGCTCAGAGCGCACACCGTGGCGACCGCCGCCGACACCGCCCGCAGTTTCCGCGGGCCCGCCGCCCGGCACGGGTCCTCGGGCGGAGGCGTACGGGTGAAGGCGGTCTGCGACTGCGGACGCAACGTCCGGGTCGTGCCGTCCGTGCTCGCGCAGGCGCCGATCGTCTGCGGGGCGTGCGGCACACCGTTCCGGATTCCGGAGGCCGCGGCGGTCGCGTGAAGCGCCCGCCGCGGCACGGGGGCACGGCACGGGGGACTACGCCGGTGCGTCGCCGGCGTACGGCGGCATGCCCGCCGTATGGCAGAATGGTCAGCTGAGCACTCGGCAGCCGTGCAGGACCCCTCTCTCCTTCGGCTGACGCGTCCGTCGGGCAACCGGCTCCACAACCCCACGTGGTGGTCTGGCCTGCCCAACCACGTCAACACCAGGAGAACCCACTCCCGTGGCAGTCAAGATCAAGCTGAAGCGTCTGGGCAAGATCCGTTCGCCTCACTACCGCATCGTCGTCGCCGACTCCCGTACCCGCCGTGACGGCCGGGCCATCGAGGAGATCGGCCTGTACCACCCCGTCCAGAACCCGTCGCGCATCGAGGTCAACGCCGACCGCGTCGCGTACTGGCTGGGTGTCGGCGCGCAGCCGACCGAGCCCGTGCTCGCCATCCTGAAGAAGACCGGCGACTGGCAGAAGTTCAAGGGCGAGCCGGCTCCGGCCCCGCTCCTGGTCGCCGAGCCCAAGGCCGACAAGCGCGCCCTCTTCGAGGCCGCCGCCAAGGACGCCGGGGACGAGCCCAAGGGTGAGGCCATCACCCAGAAGGCGAAGAAGTCCGACAAGAAGGACGAGGCCGCCGAGGCGGCCGAGTCGACCGAGGCCTGATCGTGCTCGAGGAGGCCCTCGAGCACCTGGTCAAGGGCATCGTCGACAACCCCGACGACGTGCAGGTCGCCGAGCGCACCCTGCGTCGGGGGAAGGTCCTGGAGGTCCGGGTGCACCCCGACGACCTCGGCAAGGTGATCGGCCGTAACGGCCGCACCGCCCGCGCCCTGCGCACCGTCGTGGGCGCGATCGGCGGACGCGGTGTCCGCGTCGACCTCGTCGACGTGGACCACGTCCGCTGAGGTACGCAGCACCGGCACGGGCCGGGGGTGGCACTTGGGCCGCCCCCGGCCCGTCGCCTTATCCGACACGCGAGCACAGGAGCGCGAACAAGTGCAGTTGGTAGTGGGACGCATCGGCCGTGCCCATGGCATCAAGGGCGAGGTCTCGGTCGAGGTGCGCACCGACGAGCCGGAACTGCGGCTCGCCCCCGGCGCCGTACTCGCCACGGATCCGGCCTCGGCCGGCCCGCTCACCGTCGAGACCGGCCGGGTGCACAGCGGCCGGCTGATGCTGCGCTTCGAGGGCGTGAAGGACCGCAACGGCGCCGAGGCGCTGCGCAACGTCATGCTCATCGCCGAGGTCGACCCGGAGGAGACGCCGGAGGACCCCGAGGAGTTCTACGACCACCAGCTGATCGACCTCGACGTGGTCACCACCGACGGGACCGAGGTCGGCCGGATCAAGGAGATCTCCCACCTGCCCTACCACGACCTGCTGGTGGTGGAGCGGCCGGACGGCAGCGAGGTCATGGTGCCCTTCGTCGCCGAGATCGTCCCCGAGGTCGACCTGGAGCAGCAGCGAGCGGTCATCGACCCGCCGCCGGGCCTGCTGGACGAGGCCGAGGCGGAGCAGTAGGCCATGCGCATCGACGTCGTCACGATCTTCCCGGAGTACCTGGAGCCGCTGAACGTCTCCCTGGTCGGCAAGGCCCGGGCGCGCGGGCAGCTGGACGTCCGCGTCCACGACCTGCGCGAGTGGACCCACGACCGGCACAACACGGTCGACGACACCCCGTACGGCGGCGGGCCGGGCATGGTCATGAAGCCCGAGCCGTGGGGCGAGGCGCTGGACGCGGTCCTGGAGTCGGGCGAGGGCGAGCCGGTGCTGGTGGTCCCCACCCCGAGCGGCCGCCCCTTCACCCAGGAGCTCGCGGTCGAGCTCTCGGGGAAGCCGTGGCTGGTCTTCACCCCGGCCCGCTACGAGGGCATCGACCGGCGGGTCATCGAGGAGTACGGCGAGCGCCTGGACGTCCGCGAGGTCTCCATCGGCGACTACGTCCTGGCCGGCGGCGAGGCCCCGGTCCTGGTGATGGTGGAGGCGGTGGCGCGGCTGCTCCCCGGCGTGCTGGGCAACGCCGAGTCGCACCGCGACGACTCCTTCGCCCCCGGCGCCATGGCGGACCTGCTGGAGGGCCCCGTCTTCACCAAGCCGCCGGTCTGGCGGGAACGCGGGGTGCCGGAGGTGCTGCTCAGCGGCCACCACGGCAAGGTCGCCCGGTGGCGGCGCGACGAGGCCTTCCGTCGCACGTCGGAGAACCGCCCCGATCTGATCCAGCGTTGCGACCCGGCCGCCCTGGACAAGCACGACCGCGCGATGCTCGCGGCCCTGGGCTGGGCACAGGGCGAGGACGGCCGATTTGGGCGAGTCCCGGAGTCCGTGGAAGAATAGGCGGCTGCCGCTGTGCCTCCGCCGTGCGCCCCTGCCACAGGGGGACATGACGCCCGGCCGACACAGTGGCACTCGTATCACCACCACCAAGACCGCCGATGACCTGTGGCATGGGCGAAGAAAGCAGACGAACATGTCTCACCTGCTCGACACCGTCGACGCCGCGTCGCTGCGCAGCGACGTCCCGGCCTTCCGCCCGGGTGACACCGTCAACGTCCACGTCCGCGTGATCGAGGGCAACCGCTCCCGTATCCAGCAGTTCAAGGGCGTTGTCATCCGTCGCCAGGGTTCCGGCGTCCGTGAGACCTTCACGGTCCGCAAGGTCTCCTTCAGCGTCGGCGTCGAGCGTACCTTCCCGGTGCACAGCCCGATCTTCGAGAAGATCGAGCTCGTGACCCGCGGTGACGTGCGTCGCGCCAAGCTTTACTACCTCCGTGAGCTGCGCGGCAAGGCCGCGAAGATCAAGGAGAAGCGCGAGCGCTGAGCCCGCCGGGCATATGCGGAGCCCTATAGGCTCTGCGCTCGATGGACACAGAGGTACACCTTCCGGAGCGCGACCGCGCCGATGCCGCCGAACGGCGGGATGAGCGGTCGCGCTTCGGCGTACGTACACAGCGGTATGCACTGCTCGCCGTGGTGTGCGCCGCCGTGATCGTGGTGATCAACGTCTTCGTGGCACAGCCCTTCGTCATTCCCAGCGGCTCGATGGAGAACACCCTGCGGGCCGGGGACCGCGTGCTGGTCAACAAACTGGCGTACCGTTTCGGCAGTGCGCCGGCCAGGGGCGACATCGTGGTGTTCGACGGCAAGGGATCGTTTGTGCAGGGATCCGGCGGGACCGACTACGTCAAGCGTGTCATCGGTGTCGGTGGGGACCGGGTGACCTGCTGTGACCGGCGGGGCAGGATCACCGTCAACGGCCGCCCGATTGATGAGAATTATCTTTATCCCGGGGACACGCCGTCCCGGGTAGCGTTCGACATCGAGGTTCCGAAGGGGAGGCTGTGGGTGATGGGTGACCACCGTGCCGACAGCCGGGATTCCCGCGACCATCTCGGTGACCCCGGGGGCGGCACCGTCCCGGTGGAGAAGGTGATCGGCCGTGCCGAGGCGACCATCTGGCCGCTGGACCGTCGCCGGTCCCTGGACGGCGCCCATGGGTAGCCGCGGGCGGGCCCGCCCCGGCCAGCCGAGCCGGGCCGAATACCTGGGCGACCAGGAGGGTCCGCGCAGGGGCGGTGGCCGGGCCGAGCGGCGCAAGCTGGCGCGGAAGGTCAAGCGCAGGCGGCGTCGTTCCGCCGCCAGGGAGATACCCCTGCTCATCGGGGTCGCGCTGCTGATCGCGCTGGTGCTCAAGACCTTCCTGCTGCAGGCCTTCGTCATTCCCTCGGGTTCGATGGAGCAGACGATCCGGATCGGCGACCGCGTGGTCGTCGACAAGCTCACGCCGTGGTTCGGCTCCCGGCCGCAGCGCGGCGACGTGGTGGTCTTCAAGGACCCCGGCAACTGGCTGGAGGGCGAGCAGGCCCCGTCCGGCGAGGACCCGGTGGTGGTCAAGCAGGTCAAGGAGTTCTTCACCTTCATCGGGCTGCTGCCGTCCGCGGACGAGCAGGACCTGATCAAGCGGGTCGTCGCGGTGGGCGGCGACACGGTGAAGTGCTGTGACACCCAGGGCCGGGTCACCGTCAACGGGACCCCGCTCAACGAGCCCTACATCCATCCGGGCAATCCGCCGTCGGAGATCAAATTCACGGTCAAGGTTCCGCCGAACCGGCTCTTCGTGATGGGTGACCACCGGTCCAACTCCGCGGACTCACGCTTCCATCTCAACGACGCCGGAAACGGGACCGTGCCGGAGAATCTGGTGGTGGGCAGGGCCTTCGCCGTGGCCTGGCCGATGGGGCACTGGGCGGGACTGAAGGAACCGGCGACGTATTCCGGCGTCGCCGCAGCGGGGAGCCAGGGCGGGTCTGCCGCCGGGGCGGCCCCAGGGGTGGCAACATCCAACAATCGGCAAGGATTGAGCCCGCTCCCGACTCCTGCGGAACTCCCGCTCGTTATGGGAGTGGTGGGCCTGCACCGAATACGGCGCGGGCGGCAGCGCGGAGTAAGGAGTGGATGTGGGGGACCTGGTGGTCGGCGCAAGGTCCGGACGCGGAGAGCCGGAAGATCGGGACCCCACGGCCAGTCCGGCCAGCGATGGCGAGGCCTCGGACGGAAAGAAAGCCCCGGACGCGGGCGCGGACGTCTCCGAAGAGGCGACTGACACGAGGGACCGTGACGGCGGGGCGGAGACGAAGCAGCGCTCGTTCTGGAAGGAACTGCCGCTGCTCATCGTGATCGCGCTCGCGCTGGCCTGGCTGATCAAGACCTTCCTGCTGCAGGCGTTCTCGATCCCCTCGGCGTCGATGGAGAACACCCTCAGGGTGGGCGACCGGGTCCTGGTCGACAAGCTCACGCCCTGGTTCGGCTCCGAGCCCGAGCGCGGCGAGGTCGTGGTCTTCCACGACCCGGGCGGCTGGCTCGGCGAGACCGTCCCGGTGGACACCAACCCGGTGACGAGCGCGATCCAGAAGGGCCTGAGCTTCGTCGGCCTGATGCCCTCCGCGGAGGAGAAGGACCTGATCAAGCGGGTCATCGCGGTCGGCGGCGACACGGTGGAGTGCAAGGGCACCGGCCCGGTCAAGGTGAACGGCAAGGCCCTGGACGAACCGTACATCTACCCCGGGAACACCCCCTGCGGCGACCGTCCCTTCGGCCCGATCAAGGTCCCCAAGGGCCGCATCTGGGTGATGGGCGACCACCGCCAGGACTCCCTGGACTCCCGCTACCACCAGAACCTGCCGGGCAACGGCACGGTCTCCGTGGACGAGGTCGTCGGCCGTGCGGTCGTCGTGGCCTGGCCGATCGGCAACTGGTCCACCCTCCCGGTCCCCAGCACCTTCGACCAGCCGGGCATCAACGCGGCGGCGGCCGGGCTGCCGGCCGCGGGCGGACTGGCCGGCGCGGTGCCCCTGGTGCTGCTGCGGCGGCGCCGTCTGATCAACCGGGCCGGGTGAGAGGGCTGCCCCCGATCCGTACCGCCGGGTAGGGTGCGGACGCATGAGCACCAGCACACGCACGGGCACGCGCACGGCGACGGGGCGAGCGGACGAGCAGGGCGGTGGACGGACCGGACGGATAGCCTCCGGTCTGGCCGTCGCCCTCGGCTGCGTGCTCTTCCTCGGTGGTTTCGTCTGGGGCGCGCTCGTCTACACGCCGTACACCGTCCCCACCGGATCGATGACCCCGACCGTCGACGCGGGCGACCGGATCCTCGCCCAGCGGATCGACGGCTCCGAGGTGCGCCGCGGGGACGTCGTGGTCTTCACCGACCCGCTCTGGGGCGACGTCCCCATGGTCAAGCGGGTCGTGGCGGTCGGCGGCGACAAGGTGGCCTGCTGCGACAAGCAGGGGCGGCTGACGGTCAACGGCAAGCCGATCGACGAGCCCTTCCGCCTCGACACCGAGGGCCCGGCCTCGCCGACCTTCTTCTCGGCCACCGTCCCCAAGGGCAACCTGTTCATGATGGGCGACAACCGGGCGACCTCCGAGGACTCCCGGTTCCGCCTCGGTGACGCCGACAACGGCTCCGTGCCGCGGAGCACGGTGGCCGCGCGGGTCGACGCCAAGGTCTGGCCGCTCGGCCGGGCGGGCATGCTTGATCGGACCCGGGCCTTCGCCGGCCTGCCGGGCGACGGCCCCTCCAGCGCGGGCCCGCTGCGCACGGTGGGCGCGGCGATCGTGGGCGGCGTGGTCCTGATCTTCGTGGGCGCGGCCTACGGGCCGGTCGCGGGGATGGCCCGCCGGCGCAGGGCGGCGCGATAGCGATGCGACGGCGTGCGGCACGGGTCGTCCTGCTCGACCCCTCCGACCGGATCCTGCTGCTGCACGGGTACGAGCCGGACGACCCGTCCATGACCTGGTGGTTCACGCCGGGCGGCGGTGTCGAGGAGGGCGAGAGCCTGGACGACGCGGCACGCCGCGAGCTCGCGGAGGAGACCGGGATCACCTCGGCGCTGCTCGGGCCGGTGCTGTGGGAGCGCTCCTGCGCCTTCGACTTCGACGGCCGGCGCTGGGAGCAGGACGAGTGGTACTACCTCGCCCGCACCGAGGACACCCGCGTCCATCCGAGCGGTCTCACGGAGCTGGAGCAGCGAAGCGTCGACGGGCTGCGATGGTGGACCTGTGAGGAACTGCTCGGCTCGCATGAGACGGTGTATCCGACCAGGCTCGCCGAGCTGCTGCGCGCACTGCTCGACGAAGGTCCCCCATTGTCCCCGATTCACCTGGGGACGGAGCGTGACTGACGCACAATGGGGGGACGTACGGCTGAAGGGGAACATGCCATGAGTGCCGAGGACCTCGAGAAGTACGAGACCGAGATGGAGCTGAAGCTCTACCGGGAGTACCGGGATGTCGTCGGCCTGTTCAAGTACGTGATCGAAACGGAGCGTCGGTTCTACCTCACCAATGACTACGAGATGCAGGTGCACTCGGTCCAGGGCGAGGTGTTCTTCGAGGTCTCCATGGCCGACGCGTGGGTGTGGGACATGTACCGGCCGGCGCGCTTCGTGAAGCAGGTGCGCGTGCTGACTTTCAAGGACGTGAACATCGAGGAGCTGAACAAGGCCGACCTCGATCTGCCGTCGGATGAATCCGGCTTCAACGGCTGAAACGGCCGAAACGCCTGAAAAGGCCGAAACGGCTGAAGCGGCCGGGGCTGACGGGTTGTCCACAGCCCCCATCAAGATCATCTCTCGGATGCCACCTCCCTCACAGTGAGTGACGGAGGTGGTACGGATGAACGCCCGAGGAGCTTTCGGACGCTACGGCGAGGAACTGGCGGCGCGGTCACTGACCGCGGCCGGGATGACCGTGCTGGAGCGGAACTGGCGGTGCCGGCACCGCGAACGCCACGGCGAGATCGACATCGTGGCGGCGGACGGGGACGCGCTCGTCGTGTGCGAGGTGAAGTCGCGCGCCGAGGGCGGCGGTGAGCACCCGATGGCCGCCGTCACCGCGCGCAAGACCGAGCGGTTGCGCCGGCTCGCGGAATGCTGGCTGGCCGACCACGGCGGGCCGCCACCGGGCGGCGTACGGATCGACGTGGTCGGTGTGATGCTGCCCGCGCGGGGCGCGGCGCGCGTCGAGCACGTGCGGGGGGTGGCGTGATGGGATTCGCCCGTACGTGTTCCGTGGCGCTGCTCGGCGTGGAGGGCGTCGTCGTCGAGGTCCAGGCGGACCTGGAGGCCGGGGTGGCGGCGTTCACGCTGGTGGGGCTGCCGGACAAGAGCCTCAGCGAGAGCCGTGACCGGGTCCGTGCCGCCATCGTCAACAGCGGCGAGACCTGGCCCCAGAAGAAGCTCACGGTGGGCCTCAGCCCGGCCTCCGTCCCCAAGGGCGGCAGCGGCTTCGACCTGGCGGTCGCGTGTGCCGTCCTCGCCGCGAACGACCGGATCGCCCCACAGGACATCGCGGACCTGATGATGATCGGCGAGCTCGGCCTCGACGGCCGGGTCCGCCCGGTCCGCGGGGTGCTGCCCGCCGTTCTCGCCGCCGCCGACGCCGGATACCGCCATGTCGTGGTGCCCGAGCGCACGGTCGCCGAGGCCTCGCTCGTGCCGGGGGTCTGCGTGCTCGGCGTCCGCAGCCTGCGGCAGCTCGTCGCCCTGCTCAACGACGAGCTCGCCCCGGAGGAGGCCGAGGAGCCCGCCGACGGGCGTCCCGATCCGATGCTGGCCGGCCTCACCCTCCCCGGCGCCGGCCACGGCACCGGGCTCAGCGACACCAGCACCCCCGACCTGGCCGACGTCGCAGGCCAGGGCACCGCCAGGATCGCCCTGGAGGTCGCCGCCGCGGGCGGCCACCACATCTACCTCAAGGGCCCGCCAGGCGCGGGAAAGACCATGCTGGCGGAGCGGCTGCCCGGCCTGCTCCCGCCGCTCACCCGGGAGGAGGCGGTCGAGGTCACCGCCGTGCACTCGGTCGCCGGGATCCTGCCACCCGGCCGGCACCTGGTGGACCGGCCGCCCTACTGCGCCCCGCACCACTCGGCGACCATGCAGTCCCTGGTCGGCGGCGGCAACGCACTGCCGCGGCCGGGCGCCGTCTCGCTCTCGCACAAGGGCGTGCTCTTCCTGGACGAGGCCCCCGAGTTCCACGGTCAGGCCCTCGACGCGCTGCGCCAGCCCCTGGAGTCCGGGCATGTGGTCATCGCCAGGGCCGCAGGAGTCGTCCGGCTTCCCGCCCGGTTCCTGCTCGTTCTGGCGGCCAACCCCTGCCCCTGCGGGCGGTACGGATCGCCGGGCGGCACGTGCGACTGCACGCCCAGCATGATCCGCCGCTACCAGGGGCGGCTGTCCGGGCCGCTCCTGGACCGGGTCGACCTGCGGGTGGAGGTGGAGGCCGTGAGCCGCTCCGAGCTGATCGGCGGCGCCGGTTCCTCGGAGTCCACCGGGGTGGTCGCCGCACGGGTGCGCGAGGCCCGTGAGCGCGCCGTCGCCCGGTACGCGGGTACCCCCTGGCGACTCAACAGCGAGGTCCCCGGGCACGAGCTGCGCACCCGCTGGGCCGTGGCCCCCGGGGCCCTGCGCTCGGCCGAGCGGGACATGGAGCGCGGGCTGCTCACCGCACGCGGCCTGGACCGCGTCCTGCGCGTCGCCTGGACGGTCGCCGACCTCGCGGGCCGCGACCGGCCCGACGGCGTCGACATGGAACGTGCCCTGGAGCTGCGCACCGGCGTGCGCCGCGGCATGGCGGCCGCGACGGGGGGCGTGCGATGACGGACGCGCTGTTCGGCACGGACGAGGCCGCCGCACCGGATCCGGGGGATGAGCCGCCCCCGACTCCTGAGGAACGCCTGGCCCGCGTCGCCGTGACGCGGATCGCCGAGCCCGGCGACGCGGCCTTCGGGGCCTGGCTGCGGGAGCTCGGCCCCGTCGAGACCGTCCGGGCGGTCACGGCGGGCGAGGAACTGCCCGGGAGCGGGGAGCGGCGGACCGCCGGGTACGCGGTGCGGGCCCGCCGCACAGACCCCGAGCGGGATCTGGCGGCGGCCCGGGCCCGGGGCGTCCGCTTCGTGTGCCCCGGCGACCCCGACTGGCCCCGGCAGCTCGACGACCTGGGCGACGAACGCCCGTACGGGCTGTGGGTGCGCGGCGGTGCATCCCTGCGGATGAGGGCGCTGCGATCGGTCGCCGTCGTGGGCGCCCGGGCGTGCACCGACTACGGCTCCCACATGGCCGCGACCCTCGGCGCCGACCTCGCGGAGGCCGGCTGGGTCGTCGTCTCCGGGGCCGCCTACGGCATCGACGGTGCCGCGCACCGCGGCTCGCTGTCCGCGACCGGGGCGACCGTCGGTGTCGTCGCCTCCGGTGTGGACGTGCCGTATCCGCCGGGTCATGCCGAGTTGATCGGACGCATCGCCGAACAGGGCCTGCTCATCGGTGAATTGCCGCCCGGATCGCATCCCACCCGCAGCCGCTTCGTGCTCCGCAACCGTGTGATCGCCGCCCTCACCCGGGGCACCGTCGTCGTCGAGGCCCAGTACCGCAGCGGTGCCCTCATCACCGCCCGCCGGGCCCGCAAGCTGGGCCGTTTCGTCATGGGCGTGCCGGGTCCGTGCACGTCGGCGCTGTCCCAGGGGGTCCATGAGCTGCTGCGCGCGGACGGGATGCTGGTCACCGGCGCCGCCGATGTCATCGAGCTCGTCGGCCTCATCGGCGAGGACCTCGGACCGGAGCGCCGCGGACCGGTCCTGCCACGGGATCTGCTGCCGCCCGACGCCGCGCTCGTGCTGGAGGCCGTGCCCGCCCGGGGCGCCGCCGGCTGCGCGGACCTCGCGGTCGCCGCCGGCCGCACCGCCGACGAAACCCTCGCCAGGCTCCATGAGCTGCACGTCCTCGGTTTCGTGGAACGGGACGGCCCGCGCTGGAGGTTGGCACGAAACCGCACGGAGGGGGCCGAGGCAGGGGGCGGGCGCCAAGCCGACACGCTCTGACGGTGAACACACCATCAGGTGACAGGACGGTTCTTGACCTGGGACCCCCGGGATGGCGAGGTTATGGGGACACCCGAACGTCGCCCTGAGCGACGGTATCGTCACGCTACGCTCAAGGGGATTGGAGTCCCGCCCGTCCCTCAGGTCACGCAGAACGGCTCAAATCGACGCATGCACCGGCACACTCCCGGGCCCGACGGCAGCACGGCGGCGACCGCCGTCACCGGAAACCCCCGGCCGCCCGCCCCCACCTCGCTCGACGCGCTGTGGCGGACCTACAAGGCCACGGGGGACGCACGCCTGCGCGAGCAGCTGATCCTGCACTACTCGCCCCTGGTGAAGTACGTGGCAGGACGGGTGAGCGTCGGCCTGCCCGCCAATGTGGAACAGGCGGACTTCGTCTCCTCCGGGGTCTTCGGACTCATCGACGCCATCGAGAAGTTCGACCCGGAGCGCGCGATCAAGTTCGAAACCTACGCGATCACCCGGATCCGCGGGGCCATGATCGACGAACTGCGGGCCCTGGACTGGATCCCGCGCTCCGTGCGGCAGAAGGCCCGGGCGGTCGAGCGTGCCTACGCCACGCTGGAGGCCTCGCTGCGGCGCACCCCGAGCGAGTCGGAGGTCGCCGCCGAGATGGGCATCGCCCTGGAGGAGCTGCACGGCGTCTTCAGCCAGCTCTCCCTGGCCAACGTGGTCGCGCTCGAGGAACTGCTCCACGCTGGCACCGAGGGCGGCGACCGGCTCACCCTGGTCGACACCCTGGAGGACACCGGTGCCGACAACCCCGTCGAGGTCGCCGAGGACCGCGAGCTGCGCCGGCTGCTGGCCCGCGCCGTGAACACCCTGCCCGAACGCGAGAAGACCGTGGTCACCCTCTACTACTACGAGGGGCTCACGCTCGCCGAGATCGGACAGGTGCTCGGCGTCACCGAGAGCAGGGTCAGCCAGATCCACACCAAATCCGTTCTGCAATTGCGCGCGAAACTGGCCGACGTCGGCCGTTGAACGAGCTTTGCCGACGGGTGCGCCCGGTGGCCGCACCGCTTCCGTACAGTGGTGAGGTGCCCAAGATTCGAGCGGCCTCGGTGGCCGAGCACCGGTCGATGCAGCGCGAGGCCCTGCTGGACGCCGCGCGCAGTCTGCTCTCCGAGGGCGGGACGGAGGCCCTGACCTTCCCCGCCCTGGCGGAGCGCACCGGGCTGGCCAGGTCCTCGGTGTACGAGTACTTCCGCTCCCGGGCCGCCGTCGTCGAGGAGCTGTGCGCCGTCGACTTCCCGGTCTGGGCGGCGGAGGTCGAGTCGGCCATGGAGGCCGCCCCCACCGCCGAGGCCAAGATCGAGGCGTACGTCCGCAGCCAGCTCGCGCTCGTCGGTGACCGCCGGCACCGGGCCGTGGTCGCGATCTCCGCCGGCGAACTCGACGCCGGTGCCCGTGAGAAGATCCGCGCCGCCCACGGCGGCCTGATCGCCATGGTCGTCGAAGCGCTCGGTTCGCTCGGCCACCGCGAGCCGAGGCTCACCGCGATGCTGCTCCAGGGCATCGTGGACGCCGCCGTACGCCGCATCGAGCTCGGCGCCGCCGAGGAGCCGGACGCCATCGCCGACGCCGCCGTCACCATGGCCCTGCGCGGAGCCCTCGGTTAAGCCCCGGGGCTGACCCCCGACGGCACCGGCACCCCGAAGACCGGCAGCAGCCGCGACGGCCCGCCGCGCAGCATCCCGTCCGGGAGCAGCGACAGCGGATCGAGATAGACCTCCCCGCGCAGCAGCCCCCAGTGCAGACAGCCGCCGGGGCAGTGCCAGGGCCCCTGTTCGAGCACCCCCACGACCTGCCCCGCGCCGACCTCGTCGCCCACCGCGACCGAGGACCGCACCGGCTGGTACGTGATGCGCAGCCCGCCGGCGAGCAGGATCGCCACGACCCCGCGCCCCGCCACCGCCCCGGCGTACGACACCCGGCCGGGCGCCGCCGCGCGCACCGGTGCGCCGGGCCCCGCGCGCAGATCCACCCCCCGGTGCCCCGCCGCCCACGGCGCCGCCGGCGGATCGAAGCCGCGCTCCACCGCCGGCCGCCGCAGTCCGCCCGTCGGAGCCACTGGCCAGGCCCGGTCTCCGCCCCCGTCCACCGCACCGCCCGGCGCCCCGGCGGACGCCCTCACCGGCTGCACGAGGCCCCCGAGCCACGCCAGCACCGCCATCACCATCACCAGGTATCTCGTCATGGAACAACGGTGGCGTTGCCCGCGACAGCCGGACGATCATGAAGCCGGCCTGTGGAAAACCCACGGACGGCCCCTACCCCCAGGCACGATGTCGCCCGCCGCTCCGGCGGTCCCGTACACTTTCCATGGCGATCCGGGTCACCGGGTCGACTTCGCACGCCCCGCCACCGCCCTCTAGCGAGCGGTGGACGCGCTCCTCGGTCCCTCGTGGCACGGCGCGTTCGGGGCGTCAGGCGTGGCCACCGTCCGGCGGCCACGGAAACCGAGTATCTCTAGGAGTACGGCCATGGCCGTCGTCACGATGCGGGAGCTGCTGGAAAGCGGTGTCCACTTCGGGCACCAGACCCGCCGCTGGAACCCGAAGATGAAGCGCTTCATCTTCACCGAGCGCAACGGCATCTACATCATCGACCTGCTCCAGTCGCTGTCGTACATCGACCGCGCCTACGAGTTCGTCAAGGAGACCGTCGCGCACGGCGGCACCATCCTCTTCGTCGGCACGAAGAAGCAGGCCCAGGAGGCCATCGCCGAGCAGGCGACCCGCGTCGGCATGCCCTACGTCAACCAGCGCTGGCTGGGCGGCATGCTCACCAACTTCTCGACCGTCTACAAGCGCCTGCAGCGCCTGAAGGAGCTCGAGGAGATCGACTTCGAGGACGTGGCCGCCTCCGGCCTCACCAAGAAGGAGCTCCTGGTCCTCTCCCGTGAGAAGGAGAAGCTGGAGAAGACCCTCGGTGGTATCCGCGAGATGCAGAAGGTGCCGAGCGCCGTCTGGATCGTGGACACCAAGAAGGAGCACATCGCCGTCGGTGAGGCGCGCAAGCTCCGTATCCCGGTCGTCGCGATCCTCGACACCAACTGCGACCCCGACGAGGTCGACTACAAGATCCCGGGCAACGACGACGCGATCCGCTCCGTCACCCTGCTGACCCGCGTGATCGCCGACGCCGTCGCCGAGGGCCTCATCGCCCGCTCCGGCGCCGCCACCGCCGGTGACAAGGCCGAGGGTGAGCCGCTGGCCGCCTGGGAGCGCGAGCTGCTCGAGGGCGACAAGGCGAAGGCCGAGGAGACCGCTGCCGAGGCCGCTCCGGCCGAGGCCGCCGAGGCCCCTGCTGCTGAGGCCCCTGCTGCTGAGGCGCCCGCCGCCGACGCCGAGCAGGCCTGAGCCTCAGCCCGCCTTCCGATGCGTGTGAGGACGGCGGGGGCTGCGGCCCCCGCCGTTCGTCCGTAGAACCACCGCTCACCGGATCCACCGACTTCCGAGAAGAGACTGACAGACCATGGCGAACTTCACCGCCGCCGACGTCAAGAAGCTCCGCGAGCTCACCGCCGCGGGCATGATGGACTGCAAGAAGGCGCTCGAGGAGGCCGAGGGCGACCTGGACAAGGCCGTCGAGATCCTTCGGGTCAAGGGCCAGAAGGGTGTCACCAAGCGCGAGGGCCGCTCCGCCTCCAACGGTGCCGTCGTGTCCCTCATCGCCGGTGACAACAGCGAGGGTGTCCTCGTCGAGCTCAAGTGCGAGACCGACTTCGTCGCCAAGGGCGACAAGTTCGTGGCCACCGCCGACGCCATCGCCGCCCACGTCGCCGCCAGCAAGCCGGCCGACCTGGAGACGCTGCTCGCCTCCGAGATCAAGGACGGCCAGACCGTCCAGGCCTTCGTCGACGAGGCCAACGCCACCCTCGGCGAGAAGATCGTCCTGGACCGCTTCGCGCAGTTCACCGACGGCTACGTCGCCTCCTACCTGCACCGCACCAGCCCGGACCTGCCCCCGCAGGTCGGCGTCCTGGTCGAGCTGGACAAGGCGAACGCCGAGGTCGCCAAGGACGTCGCGCAGCACATCGCCGCCTTCGCGCCGATCTTCCTCTCCCGCGAGGAGGTCCCGGCCGAGACCGTCGAGAACGAGCGTCGCGTCGCCGAGGCCACCGCCCGCGAGGAGGGCAAGCCCGAGGCCGCCCTGGCGAAGATCGTCGAGGGTCGCGTCAACGGCTTCTTCAAGGAGAACGTCGTTCTCGAGCAGGCCTTCGCCAAGGACAACAAGAAGACCGTGCAGAAGGTCCTCGACGAGGCCGGCGTGTCGCTGAAGCGCTTCGCCCGCTTCCGCGTCGGCGTCTGAGCGACCAGCCGCGCAAGCGTTTGACCGACGGCCCCGATAGGGTCGTACGCAGCCGGCCGCTCACCGGCAGGCCGCAGTTGTAACGAGGAGGCCATTGCCCACAGGGAACGATCACGGACCCTCGGCAATGGCCTTCTTCGTACGTGCACGAGGAGAGATCTCCATGGATCAGGGCGCCGACAAGGCACACACCACCACCGGCAGCACCCACAAGGGCCGGTATCTGCTCAAGCTGTCCGGTGAGGCTTTCGCCGGCGGAGGGGGGCTGGGCGTCGACCCCGACGTCGTGCACACGATGGCCCGGGAGATCGCGGCGGTGGTCCGCGACGGCTACGAGATCGCCGTCGTCATCGGCGGCGGCAACTTCTTCCGCGGCGCCCAACTCCAGCAGCGCGGCATGGACCGGGCACGCTCCGACTACATGGGCATGCTCGGCACGGTGATGAACTGCCTCGCCCTCCAGGACTTCCTGGAGAAGGAGGGCATCCAGTCGCGCGTGCAGACCGCGATCACCATGGGCCAGGTCGCCGAGCCGTACATCCCGCTCCGCGCCGTGCGCCACCTGGAGAAGGGCCGGGTCGTCATCTTCGGCGCCGGTATGGGCATGCCGTACTTCTCCACCGACACCACCGCCGCGCAGCGTGCACTGGAGATCCACGCCGAGGCGCTGCTGATGGGCAAGAACGGTGTCGACGGGGTCTACGACGCCGACCCCCGCTCGAACCCCGACGCGGTGATGTTCGACGCCCTGGAGTACGTCGACGTCATCGCCCGCGACCTGCGCGTCGCGGACCTGACGGCGATCACGCTGTGCCAGGACAACAAGCTTCCGATCCTCGTCTTCGAGCTGCTCGCGGAGGGCAACATCGCGCGGGCCGTGAAGGGTGAGAAGATCGGCACGCTCGTCAACGACACGGGCGCCCGCTGACGGACGACGCCGGCCGCAACCCGGCCGGCGATCTGCCCGGAACGGGGATGGACAAGACGCTGCCGGTCGGACACCGTGCAGGAAAGACGCGCGCAAGGGCCGAGGCTCTGCCTTCTGAATACCAGGAGCACATGGTGATTGAAGAGACCCTCCTCGAGGCCGAGGAGAAGATGGAGAAGGCCGTCGTGGTCGCCAAGGAGGACTTCGCCGCGATCCGCACCGGCCGTGCCCACCCGGCGATGTTCAACAAGATCGTGGCGGACTACTACGGTGCCCCGACCCCGATCAACCAGCTCGCCTCCTTCGCGGTGCCCGAGGCGCGGATGGCCGTGATCACGCCTTTCGACAACTCCGCGCTCCGCAACATCGAACAGGCCATCCGGGACTCCGACCTGGGTGTCAACCCGACCAACGACGGCCGTATCATCCGGGTGGTCTTCCCGCAGCTCACCGAGGAACGCCGCAAGGAGTACATCAAGGTCGCCCGCGGCAAGGCGGAGGACGCCCGGATCTCGATCCGCAGTGTGCGCCGCAAGGCCAAGGAGACCCTCGACAAGCTCGTCAAGGACGGCGAGACGGGCGAGGACGAGGTACGCCGCGCGGAGAAGGAGCTCGACGACACGACGCACAAGTACGTCGCGCAGGTCGACGAGCTGCTCAAGCACAAGGAAGCCGAGCTGCTGGAGGTCTGATCCCGGCGCCCCGCCGGATCAGCTCCGCGACTGCGACTCCGTACGACCGCAGTTCACCCACCCACCCATCCACCCGACCGACCCGGACCGGACGAAAACGCGAGGCGAATCTCCGTGAACGACTCTTCTTGGGGGCCCTCGCCACATGCCGGCTCCTGGGGAGGCGAGGATGAAGGGGCCACTCAGATGAGCGGCCCCTTGTTCCGCGACGACGCCCCCGAACCGGAGCGGCACTCCGCCCGGCCCGACCGTTCCGCGCCGCAGCCTTCAGAAGCGGATGGGAACGGCGGCCGGGCGAAGAAGAGCGCCGGGCGCAATCTGCGGGCCGCGATAGGGGTCGGCGTCGGTCTCGGCGTCGTCATCATCGCCTCGCTCTTCATCGTCAAGGCCGTCTTCGTGGGCGTCGTCGCCGCGGCGGTCGTGGTGGGCCTGTGGGAGCTCACCTCGCGCCTGGCCGAGCGCAAGGAGATCCGGGCCCCCCTGGTGCCGCTCGCCGTCGGCGGCGCCGCCATGGTCGTCGCGGGCTATGTGCGCGGCGCCGAGGGCGCGTGGGTGGCGATGGCGCTGACCGCGCTCGCCGTCCTGGTGTGGCGCATGACGGAGCCCCCGGAGAACTACCTCCGCGATGTCACGGCCGGTGTCTTCGCCGCCTTCTACGTGCCCTTCCTGGCCACGTTCGTGGTGATGATGCTCGCCGCGCACGACGGCCCGTGGCGGGTCTTCGTCTTCCTGCTCCTCACGGTGATCAGCGACACCGGTGCCTACGCCGTCGGTTGGCGCTTTGGCACGCACAAGCTCGCTCCCCGCATCAGCCCCGGCAAGACCCGCGAGGGCCTGGCCGGCGCGATCACCTTCGCGATGGCCGCGGGTGCCCTGTCCATGCAGTTCCTGATCGACGGCGGCCAGTGGTGGCAGGGCCTGCTGCTCGGCCTCGCCGTCGCCGCCAGTGCCACGCTCGGCGACCTGGGCGAGTCCATGATCAAGCGGGATCTCGGCATCAAGGACATGGGCAAGCTCCTGCCCGGCCACGGCGGCATCATGGACCGCCTCGACTCGCTGCTGCCGACCGCCCCCGTGGTGTGGCTGCTGCTGGTGATCTTCGTCGGATCGAGCTGATCCCGCGTACGGGCGTCTACCCTGTGCCGTTCGGGCCTCAGCCCGGCAGGTGTCCCGTGGCCACGGGACGGGCGGGGTCGGCGCTCCACTCGCTCCATGAGCCGACGTACAGTGCGGCGTCGATCCCCGCGACGGCCAGGGCCAGCACCTGCTGGGCGGCCGAGACCCCGGAACCGCAGTAGACGCCCACCGTGCCGCCGCCCGCGGTGACACCCAGGGCGGCGAACCGGTCCGCCAGATCGCGGGCGGCACGGAAGGTGCCGTCGGCGGTGACGTTCTCCGCGGTCGGAGCCGACACGGCCCCCGGAATGTGGCCGCCCACCGGATCGAGCGGTTCGACCTCCCCGCGGTAGCGCTCGGCCGCCCGCGCGTCCAGCAGCACCCCGGTACGGGCCCGCGCCGCCGCGTCGTCGGCGCTCAGCACGGGCAGCGCGCCCGGAACAGCCTCGAAGTCCCCGCGGTCCGGCACGGCGGCGTCCGCGGTCAGCGCGCCCCCGGCGGAGGTCCAGGCGGGCAGCCCGCCGTCCAGCACGCGTACGTCCCGGTGCCCCGCCCAGCGCAGCGTCCACCAGGCCCGCGCCGCGGCCCAGCCCTGCCCGCCGTCATAGGCGACCACCCGGCTGTCACCGCTCACCCCGGCCTGCCGCATCGCCTCCGCGAGCACCCCGGCGTCCGGCAGCGGATGCCGTCCGCCCGCGCCCGCCGGCCCCGCGAGCTCCGCCTCCAGGTCGACGTACACCGCGCCCGGGATGTGCCCCGCTTCGTACGCGACCCGTCCGGACGGGCCGCCGCGCTCGTACCGGACGTCAAGGAGCACCGGTGCGGGACCGGTCCTCATTTCGGCGACGAGGCCGGCGGCGCTGATGATCGTGTCCATGGGCCCATCCTGACGCAGCCGCGGGCGGGGGAGGAGACCGCGTCCGGTACGCGGCGATCTGGTTCCGGGTGAACTCCTCCGGGGCGTACGGGAGGACGGGGACGCGATGCGGGCCGAGCCGACCGCTTGGCCGGCCCCCGTCGCGTCCCCGTCCGACTCGGGGCTCAGGCCGTTGACGAGGAACCGCCGCACCGGGTGCGGCTGCTGGGCGTCGGCGGCGCCGACCGCCGGGTGTGCCCGCAGCCGGCGCCCCGCCCTGACCGGGGCGTCGAGGCGACGGTCCTCGACCGAGCCCCGAGAGTCACTGCTTCGCCGCCGGGAGGTCGTAGACGTTGTGCGGCGTGACGATGCCGATGATCGCCTTGGCGATCCAGGTGGCCGTGTCCTTGCCCTTGGCGTGGACGTCGGAGTCGGGGCTGCGGTCTGCGGTCCGGGACGAGATGTGCATGGTCACGCCTTTCGTCATGGGGACGACCGTGCCGGCCGTGCCCGATCCATGACCAATCATCCGGTTGCGAGGGGCCCCGCCCCTCTGCCTCAGGAGGGCTTTCGGGCCTCCGTCGATGGGATGAGCCCGGGCGTGTCCTCCACGGGAAGGACCATCCGCCCCATGGGCCGCCCGGCTCGTACGCGGCCTGCGACCTGCGGTGTCGCGGCCCGCCGTGCCCTCGCGGGGAGAGTCCTTCGGCCCGCGCGGCTGGTCCCTGGTGCGCCCGCCGCATACACTCGAACGTGTGTACGAGCTTCCTCCGGATCCGCAGCGCCTGCGGGTGATCCGCCTCTATCTGCAGATGCAGATCGCCGCAGTCGACGCCAAGATCCAGGAGGCCGAATCCGGTGCCGCGGCCGGAGCGGGGACCGGAGCGGAGACGGGAGCCGACGTCCCTCCGCAGGGCCGCACACGCCCCCGCGCTCCCGCCCGCGCATGGCGGCTGCAGAGCGTGCCCGAGACCCGGGGCGGCGCGGGGCGCGGCGTGGTGCACCGGGACGACTGCCGCGTCCCCGGGGGCGGCAGGCTCAACCGGCAGGAGTTCGAGGTGGCCCTGGGCATGCCGGACGTCACGCCCTGCGAGATCTGCCGGCCGGAGCGGGAGCGCTCTTCCTGAGTGCGCGCGGACCTCGGCCGGGGGTGCCCCGGGTGCCCCTCGCCTCCGGGGGCGCACAACAGGGTTCCGCGGTTTGGTCGTTGCGGCAGCGCCTCCTGGCCCGCCCGCGGCGGATCAGCCGTTCCCGTGCGGTTCGATCACGCGGTTGCGGGGGTGCAGTGCCTGCCCGAGTCCCATGAGCAGCAGCCCGCTGAACAGCAGAGCGTTGCCGCCGAAGAAGCGGATCTCCCAGTACGGGCCCGGCAGGACCTGGAAATGGAAGAGTCCCTGCACCACGCTGGGCGTGCCGACCAGCAACGCCCCCAGCCAGTGGATCCGCGGCCGCAAGACCTTGCGGCGCAGCCAGGGCACCGTCCTCCCGGTACGCAGCGCGATCGCGCCCGCCGTCATCGCCGGCAGGCCGACGACGATGCCCGTCCCGACGACCCAATTCATGGAACCGGCCCTCCCCTTCGCCTGCGGCAGCCCGTCTTCCGGCAAGCGATGGTGATCACTCTAATGGTCGGGTCCGGGCCGGGCACCGGTGCTGCCTCCGTCCGTCACTTCCCATGCGTGAGCGCCCTTCCGGGCCGTTCCGCGGGCCCGGGAGGGCGCTCTCGTGATCACGCCGACGACTGCCGCCGGCTCGTCAACGGGCCGGAGCGGAAGGGGAACAGCGCCGGTGCGGTCAGCTCGTGCCGTCGCGCGGGCAGGCGTCCGGGATGGGCGGTGACGACTGCGGGATTGCCGGGTGCAGTGGTTGGAAGTAGTGGGTGAGCGTCCAGACGCCGACGCGCGCGCCCGCCCGGCACCCCTCGGTGTCCGCCGTGCGGGTGTGGATCCCGGCCCAGACGCGGGCGTCGATCATGTCCTCGTTGAGCTTGACGGCGTCGTCGTACCGCCGTGTCGTGCCCGTGGCGTCGGAGGGGATGTCGAGGTCGAGGTGGGACGTGCCCAGGATGCCGGTCAGGGTCTGGGTGACGGCCCCGGCGACCGCCGCGTGCCCGCTGATGTAGTCGGGGTGCGGCGGCGTGATGAGCAGCGGCTGCCACTGGGGATCGGGTTCGGTCGCCGGGTTGCCGTCGGTGCCCGCCTGCTGGATGGCGGTGATCGGCCGCCAGGAACCGTAGTGGAACTTGGAGTTCCACGTGGTGATGACGGCGTCGGTGGCCGAGGCGTTCGCCGCGGCGAACAACCTCGCCGTGTCCGCGATGTCCAGGTGGTGCCGTGAGCTGTAGTCGCGGAACGCCGTCTGGAACTGCACCGTCAGATTGCCCCCGAAGAACAGGGCGGTCTCGGTCTGCGGCGCGGTGCGGAGCGAGCCGGTCCTCGCCCCCATGGTCTTCACCTCGTTCACGTCCTGGGCGTAGCGGGCCGACGTGAGGGCGGGCGGCGGGCCGGGCCGGAACTGGGCCGGGGAGGTGAGCAGCAGCGGGCGCAGCCGGGCGAGCCAGGTGTCGATGAAGGGGAGGTTGGCCGGCGGAGTGGGACGCCAGACACCTGGCGCGGGCGGGGTGGTGAACTCCAGAGCGTCGAACCGGCCATCGCCTTGGCGCAGTTCGAGTACGCGGTCGGCTGCGCGTGCTCCGAAGGCCACGCCCTGCCGCTTGGCCTTGCCGTCGGGGATCTTGGCGAGGGAATCGGCGTACGCGGCGTCGAGCAGCGTCCGGGACGCGGGGAAGTCGGCGAGCAGCACGTGGTGTGCGGCGGTCACGGCCGCCGCCTCGGGCGACGCGGTGGCGGGCCCGCGTGCCCGCCACTTGTAGGGCGTGTAGCGGCCCTCGATGCCGACCACGGCGTTGTAGACGGCGACCGATACGACTCCGTGCCAGGTGACCGCCTGCCCCGAGGGCCGGGTGGGGGTGAGGCTGGCGCTGATGACGTCGGTGGTGATGGCGTTCCAGTCGCGGATCGCCGCGGGGTCCGCCGCGGGCGGCCGGTGCTGTTCTGCGACGACCGTGGCGGCGGGGCCGGCGGCCCGGGCCGCGACGGGTACGGGCGACGCCAGCGCGGTGGCGACAAGGGCCGCCGGCGCGACTATGCCGGTGAGCCGTCCGTACCGCCGGAGGAACCGCCTTGACGGCGGAGAGGTCCTGTCCGCAGGACTCATGTCGGGACTCCTCGTCGATCTCGAGCCCGAGCCGCACCGGAAGGACTTCCGGCGCGGCTCGGGCCACGTCGACGTGATATGTACCCGAGACCACCCGCACGGCCGCCCGGGCCGTCCAAGTGGTGCAGCGCGTAGGGCTGTTGGCCATCCGGGGGCGCACGCCCGCAGATTGCGGCATGCCCGGTCAACTGCCTCGGGCCGCTTCAGCCCTTGTTCGCGTTCCGCAGGACGGGCGGTGACCGGCCGATCGCCGGCCACCGCCCGGGTACATCCTCGGGGAGCGGTCAGGGGACCCGAGGGGGCCGCTGGCCCAGGACCGGGGTCCAGTCGTCGCAGGCCAGGCCGGTATCGGTGATGATGCAGCGGTTCTCCAGCACCTCACCGCGGAAGGTGACGACCTTGACCGACAACTGGTCAGTGGGAACAAGGCTCACACTCGCGCCGCAGACCCCGGTGGAGGGGTACCCGCGGCGTCCGCTGAGGTTCTGCCAGGTAAAGGTGCTGCCGCCCACCTGGGCGGTGGGGTCGCTCTCGCCGACGTACGTCCGTCCGCGGACCACGACGACGGAGAAGTCGCGGCCGGTGGCGTCGGCGTCGCCGATCGAGTCGATGTCGCATCCCGCGAGCCTGCCCGGTCCGGGGAACGGACCGTAGCCGGGGCCGGGGCGGGGGCCGGTGAAGGAGTCGGGGTAGTGGTCGAGGTCGGGACCGGGGCGCGGTCCGAGAAGGGGACCGAGACCGAGGCCCGGACCCAGACCGAGACCGGGGCCCGGACCGAAATCGGTGTACGGGAACGGATCGTCGTCGTCGTACGGGCCGGGCGGCCACGGGAAGCTCGACGCCGATGCCGCGGGTGCCGACGTGCCGCCTGTGTCGGCTGCCTGTGCCGGGACGAGAGCGGACGCCGATATCGCGGCGGCGAGGGCCGCCGGCGCCGCGATGCCGGTGAGCCGTCCGTACCGCCGGAGGGACCGCCTGGAAGGCGGCGGGGTCCTGTCTGCAGGACTCATGTGGGGACTCCTCGTCGATCTCGGCCCGGAGCCGAACCGCCGGGGCTTCGGCGTGGCTCGGGCCCATGTCGAGGTGATCCGTACCCCCGCCCGCGGGCGTCTGCCGCGCAGGTCATCCCAGTGGCGCAGCCTCTTCACGGGCCATTGGGCGGCAGTCACCCGATCGGCGATCACCGGAGTGAAAGAACGCCGCCCGTGTCGACAACCCCGGGTCCTCGCTGGGCCGTGAAAGGCTGGCCAACGTTGCCGGCCGCTGCGACGCCCGGGGGTGACCGTCCCTCACCCGTTCGGGCCGCTCAGGTCACGATCAACTCGTCCAGGCAGGAGCCGACCGATTCGCGGCCAGCGTACGGACCCGGATCTCTCGCCCCGTGGCAGCTCCCGCCCAAAGTCGCTCTGCGCTCTTGCGCGTAGACTGCTGGCCAGCAACGGCGGGGGCGGCTTATGCCTCCAGGGGAGGTCGTCGTGCAGGCGAGCGACAACGAGCGCCGCTGGATCGGGGCGTGGCACGTTCCGTTGAACATTGCCGCTATGCACCAGAGCGGCGTACTGCTGTTCATCGGCTTGTGCTGGATTCCGGCCGTGTCCACGGCAGTCTATGGGCAAGCGTTCGGGCTGCTGATCTGGGTCCTGATGTTCCACGTCGCTATCCAGATACCCGCCGGCCTGCTTGCCTCCCGCTGGGCTGTTCGCGGCCAGGTAGCCAGGGCCGGCCTGGTCGCACTGGGAGTAGCCACCTCGGTCACGTGGACGCTCTATCTATGCACGGGTCAAGAGCCAGCGACGCGGGCTTTGTGGTGGCAGAGCTGGACATGTCTCTGCGTCTCCCTGAGCTGTTACGTGTGGCTGTGCACCCTGCGCCGCTCCACTGTGGAGCGACTTGCCGAACGGTTCAAATACTCTGTCCAACCACTCGCCATGTGGGCCTTGTTGCGTCCGCCATGGCGCGGTCCCCATTGAGGGGAGATCGCCACGATCCGGGCCCACATGCTGGCCGCCGGTCGGGGTGGAGAGCCTGTGGGCCATCGACCGGGGGGACGGAAGGGCCGAGCTGGCCAACTCGCCCTTCTTCGTGCGAGGCGTGGCGATCGGCGACATCGTCGAGACTTCCGCGGACGACGACGGGGTCAGGTGGGCGGTCAGGGTGGTCCGACCCTCGAACAACTGCACCATCCGCTTGATCGTGTTCCGTGACAAAGCCTCGGCAGCAGCGCGGCAGAGTGTGGTCAACGCCTTCCTTGAGTTGGGCGCCGGCGGCGAAGGCATCGAGCGATTCGGCATGGTGTCCCTCGACAATCCGTTGGATCTTGCCGGCGGAGCGCGACCGCCTTCGCGGCGGGCCCCGGAGCCCGCAAAAACCTGTTGGCGGACCACGGCGACCACCGCTACGTTTCCGGAAGCCGTGCGAGAGAACGAGGAGGTGGTATCCGTGAACACAGTATCGACATGGGTGCTCCCCTCCGGGGTCACGGTCGGGCGATAGGTCGTCCGGGAGCGCCGTTCAAGAGCACTCCCGAAAGGCACGACCATGCAGTTCACTTCTGAACAGCGCCTCGACGGCGGCGTCCTCGAGCGCGAATTCACCCTCGGCGAGATCCCCGGCACCCTGTGGACGCCCGAATCCGCCGCACCGGCCCCGCTGATCCTGATGGCCCACAACAACGGTCTGCCCAAGGGGGAATCCCGGCTGGTGGCCCGGGCCCGGCACACCGCGGCGTGCGGCTACGCGGTGGCCGCCATCGACGCCCCCGGGTGCGGTGACCGGCCCCGTTCCACCGCCGACGAGTAGGCCCGCGCCGACCTTCGCCGGGCGATGCAGGCCGGCGAGCCGGTGGATGAGATCTTCGAGTCCTTCGTCGGCCCGCTGGTCGAAAAGGCGGTCCCGGAGTGGCGGACCACCCTGGACGCCCTCCTTTCGCTGCCCGGGATCGGCGGCCCGGTCGGGTACGCGGGGTGGACCGCCGTCGGCATTCGGCTGGCGGTGGTCGAGCCGCGCATCGCGGCCGCCGGTTTCTTCGCCGGGGGTTACGTGCCCCGCGCCCAGCGCGAGGAGGCCCGGTTGGTCACCATCCCGCTGCTGTTCCTGCTGCAGTGGGACGACGAAGGGAATCCCCGGCAGCGGGCCTTGGACCTGTTCGACTCCTTCGGTACCAAGGAGAAGACGCTGCACGCCAATCTCGGTGGGCACACCGGCACCCCGTGGTTCGAGTTGGAGGACGGGGTCCGGTTCTTCGGCCGGCACCTGAGGTGAGGCCGGGCCGTCGGGCCGGCAGCAGACGGTAGGCGGTCTCGGCCGGGATGCCGCTCATCGAGGACAGGTCCCGGCCCTCCTCGATGGCGGTGGCCGGCAGATGCACAACCGCCCCGATCGCGGCGGTACCGGCCATCGGCGGTACCGGCCGGTCGGGGCGGCGCGTCTCCGGATCGACGTCGGTGAAGGTCCCGCCGGCGGGCATCGACCACCACGGAGGGGCGCCCCCCGGCGGGCCGTACCGCACCGACGGCTGGCAGACCGGATCTGCCCTCAAGAAGCGCACGACGCATCTCCTCCACCGGCACCGCCTCCAGGAAGACGGCCCCCAAGGGACCCAGAGATGGTGCAGTGAAAAGGACAAGATCCAGCCGGCCGAAGCCACTGCTCGCAGCCGGACCCACTGGCGGCGCGGGCCGCGTCCTCCGGGCCGTCTGCGGGCCGTGAAAGGTCGGCCGGCGTTGACAGGGGACATCTGAGGGTGACGGGAGCCTCACCCATCTGACCTGGGCGGGCCCAATCGATCTGCGACACTGGATGAACCATGCCTGCACCCGGAGAACTCACATTCGTCGCGCCGCGCGGAGCCAAGAAGCCGCCGCGGCACCTTGCCGATCTCTCGCCCGAGGAGCGCCGGGAGGCCGTCGCGGAGCTGGGGGAGAAGCCGTTCCGCGCGAAGCAGCTGTCGCAGCACTATTTCGCGCGGTACGCCGATGATCCCGCCGCCTGGACGGACATCCCCGCGGCGGCGCGCGGGAAGCTGGCGGAGGGGCTGCTGCCGGACCTGATGTCGGTGGTGCGGCACTCCAGCACCGACAACGACACGACGCGCAAGACGCTGTGGCGGCTGTTCGACGGGACGCTGGTCGAGTCGGTCCTGATGCGCTACCCGGACCGGGTGACGATGTGCATCAGCTCGCAGGCGGGCTGCGGCATGAACTGCCCGTTCTGCGCCACCGGCCAGGCCGGGCTGGACCGGAACCTGTCGACCGGCGAGATCGTGCACCAGATCGTGGCGGGCATGCGCTCGCTGCGGGACGGGGAGATCCCGGGCGGGCCGGCGCGGCTGTCCAACATCGTCTTCATGGGCATGGGCGAGCCGCTCGCGAACTACAAGCGCGTCGTCGGCGCCATCCGCCGGCTGACCGACCCCGAGCCGGACGGGCTGGGCCTGTCCCAGCGCGGCATCACCGTGTCGACGGTGGGCCTGGTCCCGGCGATGCTCCGCTTCGCGGACGAGGGCTTCAAGTGCCGGCTCGCGGTGTCGCTGCACGCGCCCGACGACGAGCTGCGCGACACCCTGGTGCCGGTGAACACCCGCTGGAAGGTGCGCGAGGTGCTGGACGCCGCGTGGCACTACGCGGACGTGTCCGGGCGCCGGGTCTCGATCGAGTACGCGCTGATCCGGGACATCAACGACCAGGCATGGCGCGCCGACCTGCTGGGCCGGCTGCTCAAGAATCATCGCGTGCACGTCAACCTGATCCCGCTGAACCCGACCCCCGGCTCGAAGTGGACGGCCTCGCGGCCCGAGGACGAGCGGGCGTTCGTGGCGGCGCTGGAGGCGCACGGCGTGCCGGTGACCGTACGGGACACGCGGGGGCAGGAGATCGACGGCGCCTGCGGGC
Organism: Streptomyces sp. NPDC001070; assembly: GCF_053598835.1. NCBI lineage: Bacteria > Bacillati > Actinomycetota > Actinomycetes > Kitasatosporales > Streptomycetaceae > Streptomyces > Streptomyces sp. NPDC001070. The sequence continues at coordinate 118,425 of NZ_JBSFLB010000022.1, forward strand.
AGCTGGCGGCTTCCGAGCGCTGACCCGCGCTTGCTAGGGTGACGGTCGTTTGCGGCCGTTTGCCGTGACATCACACAAAAGAACATCCGACAGGGGAGCGCACAGAGCGCTGAGAGTGCGGCACGGCCGCAGACCCTCGGACCTGATCCGGGTCATACCGGCGTAGGGAGTCACCACATGAGCACCACCCGTCGGCGTGTCGCCGGCACCGCCCTCGTTGTCGCGCTCGGCGCGAGCGCGCTCGCCGCGTGCGGCAGCGACAGCGGGGGCGCCGCCAAGGGCGAGGGCGGCAGCACCTCCAAGACCGTGACCCTGGTCAGCCACGACTCCTTCGCCGCGTCGAAGGGCGTGCTGAAGGACTTCACGAAGCAGACCGGTTACACGGTCAAGGTGCTGCGCGGCGGGGACGCCGGGGCCGCGGTCAACCAGGCCGTGCTGTCCAAGGGCAATCCGCAGGGCGACGTCTTCTTCGGCGTCGACAACACGCTGCTGTCCCGCGCCCTCGACAACGACCTGTTCGACCCGTACGAGGCCAAGGGCCTCGACAAGGTGCCCGCCACGCTGCAGCTCGACGCCGCGAAGCACCGCGTCACCCCGATCGACTTCGGTGACGTCTGCGTCAACTACGACCGCAAGTACTTCACCGAGCACAAGCTCCCCGTGCCGCAGAGCTTCGACGACCTCGTCAAGCCCGAGTACAAGGACCTGCTGGTCACCGAGAACGCCGCCACCTCCTCCCCGGGGCTCGCCTTCCTCCTCGCCACCACCGCGAAGTACGGCGACGGGGGCTGGGAGGGGTACTGGCAGAAGCTCAAGGCCAACGGCGTCCAGGTCGTCGACGGCTGGGAGCAGGCGTACTACGACAACTTCTCCGGAGCCGGCGGCGGCAAGGGCGACAAGCCGCTGGTCGTCTCGTACGCCTCCAGCCCGCCCGCCGAGGTGCTCGGCCTGAAGACGCAGCCCGCGGAGGGGCCGACCGGTGTCGCGACCGGCACGTGCTTCCGGCAGATCGAGTTCGCCGGCCTGTTCAAGGGCGCGAAGAACACCGAGGGCGGCAAGGCGCTCGTCGACTTCCTGCTGAGCCGCGCCTTCCAGGAGGACATGCCGCTCAACATGTTCGTCAACCCGGCCCGCGACGACGCGAAGCTGCCCGAGGTCTTCACCAAGTACGCCCCCGTCATCAGCGATCCGGCCACCGTCGCGCCGGAGAGGATCGCCGAGAACCGGGAGCAGTGGGTCAAGTTGTGGTCCTCGCTGGTGCTGAAGTAGCGGAAGCCGCCGAGGGAACACACGCGAAGGCGGCGGCCGTCCGGTCGATCGCCGTACGGCTCGGCCTGATGGCCGTGCCGGTCGCCTTCTTCGCGCTGTTCTTCGGCTACCCGGTCGCCGCCATCGTCGCCCGCGGGCTCCGCGAGGGCGGGCGGTGGCGGTTCGGCCGGTTCGCGGAGGTGCTCGGCGACCCCGACATCCTCCACGTGCTGTGGTTCACCTGCTGGCAGGCGGCGGCGTCCACCGCGCTCACCCTGGCGATCGCGCTGCCCGGTGCCTATGTCTTCGCCCGCTTCGACTTCCCGGGCAAGCAGGTGCTGCGGGCGGTGGTGACCGTGCCCTTCGTGCTGCCGACCGTGGTCGTCGGTTCGGCCTTCCTCGCGCTGCTCGGGCGCGGCGGGCTGCTCGACGAAGTGTGGGGGGTGCGCCTGGACACCACGGTGTGGGCGATCCTCCTCGCGCACGTCTTCTTCAACTACGCCGTGGTCGTGAGGACCGTGGGCGGGCTGTGGGCGCAGCTCGACCCGCGGCAGGAGGAGGCCGCGCGGGTCCTCGGCGCGGGACGCCTCGCGGCCTGGCGCAAGGTGACGCTGCCCGCCCTCGGCCCCGCCGTCGCCGCGGCCGCGCTGATGGTCTTCCTCTTCACCTTCACCTCCTTCGGCGTCATCCAGATCCTCGGCGGCCCCACCTTCTCCACCCTGGAGGTGGAGATCTACCGCGAGACCGCCCAGTTGCTGGACCTGCCGACGGCGTCCGTACTGACGATCGTGCAGTTCGCCGCCGTCGCGGCGATCCTCGCCGTGCACGCCGGGACCGTTCGGCGCCGGGAGAGCGCGCTGCGGCTGGTCGACCCGGCCCGCACCGCGCGCCGGCCGCGCGGCGCCGGCGAGTGGGGGCTGCTCGCGGGGGCGCTCGGCACGGCCGCGCTGCTGATCCTGCTGCCGCTGGGCGTGCTGGTCGAGCGCTCGCTGCGCGGGCCCGGCGGCTACGGCCTCGGCTACTACCGGGCGCTGACCTCCGTGGCCGGCAGCGGGGGGACGTTCCTGGTGGCGCCGGTCGCCGCGGTCTGGAACTCGCTCCAGTACGCGGCCGCCGCCACCGCCATCGCCCTGGTCGTCGGAGGGCTCGCCGCGGCCGCCCTCACCCGGCGGGCCGGGCGCCTGGTGAGGGGCTTCGACGCCCTGCTGATGCTTCCGCTGGGCACCTCGGCGGTGACCATCGGCTTCGGCTTCCTCATCACCCTCGACGAGCCGCCGCTGGATCTGCGCTCCTCGTGGATCCTCGTGCCGCTCGCCCAGGCGCTGGTCGGCGTGCCCTTCGTGGTGCGCACCATGCTGCCGGTGCTGCGTGCCGTGGACGACCGGCTGCGCGAGGCGGCCGCGGTGCTCGGCGCCTCTCCGCTGCGGGTGTGGCGCGAGGTCGACCTGCCGCTCGTGCGGCGCGCGCTGCTGGTGGCGGCGGGCTTCGCCTTCGCCGTGTCGCTGGGCGAGTTCGGCGCCACCGTCTTCATCGCCCGGCCCGACAACCCCACCCTCCCCGTCGCGGTCGCGCGCTTCCTCGGGCGGGCCGGGGAGCTCAACTACGGCCAGGCGATGGCGCTCAGCACCGTGCTGATGCTGGTGTGCGCGGGCGCTCTGCTGGCGCTGGAACGTATCCGCATCGACAGGTCGGGGGAGTTCTGATGGCCCTGCTGCGACTGGACGGCGCCACCGTGCGCTTCGGCGGGCATGCCGCCCTGGACGCCGTCGTCCTGGAGGTCGCCGAGCACGAGACGGTCTGTGTGCTCGGGCCCAGCGGCAGCGGCAAGTCCACCCTGCTGCGCGTCGTGGCCGGGCTGCAGCCGCTGGACGCCGGTCGCGTCCTGCTCTCCGGCCGCGACCAGGCGGGTGTGCCCACCCACCGGCGCGGCGTCGGGCTGATGTTCCAGGACCACCAGCTCTTCCCGCAGCGCGACGTCGCCGGGAACGTCGACTTCGGGCTGCGCATGCGCGGCGCCGGGCGCGCCGAACGGGAGCGCACGGTGGCGGGGCTGCTGGAGCTCGTCGGGCTCCCCGGCGCGCAGCGGCGCGCCGTGGCGTCCCTCTCCGGCGGCGAGCAGCAGCGCGTCGCCCTGGCCCGGGCCCTGGCCCCCGGGCCGCGGCTGCTCATGCTCGACGAGCCGCTCGGCCAGCTCGACCGCGGCCTGCGCGAGCGACTGGTGGTCGAACTGCGCGGGCTCTTCCGCCGGCTGGGCACCACGGTGCTCGCCGTCACCCACGACCAGAGCGAGGCCTTCGCCCTCGCGGACCGCGTCGTCGTCATGCGCGACGGCCGCGTCGAGCAGGCCGGTACGCCGCTGGAGGTCTGGCAGCGGCCGGCCTCCGAGTTCGTCGCCCGCTTCCTCGGCTTCGACAACGTCGTGGCCGCCACCGTCACCGGCGACGCCGCCGACACCGCCTGGGGCAAGGTCCCCGTCCCATCCGGCTCCCCGCAGGGCCCCGCCCGGCTGCTCGTCCGGCCCGCCGGCGTGCGGCTTGTTCCCGCCGACGACGGACTGCGCTGCGCCGTCCTCGCCCGCACCTTCCGCGGCGACCAGGTCACCCTCCTCCTGCGGCCCGAGGACGGCCCTCCCCTGGAGGCCGGCTGCGCCCTGCGCGACGCCCCCGCCGAGGGCGACACGGTCGGCGTCGCCTTCACGGCGGACGAGGTCGTGGTGCTCGGCGGGTAGACCCCGTCCCGTCAGCCGCCGCGCGACCTTCCCCGGCGGCCTTGCGGGGCCGGACGCTCGGTAGTCGAGCGGCAGGGGCCTCCGCTCCGCGCCCCCCTTCCCATCCGCAGCCCGCATCTGTGCGCCCGTAGGGCGCGAGACGGCGGGACGGCCGAACACGGTGCAGGCCGTACCCCGGTCGTGCGCAACGCGGTCGCGCGTACCCCGGAGTTCGGGCTAGTCCCGCGCCAGGCGGGCCAGTGCCCGCGGGGCGTCCTCGATGGAGTCGACCAGGGCGATCCGCCCTGCCATGGGGCGGTCCGCGGCGAGTGCCTGCAGCAGGGGCCAGGCCGGGAGGCGGCGGGTCCAGTGGTCGCGGTCGACCAGGACCATGGGGCGCGGGGCGCCGTTGGACTCGTAGTAGTTGGGGGTGGAGTTGTCGAAGATCTCCTGCACCGTGCCTGCGGCGCCCGGCAGGAAGACGACCCCGGCGTTGCAGCGGGCCAGCAGGCCGTCCTCGCGGGTGGCGTTGGCGAAGTACTTGGCGATGTGCGCGGCGAAGGCGTTCGGCGGCTCGTGGCCGTAGAACCAGGTCGGTACGCCGATCGAGGCACCGCCGCCGGGCCAGCGGTCGCGCACGTCGAAGACGACGCCGGCCCAGTCGGTGATGGAGGGACGGAAGGAGGGGACCTTCGCCAGCAGCTCCAGGGCGTCGGTGAGCATCGCCTCGTCGAAGGGCGCGGCGTAGGCGCCGAGGTTGGCCGCCTCCATGGCGCCGGGCCCGCCGCCCGTGGCCACGGTCAGGCCCTCGCGGGCGAGCGCGCGGCCGAGGCGGGCGGCGCCCGCGTAGGCCTCGGTGCCGCGTTCCATGGCGTGGCCGCCCATGACGCCCACGACCCGGGCGCCGGCCACGAGTTCGTCGAAGGCGTCGGAGACGGCGTCGTCGTGGATGCTGCGGAGCATGGACGCGTATATGTCGCCGCGTCCCCGGGTGCGCAGGAACCACTCGTAGGCGCGGGCGTCCGGCGTCGCCTCGTAGCCTTCGGCGAGTCCCTCGTACAGCGAGTCGGGACCGTAGAGGGAGCCGCGGTACGGATCGAACGGCAGGTCCGGCACCGGGGGGAACACCACGGCGCCGCAGGCGCGGACGTGCGCGGCCGCCTCGGGTTCCATCGGGCAGCCCAGGAAGACGGTCTCGGCCGTGTCGGCGGACAGCAGGACGGGCGTACGGGTCGTCAGATCGACCGACTGGACGCGGTGTCCGCGCAGCGAGCCCGACGCGGCGACGCGGTCGAACTCCTGGAGGGACTCGATCTCGTGATCGTTCGGCGGCAGCACGCCCGTCACGATAGCGCCCGCGCCGAGAGCCGCAGCCGGGGGGCCCGGCCGCGCGTGACCCGCGCGGCTACCGCAGCGGCAACGTGCCCAGGTGGGCGATGAGCAGGGTCAGCGGGAGCGCGACGCCGAGGACCGCGAGGGCGCGGACGGCGGCGGCGTTGCGCAGCAGGGCGGCGGGCGCGCCGAGGCGGGTGAGGGCCACGGTGGCCGGGCGGCGGGCACGCTTGGCGTCCACGGTCGCGGTGAGCGCGGTCGCGACGGCCGACACGGTGACGAGGGCGGCGCCCAGTACGGTCAGCGGGCCGACGGGATGCGTCCCGGTGCCGAGCCGGTCGCTGCCGACGAGGGCGGTGGCGACCACGGCGCAGAGCGCGCCCAGCGGTCGGCCCACAAGCGCGGCCTCCTCCTGGAGGGCGCGGCCGGCGAGCAGCCGCAGGGCGCTCGGCCGGCACATCGCCAGCAGCCGCCCGCACAGATGGACGAGCCCGGGCATGGCCAGCACCATGCCCGCGGTGGTCAGCAGCCAGCCGCAGACCACGGCCGGGGCGACGTGGCCGAGACCACCGGGCAGCGGCAGCGTGCCGCCGGATACGGGCGGACGGCCGCCGCGGGCAGCGGTGATCTCGACGGCCAGGCCGATCGCGACGAGCGCGGCGCCCCACGGCAACCCGGACGGGGCGCCGCCCTCGCGGGCGGCCGGCTCGTCCTCGCGGGTACGGCGTGGCCGCAGCGCGACCGCGGCCGCGACCGCCGCGGTGAGCGGCAGCGTGGCCAGCAGGGTCAGCGCGCCCACGAACGGCAGCGGCCGGTCCGCGCCCAGCACCTCGGCCGCGGTGCCGCTCAGCCGGGGACCGGGCAGGTCGCCGCGCAGACAGAGGAAGCCCAGGAGCGCCGTCAGGACCCCCAGGCCGCAGTTGAGCGCGGAACTCGCCGCGGCGAGCAGGGGCAGCCCGTGCCGGCCGAGCCCGGCCGCGGCCAGCCCCGCGTGCAGCCGCCCGCTCGGCTCCGTACGGGCCACGAGCACCGACAGATGAACGGTGGCGGCGAACGGCACGGCGCACCAGAGCAGTCTGACCACGTCGTCCGGTGCGACCTCGGGGTGCGCGAGGGCGTGCCCGAGCGCGGCGAGCAGCAGGAATCCCGTGCCCGCGGCCGCGGCGGCGACCAGCAGCCGGCGCAGCAGCACCTCCGGCCGGGAGCCGAGGGCTACACGGAGGCTGAGCACGAGTCGGCGTCCTCCCGGTCCTGTTGCGGCATGCCGGCGACGAAGCGCCCGTCGACCAGGGTGATCACCCGGTCGGCGAGGGAGACGACCTCGGGTTCGTTGGAGGCGAGCACCACGGTGATGCCGTGCGAACGGGCGGCGCTGGTCAGCATCCGCAGCACCTGGGCGCGGTCGGCTCGGTGGAGCGGGGCGGTCGGCTCGTCCGCGAAGACCACGGAGGGCCGGTTGACCAGGGCGCGGGCGATCGCCACCCGCTGCCGCTCCGCCTGCAGCAGCCGGCCCGGACGCTTGCGGGCGGCCCCGCCGATGTCCAGCCGGTCCAGCCACTCCTGCGCCGCGGCGCGGGCCGTGCGGTACGGGACGCCGCACAGCAGCAGCGGCAGCGCGGCGTTCTCGCGGACGGTCAGCTCGGGCAGCAGCTGCGGGCTGCTGTCGATCCAGCCGAAGCGTTCGCGGCGCAGGCGCTCGCGGGCGGTCAGGCCGAGGGTGTGCACGGGGGCGCTGTTGAACCACACCTCGCCCTGCTCGGGCAGCAGTTCGCCGGACAGGCAGCGCAGCAGGGTGGTCTTCCCCGCGCCGTGCGGGCCGAGCACTCCGAGGATCTCGCCCTCCCGTACGCCGAGGGACACGCCGAGCAGAGCGGGTGAGCGGTCGTGCGTGTGGCGCAGGCCGCGGGCCCACAGCACGTCGTTGTCGGGTGGGTTCACGTTGGCCTCTAACGAACGCGGGGAGTCCGGGTCACTGCGGCACCGTACGCGTCCGTCGGCCTCCGGCCCGGGTTACCGGGGGGCGTTTCCCGGGTGCGGCCACCCGTGCGGCCTAGCGCGATTTCCGCCGGGGACGGCGGAGGGCCGGGGCACGCGGAGTGCGTGCCCCGGCCCGTGGGGACCTGAGGGAAGGGTCAGAGCTTGGTCCAGGCCTCCGTGAGGACAGTGCGCAGGACGCCCTCGATCTCGTCGAACGTCGACTGGTCGGCGATCAGCGGCGGCGCGAGCTGGACGACCGGGTCGCCGCGGTCGTCGGCGCGGCAGTACAGGCCGTTCTCGTAGAGCGCCTTGCTGAGGAAGCCGTACAGGACGCGCTCGGTCTCCTCGTCGGTGAAGGTCTCCTTGGTGACCTTGTCCTTCACCAGTTCGATGCCGTAGAAGAAGCCGTTGCCGCGGACGTCGCCGACGATCGGCAGGTCGTGCAGCTTCTCCAGGGTCGCGCGGAAGGCGCCCTCGTTGTCGAGCACGTGCTGGTTGAGCTGCTCGCGCTCGAAGATGTCGAAGTTGGCCAGGGCGACCGCGGAGGACACCGGGTGGCCGCCGAAGGTGTAGCCGTGCAGGAAGGTGTTGTCGCCCTTGTAGAACGGCTCGGCGAGGCGGTCGGAGATGATGCAGGCGCCGATGGGGGAGTAGCCGGAGGTCATGCCCTTGGCGCAGGTGATCATGTCCGGGACGTAGCCGAACTTGTCGCAGGCGAACATGGTGCCCAGCCGGCCGAAGGCGCAGATGACCTCGTCGGAGACGAGCAGCACGTCGTACTGGTCGCAGATCTCGCGGACCCGCTGGAAGTACCCGGGCGGGGGCGGGAAGCAACCGCCGGCGTTCTGCACCGGCTCCAGGAAGACGGCGGCGACGGTGTCGGGTCCCTCGAAGAGGATCTGCTGCTCGATCTGGTCGGCGGCCCAGCGGCCGAAGGCCTCGGGGTCGTCGCCGAAGATCGGGGCGCGGTAGATGTTGGTGTTGGGCACCTTGTGGGCGCCGGGGACCAGCGGCTCGAAGGGGGCCTTGAGGCCCGGCAGGCCGGTGATGGACAGGGCGCCCTGCGGGGTGCCGTGGTAGGCGACCGCGCGGGAGATGACCTTGTACTTGGTCGGCTTGCCCTTGAGCTTGAAGTACTGCTTGGCGAGCTTCCAGGCGGTCTCGACCGCCTCACCGCCGCCCGTGGTGAAGAAGACCTTGTTCAGGTCGCCTGGCGCGTAGTTCGCCAGGCGCTCGGCGAGTTCGACGGCCTTGGGGTGGGCGTAGCTCCACACCGGGAAGAAGGCGAGTTCCTGGGCCTGCTTGTAGGCGGTCTCGGCGAGTTCCACGCGGCCGTGGCCGGCGTTGACCACGAAGAGGCCCGCGAGGCCGTCGATGTACCGCTTGCCCTTGTCGTCGTAGATGTACGTGCCCTCGCCGCGCACGATGGTCGGCACAGGGGCGTTCTCGTACGACGACATGCGGGTGAAGTGCATCCACAGGTGGTCGTACGCGGTCTTGGACAGGTCCGCGCTCATGGCTATCTGGTTCCCCAGGTGTAGGTCTGCTTCCGGAGCTTGAGGTAGACGAAGCTCTCGGTGGACCGCACGCCGGGCAGCGTGCGGATCCGCTTGTTGATCGTCTCCAGGAGATGCTCGTCGTCCTCGCAGACGATCTCGATCAGCAGATCGAAGGAGCCCGCGGTGACGACCACGTACTCGACCTCCGTCATGTCCGCGAGCGCGTCGGCGACGTGTTCGATGTCACCTTCGACGTTGATGCCGACCATCGCCTGCCGCCGGAATCCCACGGTGAGCGGGTCGGTGACGGCGACGATCTGCATGACGCCCTGGTCGAGCAGCTTCTGGACGCGCTGGCGCACGGCCGCCTCGGACAGGCCCACGGCCTTGCCGATGGCGGCGTACGGACGCCTGCCGTCCTCTTGCAGCTGTTCGATGATCGCCTTGGAGACGGAGTCGATCACAAAGGCACCGTTGGAGCCCCTGGGATCCGGAGTACGAGTGGCCACGCACCCCACTCTGCACGAGAGGTCAGCCGTCACGCAACCCCTGATCGATGAAATCCGTGGTTTGAGGGCTCGAATCTCACGGAATCCATTGTTTCGGAGTTTCGGCTATGTCGAATACGGCAGTGCTGCAGGTAGGCTGGTGACCGTCTCACACATCGGACAGGAACAGGGAGAGGTGCAGTGAGCGAGCTCCGTACCTTGCGCAACTACATCAACGGAGAATTCCGCGACGCCGCCGACGGGCGCACCACCGAGGTGGTGAACCCCGCCACCGGCGAGGTCTACGCGACCGCCCCGCTCTCCGCCGCCGCCGATGTCGACGCGGCGATGGCCGCCGCCGCGGCCGCCTTCCCGGCCTGGCGCGACACGACGCCGTCCGAGCGCCAGAAGGCGCTGCTCAAGATCGCCGACGCCTTCGAGGCGCGCGCGGACGAGCTGGTCGCCGTGGAGAGCGAGAACACCGGCAAGCCGATCGGTCTGACCGCCAGCGAGGAGATCCCTCCGATGGTGGATCAGATCCGCTTCTTCGCGGGCGCCGCCCGCCTGCTCGAGGGCCGCTCGGCCGGCGAGTACATGGAGGGCATGACCTCGATCATCCGCCGCGAGCCGGTCGGCGTCTGCGCGCAGGTCGCGCCGTGGAACTACCCGATGATGATGGCCGTGTGGAAGTTCGCCCCGGCCATCGCCGCGGGCAACACGGTCGTCCTGAAGCCCTCGGACACCACCCCCGCCTCCACCGTGCTGATCGCCGAGATCATCGGCGAGATCCTGCCCAAGGGCGTCTTCAACGTCATCTGCGGCGACCGCGAGACCGGCCGCCTGATGGTCGAGCACGAGACCCCCGCGATGGCCTCCGTCACCGGCTCCGTGCGGGCCGGCATGCAGGTGGCGGCCAGCGCCGCCAAGGACGTCAAGCGGGTTCACCTGGAGCTCGGCGGCAAGGCCCCGGTCGTGGTCTTCCAGGACACCGACATCGCCAAGGCGGTCGAGGACATCGCCGTCGCCGGCTACTTCAACGCCGGCCAGGACTGCACCGCCGCCACCCGCGTGCTCGTCCACGAGTCCATCCACGACGAGTTCGTCGCCCAGCTCGCCAAGACCGCCGCCGACACCAAGACCGGCGCCCCGGACGACGAGGACGTGCTGTACGGCCCGCTCAACAACGCCAACCAGCTCGCCCAGGTCACCGGCTTCATCGAGCGCCTCCCGGCGCACGCCAAGGTCGAGGCCGGCGGCCACCGGGTCGGCGAGAAGGGCTACTTCTACGCCCCCACCGTCGTCTCGGGCCTCAAGCAGGACGACGAGATCATCCAGAACGAGGTCTTCGGCCCGGTCATCACCGTCCAGTCCTTCTCCGACGAGGACCAGGCCGTGGAGTGGGCGAACGGCGTCGAGTACGCCCTGGCCTCCTCGGTGTGGACCAAGGACCACGCCCGCGCGATGCGCATGTCCAAGCGCCTCGACTTCGGCTGCGTGTGGATCAACACCCACATCCCGCTGGTCGCCGAGATGCCGCACGGCGGCTTCAAGAAGTCCGGCTACGGCAAGGACCTCTCCGCCTACGGCTTCGAGGACTACACCCGCATCAAGCACGTCATGACCTCCCTGGACGGCTGACGCGCACCGCGCACGCAACCGCCGCGGCCCCGGACGCACCCTGGTGCCCGGGGCCTCGGCATGCGCGCGTACGCTCCGCACCATGGAGGATCGAAGAACCCTCGAACAGCGCATACGGGCATGGCTGGTTGTCTTCGTCGTGTGCCTGGTGCTGAGCGGCGCCACCGCGTTCCCGCTCGTACACGAGGTGCGGTGGGTGGACGGATGGGGACTGCCCGGAGCCGTCGGCGACTGGATCTCCCACGTACGGGAGGGACTTGACGCCACCGACGCGAAGTACCCGTTCATGCTCTACGGGACGGACTGGCTCGCCTTCGCGCACCTGGTGATCGCCGTCGCCTTCTACGGCGTCTGGCGCGACCCGGTGCGCAACATCTGGATCGTGGAGTGGGCCATGATCGCGTGCGTCGGGATCATCCCGCTCGCGGCGATCTGCATCCCGCTGCGGGGCCTGCCGCTGTGGTGGATGCCCGTGGACATGGCCTTCGGCGTCCTCGGCATCGTCCCGCTGCTCGCCCTGCGGCGGATGATCAAGCGGCTGGAGCGTTCCGACGCAGTGTCAGCCGTGCCGGCCGGCGTCTGACGCATCGACGGCTGCCCGGGGTCGCCGCCTCACCGGCCGCTGAGCACCTCGCGCAGCACGTCGATGCGATTGCTCGTGACGGCGTCCGCGCCGAGCCGCTCCAGCCGGCGCATGGTCCGGCGCAGGTCCACCGTCCACGCGCCGACCAGCAGGCCCTCGCCCCGCGCCCACGCCACCAGGGGCGCCCGCACCAGCCCGAAGCGCAGATTGATCCAGCGCGGCCGCAGCTCCGACAGCAGCAACGGCGGCACGGGAGCCGCGGTCTTCCAGGTCAGCGCGATCTCGGCGGCGGGGTCGCGGTCCCGGACCGCGAGCATGGCCGCCGCCTCGCCGCAGTAGTACGTACGGTCCCCGGCGCCCGCGTCCCGTACCGCGGCCAGCACCGGGCCCGCGGACTCCGGCAGCGTGAGGTCGACCAGGGCGCGGCAGCCGTCGACGGCGGCCAGCGCCTCGTGGAGGGAGGGGACGCCGGGCGGCAGCCGGGCCGCCGCCATGTCGGCGACGGCGGACTCCACGCCCCACAGCCGCTTCAGCGTGGGGTCGTGGAGCAGCACCGGCACACCGTCGCGGGTCAGCCGCACGTCCATCTCCACCGCGTCCGCCCCCGCGCGCAGCGCGCTGCGCAGCGAGGGCAGGGTGTTCTCGCGGTGGAGGTACGGGTCGCCGCGGTGGGCGATCGCTAGCGCTGCCATCCGGCCAGGTAGGAGTCGATCTCGGCGGTGAGCTTCGCCTTGCCGGGGGCGTCGAGGAAGGAGGCCTCGACGGCGTTCCTGGCGAGCTGGGCCAGGCCGCCCTCGTCGAGCTGCAGCAGCCGCGCGGCCACCGCGTACTCGGTGTTGAGGTCGGTGCCGAACATCGGCGGGTCGTCGCTGTTGATGGTGACGAGCAGCCCGGCGGCCACCATCTCCTTGACGGGGTGCTCGTCGAGCGTGGCGACCGCGCGGGTCGCGATGTTGGAGGTCGGGCAGACTTCCAGCGGGATGCGGTGCTCGGCCAGGTGGTCCAGCAGGCGGAGGTCCTTGGTGGCGCTGGTGCCGTGGCCGATGCGCTCGGCGCCCAGGTCGTTCAGGGCGTCCCAGATCGTCTGCGGCCCCGTGGTCTCGCCCGCGTGCGGCACGCTGTGCAGGCCGGCGGCGCGGGCGCGCTCGAAGTACGGCTTGAACTGCGGACGCGGCACGCCGATCTCGGGCCCGCCCAGGCCGAAGCTGACCAGCCCGTCCGGCTGCAGCTGGGTGGCGATGCGCGCGGTCTCCTCGGCGGAGGCCAGTCCGGCCTCGCCCGGGATGTCGAAGCACCAGCGCAGCACGATGCCGAGCTCCGCCTCGGCCGCCTTGCGGGCGTCCTCGATCGCCTCGACGAAGGCGCTGTCGGGGATGCCGCGGCGGACCGAGCTGTAGGGGGTCACGGTCAGCTCGGCGTAGCGGATGTTCTGCCGCGCCATGTCGCGGGCGACCTCGTACGTCAGCAGGCGTACGTCCTCCGCGTCGCGGATCAGGTCGACGACGGACAGGTAGACCTCGATGAAGTGGGCGAAGTCCCGGAAGCTGAAGTACTCGGCGAGGGCACCGGGGTCGGTGGGCACCTTGGAATCCGGGTGCCGTGCGGCCAGCTCCGCCACGATGCGGGGCGAGGCCGAGCCGACGTGGTGCACATGGAGCTCGGCCTTCGGGAGTCCCGCGATGAAGGCGTCGAGGGCTGACGCGGTGTCGGACATGTCGTGATCCTCCTGCGGGGTCGGCGGCAACCGCCATCGTAAAGGCGAAATTGCCGCTGTCCGGCGTCTTCGCAGGCCATAGCATTGCCCGACGTAGCCACCAGGAAGGCAGCGATGTCCCACGACCCCGAGAACCCGACGCCGCGCGACGCCGCGAGCGACACCCCCGCAGCGGCGGCCCCGGAGACTCCGGCGGACGCACTGCCCGCCGAGGACGACGGGGCCCGGGACGGCACGCCCGACTTCGAGCTGCCCGCGCCGGAGGCGCGGGAGACCCCGGGTACGGCGGGGGCAGCCGAGGGTGCGGCGCCCGCGGACACGGCGCCGGCTCACGTCGAACCCACCGACGCCGTGCCTCCCGCGGACGCGGGGGAGGGTACGAAGGTGCTCGAGCCGGTGGCCCCCGTGCCGCCTGCCGCGCCGGAGGCGGTCCGGCCGGTGGATCTCGCCGCCACGCCGACGGAGGCGCCCGCGGACGCCGCGCCTGCCGATGCCGCGTCCGCCGCCACCGAGCCCGTCGTCGAGGGGGACACAAAGGTCTCCGGGCCTGTGGCGCCGGAGCCGGTGCGGCCGGTGGACGGGGCCGCCACGGCGGCCGGGGCCCATGACGGTGCGCCCGGACCCGCACCGGCCGCAGGGGTGCCCGGACCGCGCGGTCCCTGGGCACCGCCCGTGCCTCCCGCCCCCGGGCACGGCGGGCCCGCCGTGCCGGCCGGGTACAACCCGTGGGCGCCGCCGCTCGCGTCGCAGGACCTGCTGACCAAGCGCCCGGTCCCGGAGGGCGCGCCGGCGCCGCAGCCGCAGCAACCCCACGATCCCTGGGCCCCGCCCGCGCCGGACGCGTCGGCGACCGTGCCCCCGCAGCCGCCCCACGCGACCTGGCCGGGCCACCCGGGGCAGCCCGGCTACCCGGGGCAGCCCGCGTACCCGGCCTACCCCGGCTACCCGAGTTACCCCGGGGACCCGTACGGCGGATGGATGCCGCCCACCGCCCGCAACGGCCTCGGCCTGACCGCGATGATCCTCGGCATCGTGGGCGCCGTCCTGGGCATCTCCTGCTTCGGGGCCTTCCTCGGCCTCCCGCTCGGCATCGGGGCCGTCATCTGCGGCATCGCCGGCCTGCGGATCGTCAAGCGCGGCGAGGCGACCAACCGCCCGCAGGCGATGACCGGCCTCATCCTCGGGATCGTCTCCGTGGTCCTGTCCGGTGTGATGATCGCCTTGCTGGTCGGCGGGATCGCGGGCGGCTGGTTCGAGGGATCCGGCGACAACCTCATCAGGTCCCGGAACGGGGGGTGGGACGAACCGCTGGACGCCCGGGGCACCGCGTTCTACGACGACGGGGTCCAGGTCATGCTGCTGGCACCGCGGCAGGCCGCCGGCATTCCCGCGGGCGTGGTCGGGGAGGGCACCGCGGTCTCCTTCACCGTCGAGGTGGTGAACACCGGCGACGACCGTGCCGACCTGAGCGAGAGCGAGATCTCGGCGTACGGCGAGGACTCCGACGACGACAGCCTGCAGGACCTGTCCCAGGGCAAGGGCCTGCCGGACACCCTCGACGCGGGGGAGCGCACCACCGCGGAGGTCACCGTGGTCGTCCCGGACGACGACGAGGACGGCAGCTTCCAGGTCGAGGTCGCCCCCGGCTTCGACTACGACTACACCTACTGGCAGCTGGACGTCCCGTAACGGACCGCCTCGTCCTCCCGCGGGACGTCCAGTCGGGCCGGGCCACGCCTCGCCCGTACGGCGAGGGCGGCCAGTCCGGCCGCCAGGCAGACCAGTCCGCCGGCCCGCAGTCCGGCCCGGGCGCCCAGGCCGTCGGTGAGCCGGCCGACGGCCAGTGCCCCCCCGGGGGCGCCCTCCCGGAGCCGGTGCGGGCCCTGGTGGACCTCGCGCACGAGCCGGGGGCGCTGCGCACCGACGTGGCGTCGGCGGACCTCCTCCTCCTCCTCCTGCTCGCCCACCTCAAGACCCGTATCCCCCGCGACCACGCACGTGTTCTGGCGGGTACTCGCGCCCGGGCTGCTGGTCGCGGGCGGCACCGCGCTCCTGCTGCCCTTGGTGCGGCCGGCCGTCCCGCTGTGGGCCGCCGCCCTGGTCGTCGCCCCGCCGGTGGCCGTCCTCGTCCTGTCCGGGGCGGTCGCCACCCCGGACCGCGTCGCGCTCGCCCGGCACTTCCCGGCCGCCACCCACGCCCATCTGCTGCGGGTCAGCCGGGTGCGCACCGGCGCCTTCACCGCCTGGGGCGGGCCGGCCCTGTGGTTCACCTGGCGGCTCGCCCGGCGGACCCCGCGCCCGCGTGCGGGGCTCAGCGCCGTACCGCCTCCAGCGCGAGCAGCGCCACGTGCAGCGACAGGCAGGACTCCACCTGGTCCAGGTCGATGCCGAGGATGCGCTCGACCCGGTGCAGGCGGTCGTAGAAGGACGGCCGCGACAGGTGCGCGGCATCGGCCGCGGCCGACTTGTTGCGGCCGCTGTCCAGGTAGACGGTGAGGATCCGGACGAGGTCCGTACCGTGCTCGGCGTCGTAGGCCAGCAGCGGGCCGAGCTCGCGTTCCACATACGTCTGCAGCCGGGCGTCGTCGCGCAGCAGGTGCAGCAGGCCGCGCAGCCGTACGTCCGGCAGCCGGTAGTAGGTGCCCGCTTTGCGCCCCCCGTGCATCGCCGCGTCCGCGACCTGCGCGGCCTCCAGCAGGGTGCGCCGGGCGTCACGCAGCGAGCCGACCGAGGAGCCGGCCGCCATGACGAAGGCGGGCCCGCCGTCGGGGGCGGCCTCGGTGAGGCGGGTGAGCGCGGCGGCGAAGTCCTCCAGGGCGGTGTGCTCGTCGTCGGAGGGGCCGAGTGAGACCAGCACGCCGACGCCGCCGTCGTCGAGGGTGCCGGTGAGCGCGGTCAGGCCCCGCTCGCGCACGGCCTGCGCGGCGGTCTCGGTGAAGTCCCGCAGCCGGGCCTGCGCCTCCAGGGCCGCCGAGGCCGGGCCGCCGCGCAGCCGCAGCATGACCCCGACCAGCCGGCGGCCCTCCAGCGGCACCCCCAGCGCCCGGGCGCGCAGCGCCACGTCGGAGACCGTGAGGGCGTGGGTGAGGATGCCGGAGAGCAGGGTGCGGTGGGTCTGCCGTTCCAGTGACTCGCGGTCGCGCTCCAGCAGCCGGTTGAGCGCGAGGGTGGCGGCACCCCGTTCCAGCAGCACGCTGTGCCGGTGCGGGCGCCGGCCGGGCCCGGGTTCCGCGTCCTGAGCGGGTTCCCCGACGATCACCAGGCGTCCCCAGTCGCGGCCGCGCGCCCCGACCGCGGTGACCAGCCAGCCCGAACGCAGATCGTGGCCGGTGCGGCCGGCGGGGCGGACCCCGCGGCTGCGCCGCTCCCAGCCGTCGAGGAGGGCCTCCGGGTCCTGGCCCGCCGGGTCGAAGGCGAGCACCTGGTGGGAGAGGTTCTCCAGGACGACGGGCGCGCCCGCCATCCGGGCCACCTCGCGGACCACCTCGTCGGCCTCCGCGCCCTCGACGGAGAGCTCGTTGAAGATCTGGTGCACCGCCTCGGACGCCCTCAGCTCGGTCAGCTGGGCGTCGACCACATGGGCGTGCACGGCCTCGGTCACCGCCACGAAGCGCACCTCGGTGCGGAGCACCGCCAGCGGCAGTCCGCGCCGCTCGGCGGCCCGGACCAGGGGGCGCGGCAGGGTGTCGGCGTAGCGCCGGCCCAGCTCGACGACGAGCCCCGCGGCACCGACGTCGGCGAGGTCGTCGATGTAGCGGGCCAGGGATTCCTTGTCGTCGGGCAGCATCACGCCCGTGGTGAGCACCAGCTCGCCGCCGTGCAGCATGCCCGCGATGTCGGCGAGCTCGCTGATGTGCACCCAGCGCACCGGGCGCTGCAGTCCGCCGGAGCCCGCGACCACCTGCGGCGAACCCCGCCTGAGCACGTCCAGTTCCAGGACCTCGGCGACGGTGGGAAACACGGGGACCTCCGGGGCGGAACGGGACGGAATGCCGTGTCACCGTAGCTCCAGGGTGTAAAGGACCCCGGGGCACGGCATGCGATGTGTCGGTTGCCCGGCACGCGCGGCGCCCGGCATCGTCCACCGTGACGATCTGATGCCGGTCCTCAAGTGAACACAGATTTCGTCGCGTAACCAAAAGGCAACAACGGAATCACTTGTTGGGGCGAGCCTACTCTGTCAGGATCGTCCACCAATCCAGGCTTTGGCCACGCCGCCGAGCGGAGTGCGAGGAGAAGACTATGGACCCCAGCACAAACGGCGAGTTCGATGTGCAGGAGCGTTTCGCCGAAGGGGCCCAGTTCATCGGCGGAACCCTGCGCGGCGGCACCTCGGGACAGCGGCACCCGGTGACCGACCCGGCCACGGGCGCGACTGTCCACACCTATGAACTGGCCGGCACCGCCGACGTGGACACCGCCGTCGCCGCCGCCAAGGACGCGCTGCCCGGCTGGGCGGGCGCCACCCCCGGCGAGCGCTCCGACGCCATGCACCGCTTCGCCGCCGTCCTCGCCGAGCGGGCCGCCGAGTTCGCGTACGCCGAGTCGCTGCAGTGCGGCAAGCCGCTCCGGCTGACCACCGAGTTCGACGTCCCCGGCACCGTCGACAACACGGCGTTCTTCGCGGGCGCCGCCCGCCACCTGGAGGGCAGGGCCGCGGGCGAGTACTCCGGCGACCACACCTCCTACGTGCGGCGCGAGCCGGTCGGTGTCGTGGGCTCCATCGCCCCCTGGAACTACCCCCTGCAGATGGCCGCCTGGAAGGTCCTCCCGGCCATCGCCGCGGGCAACACCATCGTGCTGAAGCCGGCCGAGCTGACCCCGCTGACCTCGCTGATGTTCGCGCAGGCGGCGACCGAGGCGGGAATCCCCGACGGCGTGGTCAACATCGTCACCGGCGCGGGCAGGGAGGCCGGCGAGCACCTGGTGGGCCACCCGGATGTCGCGATGACCTCCTTCACCGGCTCCACCGCGGTCGGCAAGCGCGTCGCGGAGATCGCCACCGCCTCCGTAAAGCGCCTCCACCTGGAGCTGGGCGGCAAGGCGCCCTTCGTCGTCTTCGACGACGCCGACCTGGAGGCGGCCGTCCACGGAGCGGTCGCCGGCGCCCTGATCAACACCGGCCAGGACTGCACCGCGGCCACCCGGGCCTATGTGCAGCGCCCCCTCTACGACGCCTTCGTCTCCGGGGTCGCCGACCTCTTCGCGGGCATCCGGGTGGGCGACCCCTTCGACGCCAAGACCGACCTCGGCCCGCTCATCTCCCACGTCCAGCGCGACCGCGTCGCCGGCTTCGTCGAGCGCGCCCGCTCCTACGCCACCGTCGTCACCGGCGGGGAGGCCCCCGACTCACCGGGCGCGTTCTACCGCCCCACGCTGATCACCGGCGCCGCGCAGGACAGCGAGATCGTGCAGTCCGAGATCTTCGGTCCGGTACTGGTCGTGCTGCCGTTCGAAAGCGATGATGAAGGTCTGGGCCTGGCCAACGACACGCCATACGGTCTCGCCGCGTCCGCTTGGACCCGCGACGTGTTCCGCGCGGGCCGTGCCACCCGTGAGATCAAGGCGGGCTGCGTCTGGGTCAACGACCACATCCCGATCATCAGCGAGATGCCGCACGGCGGCTACAAGGCCTCCGGATACGGCAAGGACATGTCGGCGTACTCCCTGGAGGAGTACACGCAGGTCAAGCACGTGATGTATGACAACACCGCGGTCGCCAGGAAGGACTGGCACCGCACGATCTTCGGCGACCGCTGACCCCTCGGCCGCCACCCCCTCCGGGACCGCCCCCACCGGCCCGTAAGCCCGTCCGTCCCACGCACCACCGCCCCTGGAGGCAGCACCGCAATGGAGATGTTCGAGGGCCTGTCCGAGCCCGTACGCAAAGCGTGGGAACGCAGCCTGACCAACGGGAGGGCCTCCGTCAGCCGGCGCCGGGTGCTCGGCGCCGGCCTGGGCGCCGCCGGCGCCGGGGCCCTGACCGCGTGCGGCATCC
Organism: Streptomyces sp. NPDC001070; assembly: GCF_053598835.1. Classification (NCBI taxonomy): domain Bacteria; kingdom Bacillati; phylum Actinomycetota; class Actinomycetes; order Kitasatosporales; family Streptomycetaceae; genus Streptomyces; species Streptomyces sp. NPDC001070. Next base: position 137,609 of record NZ_JBSFLB010000022.1, read on the forward strand.
CGGCCGCCACCAACAACCAGGGCGGCGTCAAGAGCGACGACCTGTCCGACAAGGACAAGTCGCTGGTCTTCTCGAACTGGCAGCTCTACATCGACATGAGCGACGACGAGAAGCACATGCCGACCCTGGAGGCCTTCGAGAAGAAGACCGGGATCAAGGTCAAGTACAGCGACGACATCACCGACAACGTCGAGTTCTTCGCCAAGATCAAACCGCAGCTGGCCGCCGGCCAGTCCACCGGCCGCGACCTGGTCGTCCTCACCGACTGGATGGCCGCCCGGATGATCCGCCTGGGCTGGGCCCAGCCGCTCGACCCCACCTACCTGCCCAACGCCTTCACCAACCTGGAGCAGCGTTTCCGCAACCCCGACTGGGACCCCGGACGCGCCCACTCCTACCCCTGGCAGGGCATCGCCACCGTCATCGCGTACAACGAGAAGGCCACCAAGGGGAAGAAGGTCGGCAGCGTCTCGCAGTTGCTGGACGACCCCGACCTCAAGGGCCGCGTCGCGATGCTCAGCGAGATGCGCGACACCATAGGCATGACCCTGCTGGACATGGGCAAGCGGCCCGAGTCCTTCAGCGCGGACGACTTCGACGCGGCCGTCGCCCGCGTCCAGAAGGCCGTGGACAACAAGCAGATCCGCCAGTTCACCGGCAACGAGTACACCGACGGCCTCGCCTCGGGGAACATCGCCGCGTGCGTGGCCTGGGCCGGCGACCTGGTCCAGCTGCAGGCCGACAACCCCGAGATCAAGTTCGTGATCCCGCCCGCCGGTTATATCTACTCCACCGACAACATGCTGGTCCCGGCGGGCTCGAAGCACCGCAAGAACGCCGAGCTGCTCATCGACTGGTACTACCAGCCCGCGATCGCCGCCGAACTCGCGGCATGGGTCAACTACATCACGCCCTGCTCGGGCGTGTACGAGGAGCTCCTCAAGATCGACAAGGATGTGGCCAACAACCCGCTGATCATTCCCAACGCGGAGATGAAGGCGAAGGCCCACCCCTTCCGGTCGCTCTCCTCCAAGGAGGAGACCGCCTTCGAGGACAAGTTCGCCAAGCTCATCGGCGCCTGACCGGCCACCGCAGTTAGGGATCTGACGACATGACCCAGCAGACCGCACCGCTCACCGACGAGCCGGCCGGAGCCAAGAACCCCGCTTCCGCGGGCGGCGCCGTGACCCTCTCCGGCATCGGCAAGGACTACGGCGACTTCACCGCCGTCCACCCGCTCGACCTGACCATCCCCGAGGGCTCCTTCTTCGCGCTCCTGGGCGCCTCCGGCTGCGGCAAGACCACCACCCTGCGCATGATCGCCGGCCTGGAGGACCCCAGCAGCGGCACCGTCCGCATCGGCGACCAGGACGTCACCGGCCTGCCGCCGTACAAGCGCCCGGTCAACACGGTCTTCCAGAACTACGCGCTCTTCCCGCACCTCGACATCTACGAGAACGTCGCCTTCGGCCTGCGCCGCCGCGGCGTCAAGTCCGTCAAGGGCCAGGTCGAGGAGATGCTCGACCTCGTCGAGCTGGGCCATCTGGCCCGCCGCAAACCGCACCAGCTCTCCGGCGGCCAGCAGCAGCGCGTCGCCGTGGCCCGCGCCCTGATCAACCACCCCAAGGTGCTCCTCCTCGACGAGCCGCTGGGCGCCCTGGACCTGAAGCTGCGCCGTCAGATGCAGTTGGAGCTCAAGCGCATCCAGACGGAGGTCGGCATCACCTTCGTGCACGTCACGCACGACCAGGAAGAGGCCATGACCATGGCCGACACCATCGCCGTGATGAACGCCGGCCGCATCGAGCAGCTCGGCGCCCCCACCGACCTGTACGAGAACCCGCGCACCACCTTCGTGGCCAACTTCCTCGGCCAGTCCAACCTCATCGAGGCCGAGGTCGCCGGGAGCAGCGGGGACGACCTGCTGCTCAGCGTCGGCGACGGCCGCCTCGCGATGCCGACCGAGCGCTGCGTGCCCTCCGTGCAGGCGGGCGACAAGATCCTGGCCGGCGTCCGCCCGGAGAAGATCTCCATCGTCCACGCCGACGACGCCGACGAGGTCCCCGAGGGCCGCAACAAGATCACCGGCCGGATCGTCGACGCCAGCTTCATCGGCGTCTCCACCCAGTACGTCGTCAACAGCCCCTGGTGTCCGGAACTGGCCGTCTTCGCGCAGAACGTGGAGCGCGACAGCCGCCTCGCCCCCGGTGCCGAGGTGGTGCTGCACTGGAGCCCCGCGCACACCTTCGGTCTCGACGCCGCGCAGGACATCGAGGCCGGGGAGGTCAACGCGTAATGGCCGCCCTCTCCACCGCCCCCGCGGGGGCGCCGGCGGAGACCCCGCCGATTCCGCCCGGCGCCGCAGCCCGGCGCCGCAAACTGGTTCCGTACTGGCTGCTGCTGCCCGGCATCCTGTGGCTGCTGGTCTTCTTCGCGGCCCCGATGGTCTACCAGGCCTCGACCTCCGTGCAGACCGGCTCCCTGGAGACCGGCTACCGCGTCACCTGGCACTTCGCGACCTACTGGGACGCGTTCAAGGAATACGACGTCTTCTACCTGCGGTCGCTGATCTACGCCGGCATCGCCACCGTGCTGTGCCTGGCGATCGGCTACCCGCTGGCTTACACCATCGCCTTCAAGGCGGGCCGGTGGCGCAACGTGCTGCTGGTCATGGTCATCGCGCCGTTCTTCACCAGCTTCCTGATCCGCACCCTGGCCTGGAAGACGATCCTCGCCGACGACGGTTACGTCGTCACCGTGCTGGACAAGCTGCACATCCTGAACGTCACCGCGTCACTCGGCCTCACCGCCGACGACCGCGTGCTCGCCACCCCGCTGGCGGTGGTGTGCGGTCTGACGTACAACTTCCTGCCCTTCATGATCCTGCCGCTCTACACCTCGCTGGAGCGCATCGACCCCCGGCTGCACGAGGCGGCCGGCGACCTGTACGCCCGGCCCTTCACCACCTTCCGCAAGGTGACCTTCCCGATCTCGCTGCCCGGCGTGGTGGCCGGCACGCTGCTCACCTTCATCCCGGCCTCCGGCGACTACATCAACGCCGAGTTGCTGGGCAGCCCCAGCGAGCAGATGATCGGCAATGTCATCCAGTCCAAGTTCCTGACGGTGCTCGACTACCCGACCGCCGCCGCACTGTCCTTCATGCTCATGGCCGCGATCCTGGTGATCGTGTCCGTCTACATCCGCAAGGCGGGGACGGAGGAACTGGTCTGATGCCCGTGCTCAACTGGGTGCGGCGGCACCTCGTCGTCTTCGCGGGCGCGGCCGCCCTCGCCTACATGACGATCCCCAACGTGGTCGTCCTGGTCTTCTCCTTCAACCAGCCCAAGGGCCGCTTCAACTACTCCTGGAACCACTTCTCGCTCGACGCGTGGACCAACCCCTGCGGCGTCGGCGACATGTGCGACTCGGTGTCGCTGTCCCTGCAGATCGCCGTCCTCGCCACCATCGGCGCCACGATCCTCGGCACCATGGTCGCCTTCGCGCTCGGCCGCTACCGCTTCCGCGGCCGCGGCCCGGTGACCGGCCTGATCTGGCTGCCGATGGCGATGCCGGAGATCGTCATGGGTGCCTCGCTCGGCACCCTCTTCCTCAACATGCGCATCCAGTTCGGCTTCTGGACGATCCTCATCGCGCACATCATGTTCTGCCTCAGCTTCGTGGTGACGGCGGTCAAGGCACGCGTGATGAGCATGGACCCGCGACTGGAGCAGGCCGCCCAGGACCTGTACGCCACCCCGTGGCAGACGTTCTGGCGGATCACCTTCCCGATCGCCGCCCCCGGCATCGCGGCCGGCGCGCTGCTGAGCTTCGCGATCTCCATCGACGACTTCATCATCACGCAGTTCAACGCCGGCCCGGCGACCGTGACCTTCCCGATGTTCGTCTGGGGCGCCGCCCAGAAGGGTCTGCCCGTCCAGGTCAACGTCATCGGCACGCTGATGTTCGTCGCGGCGGTGTTCTGCGTCGTCGTCGGACAGCTGCTCAGCCGCCGCAGGAAAGCCCATAGTTAATCCGCTGACCGCATCCGCAAAGGTGTGAGAACCCATGGATCCAGCCCGTTCGCTCGCTGACGCGCAGCCGACACCGTTCTGGCTGGAGGACCCCGGCAGGCCGCAGGCGGGACCCGCCCTCGTGGGCGACGAGCACTGCGACCTGCTGGTGGTCGGCGGCGGCTACACCGGGCTGTGGACCGCGGTGCTGGCCAAGGAGCGCGACCCGCGCCGCGACGTGGTCCTGATCGAGGGCAAGGAGGTGGGCTGGGCGGCGTCCGGCCGCAACGGCGGCTTCTGCGCCGCCAGCCTCACCCATGGACTCGCCAACGGGCTCGCCCGCTGGCCGCAGGAGTTCGCGCAGCTGCAGGAGCTGGGCGACCGCAACCTCGACGGCATCGAGGAGGCGGTCGCCCGGTACGCCATCGACTGCGACTTCGAGCGCTCCGGCGAGATCGACGTCGCCACCGAGCCCTACCAGTTCGACGAGCTCCAGGCGGCCGCCGAGGAGGCCGCCCGGCACGGCGTCGAGCTGGAACTGCTCGACCGCGACCAGGTCCGCGCCGAGGTCGACTCGCCGACCTTCGTCGGCGGCCTGTGGGACCGTACCGGCGTCGCCATGCTGCACCCGGCGAAGCTCGCCTGGGGACTCAGGCGGGCCTGCGAGGACCTGGGCGTACGCGTCTACGAGCACACCCGGGCGACCGAACTCGCCCGCAACGGCTCCGGCATGGCCGTCCGCACCCCCTACGGACGGGTCTTCGCCCGGCACGTCGCGCTCGGCACCAACGTCTTCCCGTCGCTGGTCCGCCGGGTGCGCCACTACATCGTCCCCGTGTACGACTACGCCCTGGTGACCGAGCCGCTGACGCCGGAACAACTGGGCGCCGTCGGCTGGAAGAAGCGCCAGGGACTCGGTGACAGCGCCAACCAGTTCCACTACTTCCGGCTCACCGCGGACAACCGCATCCTGTGGGGCGGCTACGACGCGATCTACCCGTACGGCGGCCGCCTGGACGCCGCACGCGACGAACGCCCGGAGACCTACCTGAAGCTCGCCGGGCACTTCTTCCGCTGCTTCCCGCAACTGGAGGGCGTCCGCTTCAGCCACGCGTGGGGCGGCGCGATCGACACCTGCTCGCGCTTCTCCGCCTTCTACGGCACCGCCCACGACGGACGGGTCGCCTATGCCGCCGGCTACACCGGCCTCGGCGTCGGAGCCACCCGCTTCGGCGGGGACGTGATGCTCGACCTGCTCTCCGGCGAGCGCACCGAGCGCACCGGGCTGCGGATGGTCCGCACCAAGCCGCTGCCCTTTCCCCCCGAACCCCTGGCGTGGGCGGGCATCGGCCTGACCAAGTGGTCCCTTGACCGCGCCGACCGCAACGCGGGCCGGCGCAACCTGTGGCTCAGGACCATGGACCGGCTCGGCCTCGGCTTCGACAGCTGACCGGCTTGCCGCCCCCGCGCCCGCCCCGTGATCCGGATCACTTCGCGCGACCGGGTGAAACCCGCGTAATGAACCGCTCCCGGCCCCCTCTCTCCGCGTGACAGCACGACAGCGCACACACGGAACGGAGGAACCGGCATGGTGGGCACAGACGCGCGGGGCGCGGTCGAATGGCTGGTTTCCGTGGCACCCGACCCCGACGCCGCCCGGTGGGAATGGGAGCGCCACCCCCTCGGGGTGACGCTGCTGCCCGCCGGGCGGCTGTGGGACGTCCTCATCCTCACCGGCGAGCTGGGCTGTCCGACGCTCGACGTCCTCACCCGTCTCGTCGACCGCCCGGGCCCGGTCCTCGCCGACTTCGGCGACTCCCGCACGGGCTACTTCGTGCCCCCGGGAACCGCCGCCCGCTGGATCGGCACCGGGGTCCGCGCCGCGGGCCCCGGCACCTGGATCGTGGTGCCCTACCCCGGTCGCGCCACGGGCGGCGTCCGCTGGCTCGTACCACCGGACGGCACCGGCCACCTCACGGACCCCGGCGTCCTGGAACTGGCCATGCACGAGGCGGCGGCCCACCTGGCGGCACGGCGCGGCCGTGACCCGCACGAGTGACGCCGCGCCCGCGCGACGATCACCCCGTACGCCCCCGTGCGCGACACTGGTGCCGTGATCCCGACGGAACGCGCCCGGCCGTGGAACGGCCGCGGATACCGGGGCGCGCCGCGGCGCGCCCCCCGGGGCGGCCTGACATGACCCTCACGCCCGGCCACGCCCACCTCGTCGGCACCGCCCTGCCCGTCTGCGAGCGCCACGGCCTCGCCGTGGCGGGCGGCCTCGCGCTGATCGCGCACGGCTTCGACCGCCGCCCGTCCCGCCACCTGGACCTGGTGACCTTCAGTTCCACGCCCGCCGCCGACATCGGCGCAGCCCTCGCCGCCGCGTACAGCGTCGCCGGCTACGATGTGGCCCCGCTGCCCGGCACACCGCTGGCCGCCCATCTCGGGGCCACCTCGCCGGGCGGCGAGGCCTACGCGGTCCACGTGGCGAAGGAGCCGCTGTCCCGCCCGCCGGTCCGCGTCGACCTCGGCTTGTCCCGGCCCGTGCCGGTGGTGGCACTGGAGGACTGCGCCGCCATGAAGGTGGCCGCCGTCGCCGACCGCGCCACGGTGCGCGACCTGGTCGACGTCCACGCCCTGACGGCGTACTTCGCACCGGGCGAGCTGCTGACGATGGCCGTCCACCTCGACGAGGACCTCCAGCCCCGCGCCCTCGCCGACCGCCTCGACAAGCTCGTCGAGGCCGACGACGCGGCGTACGCCGCCCAGGGCCTCGGCGACGAGCGGATCGCCGCCGTCAAGCGCTGGGCCTTCGACTGGGCGCAGGACATCCGGCTGGACCTCATGGAGGGTATGGAACACCCTGACGATCTGTACGACCTGTAAAGCTCTCGGCCCCGGTGCCGACACCTTGGTGCTTGAGGGGGCGCCGCGCTCTGGCGAGACTGGCAGGAGACGACGAGAGGAAGGTCCGCCGTGACCGACAAGCACATCACGCACTGGATCGCCGGACAGACGTGGACCGGCACCGCGGAGCGGCACGGCGAGGTGTACGACCCGGCGACCGGAGCCGTGACCGGTCGGGTGGACTTCGCGTCGATCGCCGAGGTCGACCAGGCCGTGGGCGCGGCCGCCGCCGCCTTCAAGGAGTGGCGCCACGCCTCGGTGGCCAAGCGCACCACGGTGCTCTTCGCCTTCCGCGAGCTGCTCAACGCCAAGCGCGACGAACTGGCCGCGATCATCGTCTCCGAGCACGGCAAGGTGCACTCCGACGCGCTCGGCGAGATCGCCCGCGGCCTGGAGGTCGTCGAGTACGCCTGCGGCATCCCGCAGCTCATCAAGGGCGGCTTCACCGAGCAGGCCTCTACCGGCATCGACGTCTACTCCATCCGCCAGCCGCTCGGTCCGGTAGCGATCATCTCGCCCTTCAACTTCCCGGCCATGGTGCCGATGTGGTTCTTCCCCATCGCCATCGCCGCCGGCAACACGGTCGTGGTCAAGCCCTCCGAGAAGGACCCGTCCGCCGCCAACTTCCTCGCGGACCTGTGGAAGCGGGCCGGGCTGCCGGACGGCGTCTTCAACGTCGTGCACGGCGACAAGGTCGCCGTCGACCGCCTCCTGGAGCACCCGGACGTCAAGTCCGTCTCCTTCGTCGGCTCCACCCCGATCGCCCGGTACGTCTACGAGACCGGCACCCGCTACGGCAAGCGCGTCCAGGCCCTGGGCGGCGCCAAGAACCACATGCTGGTCCTGCCGGACGCCGACCTGGACCTCGCCGCCGACGCCGCCGTCAACGCCGGCTTCGGCGCGGCCGGCGAGCGCTGCATGGCCGTGTCCGTCCTGGTCGCGGTCGACCCGATCGGCGACGAGCTGGTCGAGAAGATCAAGGAGCGGATGGCCACGCTCACGGTCGGCCCCGGCTGCAACGGCGCCTCCGAGATGGGCCCGCTGGTCACCGGTGCCCACCGCGACAAGGTGACGTCCTACCTCGACGCGGGCCTCGCCGACGGCGCGACCCTCGCCGTGGACGGCCGTACGCACCCCGTCACCGGCGATGACACCGAGGGCGGCTTCTGGCTCGGCCCGACCCTCTTCGACGACGTCAAGCCCGGCATGTCCGTCTACAACGACGAGATCTTCGGCCCGGTTCTGTCCGTGGTCCGGGTGGGCTCGTACGACGAGGGCCTGGAGCTGATCAACTCCAACCCGTACGGCAACGGCACGGCCATCTTCACCAACGACGGCGGCGCCGCCCGCCGCTTCCAGCACGACGTCGAGGTCGGCATGGTCGGCATCAACGTGCCGATCCCGGTGCCGGTGGCGTACTACTCCTTCGGCGGCTGGAAGGCCTCGCTGTTCGGCGACACCCACGCCTACGGCCCGGACGGCGTCCACTTCTTCACCCGCGGCAAGGCCGTCACCCAGCGGTGGCTCGACCCGAGCCACGGCGGCATCAACCTCGGTTTCCCGACCAACAACTGACGGCGAGGGCGGCGCCCGCGAGCAGGGCGCCGCACAGCAGCCAGCTCCCCACGACGTCCAGCGGCCAGTGGTAGCCGCAGTGGACCAGGGAGAACCCCACCGCTCCGTTCAGCAGCACGGCGGCCGCGACCAGCAGCCGCCGTGCTGCTGCGCGTACCAGCCACGGCAGCACGAGCAGGGCGGCCCCGCCGTAGGCGACGGCCGCCGTGGCGGCGTGGCCGGAGGGGTAGAGCCCGGGATAGCCGGGGGCGAGGGCCAGCGAGCCGGGGCCGTCCCGGCCGATCAGCGGCTTGACCAGGCCGACCAGCAGCGGCACGGCGGCCATGGCGACCCCGTACGCCAGGGGCGGCAGCCACCGGCGGGGCAGCGCGTACCGATGGGCGTGCCAGGTGGTGCAGACCATCGCAAGCAGCAGTACGGGGACCGCGACCTGTACGTTGCCCAGATCGGCCGGGAACCGCAGGAACGGCGAGGTGCCGGCCGGGTGGGGGGAGGGGCCCGCGAGGGCGGAGCGCACCGGCCCGTCGAGGGCCAGCAGGCGCCCGCGTACTGCTTCCTGCCAGGTCAGCAGCCCGAAGAGCGCCGTGCACACGACGATCACCAGAGAAATTGGCCGCCCCGGAACAGGGGGGAGAGTTCCGGGGCGGCCAGAACGATCGCCGTACCGCCCGCCCCGGGGGGTTTGGGGCAAGCGGCCGACCGATCGGCGAGGATTGCCGGAGCCTTCGGCTTCGGCGGTGTGCGCGAGGGCACTGCTGTGCCGGTGATGGGGAGTCACCGGCAAAGTGTCGCCCGCGGACTTCCGCAGACGGGGTGTTTCTTCCATCTGCGGAAACCGTACGTCACCGGAGAGCCGCCGGGCAGGGGTTGCACCCTCCCGCCATCAGGCCCGCACACGTTCTTCACGCTGTGTGTCGTACACCCTCGGTCACGGGCGAACAGCCTGGTCACAGGCGGGCGAAAGCGCCCTCGATGATGTCCAGGCCCTCGTTCAGCAGATCCTCCCCGATGACCAGCGGCGGCAGGAAGCGCAGCACGTTGCCGTAGGTGCCACAGGTCAGGACCACCAGGCCCTCGGCGTGGCAGGCCTTGGCGACGGCGGCGGTCGCGGCGGGGTTCGGGTTCTTGCCGCCCGACTCCACCAGCTCGATCGCGATCATGGCGCCACGGCCGCGGACCTCGCCGATGATGTCGAACTTCTCCTGCATGGCGCGCAGCCGGCCGAGCATGATCTCGCCGATGCGGCGGGCCTTGGCGTTGAGGTCCTGCTCCTTCATCGTCTCGATGGCGCCGAGCGCACCGGCGCAGGCCACCGGGTTGCCGCCGTAGGTGCCGCCCAGGCCGCCGGAGTGCGCGGCGTCCATGATCTCGGCGCGGCCGGTCACCGCGGCCAGCGGCAGGCCGCCGGCGATGCCCTTGGCGGTGGTGATCAGGTCGGGGACGATGTCCTCGTCCTCGCAGGCGAACCACTGGCCGGTGCGGCAGAAGCCGGTCTGGATCTCGTCCGCGACGAAGACGATGCCGTTCGCCCGGGCGAACTCCGCCAGCTTGGGCAGGAAGCCCTTGGCCGGCTCGATGAAGCCGCCCTCGCCCTGGATCGGCTCGATGACGATCGCGGCCACGTTCTCGGCGCCGACCTGCTTGGTGATCATGTCGATCGCCTGGGCCGCCGCCTCCTCCGCGCAGTTCTCCGCGCCGGTCAGCCATCGGAAGGGGTAGGCCAGCGGCACACGGTAGACCTCGGGGGCGAACGGGCCGAACGAGTGCTTGTACGGCATGTTCTTCGCCGTCAGCGCCATCGTGAGGTTGGTGCGGCCGTGGTAGCCGTGGTCGAAGACGACGACGGCCTGCCGCTTGGTGTACGCGCGGGCGATCTTCACCGCGTTCTCGACGGCCTCTGCACCGGAGTTGAACAGCGCGGTGCGCTTCTCGTGGTCGCCCGGGGTCAGCTCGTTGAGGGCCTCGGCGACCTCCACGTAGCCCTCGTACGGCGTCACCATGAAACAGGTGTGGGTGAAGTCGGCCAGCTGCGCGGACGCGCGGCGCACGACCGCCTCGGCGCTGTTGCCCACCGAGGTCACCGCGATGCCGGAGCCGAAGTCGATGAGGGAGTTGCCGTCCACGTCCTCCAGGACGCCGCCGCCGGCGCGGGTGACGAAGACGGGCAGGGTCACGCCGACGCCGTTCGGGACCGCCGCCGTCTTGCGCGCCAGCAGCTCCTGCGACTTGGGGCCGGGGATCGGGGTGACGAGTCGGCGCTCCTGGGCCAGATCGGTCATGGCGGACGTACTCCTTCGAACCGTGGTCTTTTCTCGCAGGCTAAGCCCGTACGGCGACACCCCGCACACTCCGATAGGGCGCACTGCGGAACGCCTCTTCGACGTGGCGGACATGACCGTGCCAAGATCCTTCAGACAGCGGTGGCCGCTCGACTACATTGAGTGCGGACCTGCGAGGGGTGGCACACGCGATGGACATCGACGGTACGCACGAGAAGCCCGCGGCGCCTTCACCCGGAGGCCCGAGCCCGCACCCGGGCACACCGCCCGTGCCGGGGGCCCGGCCCATGCCGGGCGCCCCGCCCGCGCACGCCGGACCGCCCCCCGTGCCGGGGGCCCGCCCAGGCCCGGCCGACCCCGGCCGGAGCGACCCGGACGCCCGCACATGGCGCGAAGGCGGCCAGGGCCCCGCCCCGTTCACGCCCCCGCGGCCCGCCGGACCGCCCCCGACGCCCGGGACCCGCCCGGGAGCCGGTGCTCGGCATGCCCCGGCGGACCCCCCGACGTCCGGCACGCCAGACGGGTCCGGCTTCCTCACCTGGCTGCGGGCCCCCCGCCCGGACGCCGCCCCCGGCGTGTGGCGCCTCGGGCACCGCCCCCGGCCCGCGGACGACCCGGACGCCGCGCCGGGCCGATCCCCGTACTTCGGGGCACTGGTGTCGCTCCTGGCCTGCCTGCTCGTCTGGTCGCTCTTCCGGAACGGCTACATCCCCTACTGGCGCGTCCCCCTGGAACTGGTGACGCCGCACGACTGGTGGACGCCACGCTTCGGCCCCGCGCCCACGGCCGCCGGGGTCGCGCTCGATCTGTACCGACTGCTCTTCCTCACGGTGATCGTCATCTGGTTCGCCCGGCTCGGGGACTGGCGCGGCGCGTTCGAGCATGCCGTCGCGGGACGCGGACCCCTGGCCCGGGCCGGCGCGGCGGCCCTGTGCATGGCCGTGGTCGCGCTGCTGATCCACGGCCGCTTCCTGCCCGTCTACGACCTGGCCTTCGACCACCTCGACTACAGCCAGGACCCGGTGACCCTGCGCAACGTCACCGACCTGGTGTACGTCGTGATCTACGGGCTCCTCTTCCTGGCCTTCGCGCCGGTGGGCGGCTGGTTCCGGCTCCCGGGTGCACGGCGCGCCTCCGGCACGCCGGCCGCACCCGTCCAGGGGGGGACGCCGGCCGCCCCGGACGACGACCCCGCCCAGTGGCCCGCCCTGCGGCACGGCGGCGCGGCCGACGCCGCGGACCGGCTCGCCGAGGACGCGCGCTCCGGGCTGATGAACGACGTCGACTTCGCGCGCATCACCCGCGCCTGGCAGTCCGTACGCTCCGGCCCCGGCCGCCTGACCGCCTTCACCGACACCGTCCTGCGGTACGGAGCGGCGGCCTGCGCCCACCCGTCCGGCGCGCGCGACCTGCCGGCCCGCACCGCCCCGCACGATCTCCTCGTCGGCCAGGTCCGCATCGGCGCCGCCCCCGACGACGAGCGCAACCCCCGTTCGCACCGCGGCGCCGGCTACGCGCTCGACCCCTCCGTGCTCGGCACGTCCCTGCTGGCCGTGGGCCCGCCCGGCTCCGGCAAGACCGTACGCCTGGTGCGGCCTGCCCTGGAGTTCATGTGCCTGCAGGCCCTCGCCGGACGCGCGGCGGTCGTCGTGGTCGGCACCGAGGGGGCGCGGCTCGCGCCGGACGAGGCCTTCGACGTCGTCGTCAAGATCGGACACCCCGACTCCGCGTACGACCTCGACCTCTACGGCGGCACGGGCGACCCCGACGAGGCCGCGGGCTTCCTCGCCGAGGCCCTCGTCGGCGACCTCGCCGCGGCACTGCCCGGCGGCGACAGCCGACGCGCCGCCACCGCCCTCGCCCAGCTCCTCGGGCCCTTCCACGCGGCCCACGGCCGCTTCCCCTCCGTCCCCGAACTGCGCGAACTCCTCGACGGGACGCCCGCGGCCCTCGCGGCGCTCCGCTCCGCCCTGGAGGCCCGGGGGGCCGCCGCGCAGGCCCAGCTGCGCGAGCTCGACGCACGCGAGCGGCAGGCGGCCCGGGCCGGCGACGCGGGCCCGCTGCTCGCCGACCGCATCGCCCTGCTCGACCGGCCCGCGTTCGCGGGGTTCTTCGACACGACGGGCGGCAGCCACCCCTTCTCGCTGCGGGGGCTGGAACACCCGCTGCGGGTCCGCATCGACCTGCCGGAGCGGGGGCACGCCGAAGTGTCCCGGATGCTGGCGCGGCTCGTGCTCGCCCAGTTCGCCGAGTGCGCCGCGGCCCGCCGGGACCGCTCCCTCTTCGCCTGCCTCGTCCTCGACGACGCCTCCCACACGGTGACCGCGGAGTCCGTGCGCGGCCTGCAGCGCATGCGTTCCGCCAACGCCGGCGCGCTGCTCACGCTGCGTACGCTGGACGACGTCCCCGAGGCCCTGCGGGGTGCCCTGCTGGGCGCGGTCGGCTGCCGGGCGGCGCTGGCGGGCGTCGCCGCCTGGGACGGCGCGCGGTTCGCGGAGGTGTGGGGCAAGGAGTGGGTCGACGTCCACGACGTCACCAACCGCCAGATCATCGCGGACGAGCCCCTGACCCGGGTTCTGCACACGGTGCGGCGGCTGGTGACCGGGAAGGCGGTCACGGCGGAGTCGGTGACGGTGCGGCGCGTCGAGCGTGAGCGGTGGTCCGCCTCCGAGCTGGCGCACGCGGTCCCCGCGGGGCACGCCGTCGTGTCCCTGACAGCGGTGAACGGGGAGCACGCGCCCCCGGTGCTGGTTGATCTGCGGGCCTGATCGTCCGTGCGGCGCCGTTGTAATTGCGGTGGGGGTTCCCCGGCCCTCCCTCCCGATTGCCCGGCGCGGTCAGTGCCGGCCTGCGCACCGACCCCAGGCGTACGCAGCGAGGTGGTCACTGACTGCGCCGGGAAACCCCCACCTCCACCGCAACCACAATGGAGCCGTACACAACTGCATCCCGCAGCCCGGCGCAGCCGACCCCGGCGCGAGGACGGGGAACCGGGGAACCGCCGGAGGTATACGGTGAGGCAGAATCGGATGTGAACGCACTCCACGTTGGAGAAAAAGACCGTGCCGCCCACCCTCGCCTCGCTACTGCGCAACCCCGCGCTCAAGCTGGCCGTCCTCGCCGGAGGCGACCGCTTGGACGAGGCCGCCGTGCGCTGGGTGCACACCAGTGAGCTGGACGACCCGGCCCCGTACCTGGAGGGCGGCGAGTTCCTGCTCACCACGGGCCTCAAGCTCGACGTCGGGTCGCCCGCGGCGCTCGGCCAGTACGTGGAGCGCCTGGCCGGGGCCGGCGTCGTGGGCCTCGGGTTCGGCGTGGGGCTGAGCCACGAGCGCGTGCCGCAGGCACTGGTGGAGGCGGCCGCCGCGCACCGGCTGCCGCTGCTGGAGGTGCCGCGCAAGACCCCGTTCATCGCCATCAGCAAGGCCGTCTCCGCGGAGATCGCGGCCGATCGCTACAAGGCCGTGACCGCCGGGTTCGAGGCGCAGCGGGAGCTGACCCGGGCGGCGCTCGCGCCGGACGGGACGGCGGCGCTGCTGCGGCGGCTGGCGGCACATCTGGACGGCTGGGCGGCGCTGTACGACGCGTCCGGCGCCGTGGTGGCCGCCGCTCCGGAGTGGGCGGGGCGGCGGGCGGCACGGCTCGCCGGGGAGGTGGAGCGGCTGCGCGACAGGCCCGCACCGGCCAGCGCGGCGGTCGCGGGACCGGCCGGTACGGAGGACCGCGTCGAGCTCCAGTCGCTGGGCACCGGGCGGCGCCCCCGCGGGTTCCTCGCCGTCGGCACGGAGGAGCGTCTCGACACCTCCGCTCGGTACCTCGTGCACGCCGCCGTCGCGCTGCTGACGCTCTCCCTGGAGCAGTCCCGCGCGCTGCAGGACACCGAGCAGCGGCTGGGCGCCGCGCTGCTGCGGATGCTGCTGGTCGGCGAGCCCGAGCACGCCCGCACCGTGGCCGGCCGGCTGTACGGCGGGTTGCTCGACGCCCCGGTGCGGATCCTGGTCGCCGAGCCCGCGCAGGCGACGGTGGACGCGGTGGGCCTGCTGGCAGAGCGGGTGGAGGCGGCCGGGCTGCGGGCCGCGGAGCCCGTGCTGGCCGTGCGGGACGCCGACCGGCTGACCGTGCTCGCGGCCGCCGGCGGCGAGGTGATGGCCGCCTGCGTGGCCGCGGTCGACGGGAGCGACGACCTGGTGGCGGGGCTGTCCGCCGCGGTGGGTTCCGCGGGCGTGCCCGGCGCCCACGAGCAGGCCGAGCGCGCGCTGGCCGTCGCCCGGCGCCGCGGCCGCAGCCTCGTCGAGCACGACGAGGTCGGCTCCGGCTCGGTGCTGCCGCTGCTCGGCGACGACGCCGTACGGGCCTTCTCCGAGGGCCTGTTGCGCCCGCTGCGCGAGCACGACGCCACCGCCCGCGGCGACCTGGTCGCCTCCCTGCAGGCGTGGCTGTCCCGGCACGGCCAGTGGGACGCCGCCGCGGCCGACCTCGGGGTCCACCGGCACACGCTGCGCTACCGGATGCGCCGGGTGGAGGAGATCCTCGGCCGGTCGCTGGACGACCCGGACGTCCGGATGGAGCTGTGGCTGGCCCTCAAGTCCTCCGGCTGAGGACGGGCTGCCAAAACGTCGCATCCGGCCCCGGCCGCAGGACGTACTGGACAAGACCGACCGGGTGCCGCCCGCCCTACCGTGGTCCGCATGAGCACCCCCACCTCCTTCTGGCTCGCCGGCCGCCCCGCCACCGGCGAGGACAGCTTCGATGTCGTGAACCCGTACGACGGCAGCGTCGTGGCCTCCGTCGGCGTGCCCACCCCCGCCCAGGTGGAGGAGGCCGTGGCCGCGGCCAAGGCCGTCGAGGCGGAGTTCGCCGCGACCCCCGCGCACGTGCGGTCCGCCGCCCTGGACCACGTGTCGAAGCGGCTGGCCGAGCGCACCGAGGAGATCGCCCGGCTGATCACCGCCGAGAACGGCAAGCCGATCAAGTGGGCCCGCGGCGAGGTCGGCCGTGCCGTGTCCGTCTTCCGCTGGGCCGCGGAGGAGGCCCGCCGCTTCAACAGCGGAGAGGCCCAGCGCCTGGACACCGACGCCGGCGGCGCCGGCCGGCTGGCGCTGACCCGGCGCTTCCCGCGCGGGAGCGTGCTCGGCATCGCGCCGTTCAACTTCCCGCTGAACCTGGTGGCCCACAAGGTGGCCCCGGCGATCGCGGTCGGCACCCCGATCATCCTGAAGCCGGCCCCGGCGACCCCGCTCTCGGCCCTCGTCCTGGGCGAGATCCTGGCCGAGACCGACCTGCCGACCGGTTCGTGGAGCGTGCTCACCGTCCCGAACGACCGCATGCCCGCCCTCGTCCAGGACGAGCGCCTGCCGGTCATCTCCTTCACCGGCTCCGACCGGGTCGGCTACCAGATCATGGACTCGGTGCCGCGCAAGCACACCACCCTGGAGCTGGGCGGCAACGCAGCCGCCGTCGTCCTGGCCGACTGGTCCTCCGAGGAGGACCTGGAGTGGGCGGCGAGCCGCATCGCCACCTTCGCCAACTACCAGGGCGGCCAGTCCTGCATCTCCGTGCAGCGGGTCGTCGCCGACGCCTCCGTGTACGACCGCCTGGTCGAGAAGGTCGTCGCCAAGGTGCAGGCCCAGGTCACCGGCGACCCCTCGGACGACGCGACAGACGTCGGCCCGCTCGTCGACGAGAACGCCGCCAAGCGCGTCGAGTCCTGGGTCGAGGACGCCGTCGCCAAGGGCGCCAAGCTGTTGACCGGCGGCAGCCGCGACGGCGCCGCCTACGAGCCGACCGTGCTCGCCGGTCTCCCGGCGGACGCGATCCTCGCCACCGAGGAGGTCTTCGGCCCGGTCCTGTCGCTGCACAAGGTGGACGGCACCGACGAGGCGTTCGCGGCGGTCAACGACTCCAAGTTCGGCCTGCAGAGCGGTGTGTTCACGCACGACCTGCAGACCGCCTTCCGCGCCCACCGCGAGCTGGAGGTCGGCGGCGTCATCATCGGCGACGCCCCCTCCTACCGCGCCGACCAGATGCCCTACGGCGGCGTCAAGGACTCCGGCGTGGGCCGCGAGGGCGTCAAGTACGCCATGGACGACTACACCTACGAGCGGGTCCTGGTCCTGACCGGTCTCGCCCTGTAGTCCTCGCGGCAGGACAGTCCACCCCTTCCAGCGGCCGGGGCGCATGTGCGGTGCGCCCCGGCCGCGCTGTCACGTTGTCAGCATGGGCACGTAAAGTGGCGCTTTCGCAAGGGCGCCGAACGGGCGCCGGGGAGGGGAAACGCAAGGTGGCAACGTATGCGGTGGTCTGCGCGGCGGAGGCCGGGGCGACCGCGGAGGCCGTGGCCCGGGGAGCGGTCGGCGGCTGGATCGCCGGCGGCGAGGGCGGCACCGGGGTGCTGTTCGACGCGCCGGTGACCGAGGGCGAGGGCATCGGCATCAACGACGTCGTGCCGGCCGGGCGCGAGCTCGCGCGGCGGCTGGACACCCCGGCCGTGGTGCTGGTCGGCACGCCGCAGGTCGCGTACGCGGTGTTCCTGCGCCCGGGCGGCCAGGGAACGCAGAGCATGGTGTGGGCCGCGGACTGGGAGCCGCCCACCGACCCGGAGGAGTACGCCGAGCACCGTGCCCAGTGGGACGCCCAGGCCGCGCGCTGCGCCGAGTGGTTCGGGCGCCCCGAGGCGGCGGCCGCCCTCGCGGAGGTCCGCAACGACCCGCGTCCCGGGGAGGCCAAGCCCGGCACGGACGCACTGCTGCGCCAGGTGTGCGCCGCCCTCGGGGTGCCGGCCGCGACGGTCGGCGCCTCCTCGCTGACCTCCGCGGACGGCGTCGCCGACCAGGGCGTCCCGGACGGCGCCGTGCGCGCCGAGGCGGCACCGCCCGCCGGCACGGAGACGGCCCCGGCCAAGAGCTCCACGCTGCGCGCCGTGCGCGCCCTGGTGCTGCTCGCCGGCTTCTACCTGCTCGGCGCGGTGCTGCTGGCGGTCCTGGCCGGGATCGACGTCCTGGTCGCCTCGTGGGGCGTGGGCGGGCTCACGGGCAAGGTCTTCATCGTCAGCGTCGTGCTCGCCATCCCCATCGTGCGCGGCATGTTCATGCTCCGCCGCCCAGAGGACGACGGTCCGGCGGGCGTCCCCGTCACCGAGCAGCAGCAGCCCGGGCTGTGGGCGGCCGTCCGTGATCTGGCCGGGCGCTACGGCACCCGGGCGCCGGACGAGATCGTGCTGATCGGCGAGGTCAACGCCGCCGTCTCCGAGCAGTCCCGCCTGCTGGGCCTGATCGGCGGCCGCCGCCGCATGTACATCGGCGTACCCCTGCTCGCCGGGCTGACCGAGCGGCAGCTGCACGCCGTCCTCACCCACGAGCTGGGCCACTACGGCAACAGCGACACCCGGCTGTCCGCCATCACCCTGCGCGGCCAGCAGCGCGTCCTGCGCACCATCGCCCACTTCGAGGAGCGCGCCGCCCGCGCCCAGGGCAAGGAGCAGGCCCGGCAGGAGGAGCGCGCCGCCAAGGCACTGGCCAAGGGACGCAAGGCCAAGGAGGTCGACACCTCCGGCGCCGGCGTCACCTACCGCGCCATGGCCGCCGTCTACACGGCCTACGCCAAGTTCTACCTCCGCGCCTCGCACAGCGTCGGCCGCGCCCAGGAGCTCGCCGCCGACCAGGCCGCCGTCCGGCTCGCCGGCCGGGACGCCACCGCCTCCGCACTGCGCGAGCTCCCGGTGCTGGACGCGGCCTTCGACCACTACATGCGGCAGTACGCCGGCTTCGGCGCCCCGGCGCGCCTGCTCCCGCCCGCCGGACAGGTGTACGGCGGGCTGGGCCGCTTCCTGTCCGACCCCGCCCGCCACGCGGAGCTGGAGCGGATGCGCGCCCGGCTGCCCCGCGAGCAGCGCTCCCCGTACGACTCGCACCCGCCGATCGCCGAGCGGGTCCGCCTGGTCGAGGCCGCGCCCGCGGACGAACCGGGCACGGCGCCCGCCGCCCAGGACCGCCCGGCCCTGGAGCTGCTGAGCGACCGGGAGCAGGTGCTGATCGCCCTGGAGGGGGCCACGCTCTCGGGGGAGGCCCAGGCGTTCACCCGAGTGGAGTGGAGCGCCCTCGCGGATCCCGCGGTGCGTCTGGTGCTCGCCGAGAACGCCGCGCCGCTGCGCGCCGCGCTGTCCGCCGCGGGCACCGAGCCGACGGCCGGGGCCCTGCTCGACGCCGCCGACGAGGGCCGTCTCCCGGCGCTCGCCCAGGGGCTGCCCGAAGGCGGGCTGCACGAGGGCGTCGCCGCCCTCGCCGGCCTGGCGCTCGCCGAATCCGGCGCCGGCCACTGGGAACTGACGTGGGCTCACGGCGTCCGCCTGGTCCTGGCCGACGGCACCGACGAGGCGGAGTTCGGCGCCGCCGTCGACGCCCTGGCCGGCCCCGTCACCGAGGGCGGGGCGGCACCGGACACGGCGCCGCTGCGCAAGCTGCTCGCATCGGCCTGAAACACCGTCGGGAAGGTCGCCGGCCCTGCGCGCCTCGTGCGCGAGGGCTGGTGACCATGCCGGAACCGGGGTAGTAACGAACAAGTAGCACCGGTCGGTAACCGACGCGAGGTGACGCCCCCATGTCCGCAGCATCCGCCCGCCCCACCGTTTCCGAACGCGAAGCGCGCCAGGTCGCAGAGGCCGCCCGCGAACAGGAATGGCGCAAGCCCAGCTTCGCCAAGGAACTGTTCCTGGGCCGCTTCCGGCTCGACCTGATCCATCCGCACCCCACACCGTCGACCGAGCAGGTCCAGCGCGGTGAGGAGTTCCTGGCCAAGCTCCGCGACTTCGTCGAGACGAAGGTGGACGGGGCCCTGATCGAGCGTGAGGCGAGGATCCCCGACGAGGTCATCACCGGGCTCAAGGAGCTCGGCGCCCTCGGCATGAAGATCGATCCCAAGTACGGCGGCCTCGGCCTCACCCAGGTGTACTACAACAAGGCGCTGGCCCTCGTCGGGTCCGCCAGTCCCGCCATCGGGGTGCTGCTGTCGGCGCACCAGTCGATCGGCGTGCCCCAGCCGCTGAAGATGTTCGGCACCCCGGAGCAGAAGGAGCGGTTCCTGCCGCGCTGCGCCCGTACCGACATCTCGGCCTTCCTGCTCACCGAGCCCGACGTGGGGTCCGACCCGGCGCGCCTGGCGACCACGGCCGTACCGGACGGCGACTCGTACGTCCTCGACGGCGTGAAGCTGTGGACCACCAACGGCGTCGTCGCCGACCTGCTGGTCGTCATGGCCCGGGTGCCGAAGAGCGAGGGCCACAAGGGCGGCATCACGGCCTTCGTCGTCGAGGCCGGCTCCGAGGGCATCACCGTCGAGAACCGCAACTCCTTCATGGGGCTGCGCGGCATCGAGAACGGCGTCACCCGCTTCCACCAGGTACGCGTGCCCGCCGAGAACCGGGTCGGCCCCGAGGGCGCCGGGCTGAAGATCGCCCTCACCACCCTCAACACAGGCCGGCTGTCGCTGCCCGCGTCCTGCGTCGCCGCGGGCAAGTGGTGCCTGAAGATCGCCCGCGAGTGGTCCGTCGCCCGCGAGCAGTGGGGCAAGCCGGTCGCCAAGCACGAGGCCGTCGGCTCCAAGATCGCCTTCATCGCGGCGACCACCTTCGCCCTCGAGGCCGTCATGGAACTCTCCAGCCAGATGGCCGACGAGGACCGCAACGACATCCGCATCGAGGGCGCGCTGGCGAAGCTCTTCGCGTCCGAGATGGGCTGGCTCATGGCCGACGAACTGGTCCAGATCCGCGGCGGCCGCGGCTTCGAGACCGCCGAGTCGCTCGCCGCCCGTGGCGAACGGGCAGTACCCGCCGAGCAGTTGCTGCGCGACCTGCGCATCAACCGGATCTTCGAGGGCTCGACCGAGATCATGCACCTGCTGATCGCCCGCGAGGCCGTCGACGCCCACCTCTCGGTCGCCGGCGACCTCATCGACCCCGACAAGGCCCTCGGGGACAAGGCCAGGGCCGGCCTCAAGGCCGGCGGCTTCTACGCCCGCTGGCTGCCCAAGCTGGTGGCCGGCGCCGGACAGAACCCCGTCGCCTACGGCGGCTTCCACCCGTCGGGCCACCCGGACCTCGCCGTCCACCTGCGCTACGTCGAACGCAACGCCCGCAAGCTCGCCCGCTCCACGTTCTACGCCATGTCGCGCTGGCAGGGCCGCATGGAGACCAAGCAGGGCTTCCTCGGCCGGGTCGTCGACATCGGCGCCGAACTGTTCGCCATGAGCGCCGCCTGCGTCCGCGCCGAGATGCTCCGCACCCGCGGCGAGAACGGACGCGAGGCCTACCAGCTTGCCGACGCCTTCTGCCGTCAGTCGCGGATCCGCGTCGAGGAGCTCTTCGGCCGCCTGTGGTCCAACACCGACGCCGTCGACCGGAAGGTCGTCGACGGGGTACTGGGCGGCGCCTACACCTGGCTGGAGGCCGGCATCGTCGATCCCTCCGGCGACGGTCCCTGGATCGCCGACACCACCCCGGGCGCCTCCGCCAAGGAGAACGTCCACCGCCCGATCCGCTGACCGCACCGGGGACCCGTCCCACGCGCGAAGGGCACCGCCTTCCCGGAGGCGGTGCCCTCGCCGTCCCGGCGACCGGACACAATGGGGGGATGACGGACTCTCTCGCCGACCCGCACCTGCGGCTGCCCGGACCGGACGCGGCCACCGCCGCCGACGACGGCCCCCGCGACATCGTGATCCTGGGCTCGACCGGATCGATCGGCACCCAGGCCATCGACGTCGTCCTGCGCAACCCCGACCGCTTCCGGGTGCTCGCCCTGTCCGCCGCCGGCGGCCGGGTGGAGCTCCTCGCCGACCAGGCGCGGCAGCTGGGCGTCTCGGCGGTCGCCGTCGCGGACGAGAACGCCGCGGGACCGCTGCGGGAGGCGCTGGCCGCGCGCTACGGCACCGAGCCCCTGCCGGAGATCCTGGCGGGGCCGGACGCGGCGACCGAGCTGGCGGGCCGCCCCTGCCACTCCGTCCTCAACGGCATCACCGGCTCGATCGGGCTGCGCCCCACGCTGGCCGCCCTGGAGGCGGGCCGGATCCTGATCCTCGCCAACAAGGAGTCGCTGATCGTCGGCGGCCCCCTGGTGAAGGCCGTGGCCAAGCCGGGCCAGATCGTGCCCGTCGACTCGGAGCACTCCGCGCTCTTCCAGGCCCTCATGGGCGGCACCCGCTCCGAGGTCCGCAAGCTTGTCGTGACCGCCTCCGGCGGCCCCTTCCGCGGCCGCGGCAAGGAGGAGCTGGCCGGGGTGACCCCGCAGCAGGCGCTGGCCCACCCCACCTGGGACATGGGCCCGGTGGTCACCATCAACTCGGCGACCCTGGTGAACAAGGGCCTGGAGGTCATCGAGGCCCACCTGCTCTTCGACATTCCCTTCGACCGCATTGAGGTCGTCGTCCACCCGCAGTCGTATATCCACTCGATGGTGGAATTCACGGACGGCTCCACGCTGGCCCAGGTCAGCCCGCCCGACATGCGGATGCCGATCTCGCTGGGCCTGGGCTGGCCCGAGCGGGTGCCGGACGCCGCGCCCGGGTGCGACTGGACCAAGGCGGCGACGTGGACCTTCTTCCCGCTGGACGACGAGGCGTTCCCGGCGGTGGCGCTCGCCCGCCACGTCGGTAGCCTCGGGGGTACCGCCCCCGCGGTGTTCAACGCGGCCAACGAGGAGTGCGTGGCCGCGTTCCTCGCGGGCACGCTGCCCTTCACGGGCATCGTGGACACCGTCGCACGGGTGGTCGAGGAACACGGCACTCCCACGGCGGGAACTTCCCTCACCGTGGAGGACGTCCTCGAAGCGGAGAACTGGGCGCGGGCCCGCGCCCGGGAACTGGCTGCGGAACAGGCGACGACGGAGGCGGCACACGTATGACGGGACTCATGTGGGGACTGGGAATCGCCGTCTTCGTGGTCGGTCTCCTGTTCTCCATCGCCTGGCACGAGCTCGGCCACCTCTCGACGGCCAAGCTGTTCAAGATCCGCGTGCCGCAGTACATGGTCGGCTTCGGGCCGACCATCTGGTCCCGGCACAAGGGTGAGACCGAGTACGGCATCAAGGCGATCCCGCTGGGCGGCTACATCCGCATGATCGGCATGTTCCCGCCCGGCGACGACGGCCGGATCGCCGCCCGGTCCACCTCGCCCTTCCGCGGGATGATCGAGGACGCCCGTTCGGCGGCGTACGAAGAGCTGAAGCCCGGCGACGAGACCCGGATGTTCTACACGCGCAAGCCCTGGAAGCGCGTGATCGTCATGTTCGCCGGACCGTTCATGAACCTGATCCTGGCCTTCGGTCTCTTCCTCGCGCTCTTCATGGGCTTCGGCATCCCCACCCAGACGACGACGGTCGGCTCGGTCTCGGACTGCGTCATCCCCGCTTCCGACACCCAGGCCCTCAAGGCCAAGGACCCCTGCGCCCGCGGGGACTACCCGGCCGCTCCCGCCAAGGCGGCCGGCCTGCAGCAGCGCGACCGGATCGTGGCCTTCAACGGGGTGAAGGTCGACGACAGCCAGTGGACGGTGCTCCAGCAGGAGATCCGCAAGACCATCGGCCCCGCGACGATCACCGTGGTGCGCGACGGCAGGACCGTCGACCTGCACGCGAACCTGATCGCCAACAAGGTCGTCAAGACCGACGGGCGAGGGGGCATCGTCAAGGGCCAGTACGTCCAGGCCGGATTCCTCGGCTTCACGCCCGCGGACGGTGTGGTGAGGCTCGGCTTCGGACAGTCGATCGACCACATGGGCGACACGGCGAAGGACGGCGCCCGTTCCCTCGCGGCGCTTCCCGGCAAGATCCCGGGCCTGTGGGACGCGGTCTTCAACGGCGCCGAGCGACAGCCCGACTCCCCGGTCGGCATGATCGGCGCGGCCCGTCTCGGCGGCGACATCTTCTCGCTGCCGCTGCCGGCCACGCAGAAGATCGCCACGATGGTGAACCTGCTCGCCGGGATCAATCTGGCCCTGTTCCTGTTCAACATGCTCCCGCTGCTCCCGCTCGACGGCGGGCACATCGCCGGCGCCCTGTGGGAGTCCGTCCGGCGGAACTTCGCCAGGGTCCTGCGCCGAGCCGACCCCGGCCCCTTCGACGTGGCGAAGCTGATGCCCGCCGCCTACGTCGTCGCCGGGATCTTCATCTGCTTCACGGCCCTGGTGATGGCCGCGGATCTCATCAATCCGGTCCGCTTGACCTAGGCGCGATGTCGGGGGCGTGGGTGGGGTGACGTAGTCTCGTTCAACGGAGCCCGCCCACGCCGCCGGGACCTCGATCCGCGTACTTTGGGGATGCCACTCACATGACCGCGATTTCGCTCGGGATGCCGTCCGTTCCGATCAAGCTCGCCGACCGCCGCAAGAGCCGCAAGATCCAGGTCGGATCCGTGGCCGTCGGCGGCGACGCACCGGTCTCCGTCCAGTCCATGACCACCACCGTCACCGCGGACATCGGCGCCACGCTGCAGCAGATCGCCGAGCTCACCGCCTCCGGCTGCCAGATCGTCCGGGTGGCCTGCCCCTCGCAGGACGACGCCGACGCCCTCGCCACCATCGCGAGGAAGTCGCAGATCCCGGTGATCGCGGACATCCA
>NZ_JBSFLB010000023.1:0-161956 GCF_053598835.1 Streptomyces sp. NPDC001070
CTCCCGGGGCAGGCACCGTGCGACGACGTCACCCTGCTCCTGGTCCGGACCCGCTCACTCAAACCCACCCGGGTCGCCTGCTGGACACTGCCCGGCGACCGGACCGCCGTCCGCGACGCCCGTGACCTGGCAGCCCGTCAGCTGGCCGCATGGGGCCTGGAAGGGCTCGAGGACTCCACGAAGCTGATCGTCAGCGAACTGGTCACCAACGCCCTCCGCCACGGCACCGGCCCGATCGGACTGCGCCTGATCCGGCACGAAGTCTTGACCTGCGAAGTGTTCGACACCGACGTCTGCGCCCCGCGACTGCGCCGGGCGCACTCCACGGACGAGAACGGCCGCGGCCTCTTCCTGGTCGCCCAGCTGTCCCGCCGGTGGGGCTCCCGCTCGGCATCGGGCGGCAAGGTCGTCTGGGCCGAAGCAGACCTGACCCCCTCACCCTCACAGCGACAGGCCTTCGACGCACCGCCCGCGCCCGGGGAGCAGCCGCGTCGCGCCACCCCACCGCAAGTCCGGCAACGTTGGCCGTGAGGTGAGGCCCGACCCGCCCCACGGGCCCGACGGGCGTGGCGGTGCGTACCGCCGCGCCCATGCTGCACGCGTCTGTCGGAGGTTCCTGGGGAAATCTTTCCCGGCATCCTCTGGACATCCGTCGCCTCTGACGCGACCATGAGGGTTACTCCATACGGTATGCAATCTTCAGTATGGAATTCGGTCATCGCGAGGAGGACGGCACATGGCGGGATCCAAGAGCCACGCCCCTGCGGGCGGCCGGGCGCCGTCGCCCCCGAGGACCACTCCTGACGCGGCCGCTGCCGGGCCGTCGTCGCATGCCCCTGGAACGGTGAACCAGTCGATGGACAAGTGAGGTGACGACCGCTGTGACGAAGGCTCTCGAGGGTGTCCGCGTGCTGGACATGACGCATGTGCAGTCCGGACCGTCCGCGACCCAGATCCTGGCCTGGCTCGGCGCCGACGTGATCAAGCTGGAGGCACCGACCGGCGACATCACCCGCAGCCAACTGCGCGACCTGCCCGACGCGGACAGCCTGTACTTCACCATGCTCAACGGCAACAAGCGCAGCATCACCTTGAACACCAAAACCCCCCGCGGCAAAGAGATCCTCACCGAACTCATCCGCCGCAGCGACGTCATGGTGGAGAACTTCGGCCCCGGCGCCATCGACCGCATGGGATTCACCTGGGAACACATCCACGACATCAACCCGCGGATCGTGTACGCCTCGATCAAGGGCTTCGGCGACGGCCCCTACACCGCCTACAAGGCCTATGAAGTCGTCGCCCAGGCCATGGGCGGCTCCATGGCCACCACCGGCTTCGACGGCGGCCCACCCCTGGCCACCGGCGCCCAGATCGGCGACTCCGGCACCGGCATGCACGCCGTCGCCGGCATCCTGGCCGCGCTCTTCCAACGCACCCACACCGGACGCGGCCAACGCGTCCAGGTCGCCATGCAACACGCCGTCCTGAACCTGTGCCGGGTCAAACTCCGCGACCAGCAACGCCTGACCCACGGCCCACTCGCCGAATACCCCAACGCCGAGGACACGTCTTCGGCTGAAGAGGTACCCCGCTCCGGCAACGCCTCCGGCGGCGGCCAACCCGGCTGGGCCGTCACATGCGCACCCGGCGGCCCCAACGACTACGTCTACGTCATCGTCCAGCCCACCGGCTGGCAACCCATCACCGAACTCATCGGCCGCCCGGAACTGGCCCACGACCCCGAATGGGCCACCCCCCAAGCCCGACTCCCCAAACTCGCCAAAATGTTCCAGCTCATCGAGGAATGGACCAGCACCCTGCCCAAATGGCAGGTCCTGGAACAACTCAACACCCACAACATCCCCTGCGGACCGATCCTGTCCACCAAAGAGATCATCGAGGACACCAGCCTGCAGGCCAACGAAATCATCGTCGAGGTCCCCCACCCCGAACGCGGCACCTACATCACCGTCGGCAACCCCCTCAAGCTCTCCGACTCGCCCACCACCATCGAACGCTCACCCCTCCTCGGCGAACACAACCAGGACATCTACACCGCAGAACTCGGCATCCACGAGGACGAGTTGCCCCTGCTCAAGGCGCAAGGGGTGATCTGACGACGACCGCGGACCCCGGCCCGCCGGCCGTGACCCGACCCGGCGGTGCGACCCGCCGCCGTACGGGCGGCGCATGGCATGCGGGTCACCGGCGCTCCGGAACCCGCCGCCGTACCGGGGACGGTGTCCCGTCGCGGACCCGGCACGGCACGCCCTGCCCCCGCACGACGACCGGGGCCCGGGTCCGGATGACACACCCCGGGGCGGACTGCCGTTGACAGACCCCGCTTATCGACCGGGCGGGCACGCACCACCGGCGCCCGCCGCGGCACGAAGCCGCGGCGCGCAGTCGTGGCACGCACGCGGTAACAGCAGAAAGGCACAGGCCAGACCATGAGCACCATCGAGGACCCGACCGGCGACCGTCTGGAGGTGACCCCGCCCAAGACCTGGGCGACCGGACTGCCCGCGGTGACACACGCGATCGGGTACTCCCTGGGCCAGACCACGGTCCGGCGCACGGCGCTGACGCTGCTGAACATCAACCAGGCCAAGGGCTTCGACTGCCCCGGATGCGCCTGGCCGGAGCCGGACCCGAAACACCGGCACCTGCAGGAGTACTGCGAGAACGGCGCCAAGCACATCAGCGACGAGGCGACCTCGCGCCGGGTCACCGCCGACTTCTTCGCCCGGCACTCGGTGTCCGAGCTGGACACCAAGTCCGACTACTGGCTCAACCAGCAGGGCCGGCTCACCGAGCCCATGGTCAAGCGCCCCGGTGCGACCCACTACGAGCCGATCGGCTGGGACGGCGCCCTCGACCTCCTTGCCGGGGAGCTCCGCGGCCTGGACTCCCCGGACGAGGCCGTGTTCTACACCTCGGGCCGGGTCGGCAACGAGGCCGCCTTCCTCCTGCAGCTCTTCGCCCGCGCCTACGGCACCAACAATCTGCCGGACTGCAGCAACATGTGCCACGAGTCCAGCGGCTCCGCTCTGAACGAGACCCTCGGCATCGGCAAGGGCAGCGTGTCCCTGGACGACATCCACCACGCCGACCTGATCTTCGTGGTGGGCCAGAACCCGGGCACCAACCACCCGCGGATGCTGTCGGCGCTGGAGGAGACCAAGCGCAACGGCGGGAAGGTCATCGCCGTCAATCCACTGCCCGAGGCCGGGCTGATGCGGTTCAAGCACCCGCAGAAGATCCGCGGCATCGCCGGCCGCGGGACCGCCATCGCCGACCAGTTCCTGCAGATCCGCCCCGGCGGTGACCTCGCGCTGTTCAAGGCCCTGAACCTGCTGCTCCTGGAGGCCGAGGACGCCGCTCCGGGAACCGTGCTGGACCAGGAGTTCATCGACACCCACTCCACCGGCTTCGCCGAGTTCGCCCGGCACTCCCGCAAGACCGACTGGGACGACGTCCTCACCGCCACCGGGCTGACCCGCGAGGAGATCGAGCAGGTGCACGCCCGGGTGCTGGAGAGCAGGAGCGTCATCGTCTGCTGGGCGATGGGCCTGACCCAGCACAAGCACGGAGTGCCGACCATCCGCGAGGTGGTCGACTTCCTGATGCTGCGGGGGAACATCGGCAGGCCCGGAGCCGGTGTGTGCCCGGTGCGCGGCCACAGCAATGTGCAGGGCGACCGCACCATGGGCATCTGGGAGCGGATGCCGCAGGAGTTCCTCGACGCGCTGGAGGCCGAGTTCGGGTTCGCCCCGCCCACCCGGCACGGCTGGGACACCGTGGACTCCATCCGGGCCATGCGCGACGGCCGCGCCAAGGTCTTCGTCGGCGTCGCCGGCAACTTCGTACGGGCCACCCCCGACAGCGAGCTCACCGAGGCCGCGCTGCGCGGCTGCCGGCTCACCGTGCACATCTCGACCAAGCTCAACCGCTCCCACACGGTCTGCGGCGACACCGCGCTGATCCTGCCGACCCTGGGCCGCAGCGACCGGGACGTCCAAGGCGGCGTCGAGCAGTTCGTCACGGTCGAGGACTCCATGAGCCAGGTGCACGCCTCCCGCGGCAGGCTCGCGCCCGCCTCCGGCACGCTGCTCAGCGAGGTGGCGATCATCTCCCGGCTGGCCCGCCGCACCCTCGGCGACGCCCCGCCCATCCCCTGGGAGGAGTTCGAGGCGGACTACGGCACCATCCGGGACCGGATCGCCCGGGTCGTCCCCGGCTTCCACGACTACAACGCACGGGTGGCCGAGCCGGGCGGCTTCACGCTGCCGAACCCGGTCAACCACGGGACGTTCCCGACCTCGAGCGGCAAGGCCGTCTTCACCTGCAACGACTTCGAGATGCTCCAGGCGCCCGAGGGGCACCTCATCCTGCAGACGCTGCGTTCCCACGACCAGTGGAACACCGTCCCGTACGCGATGGACGACCGCTACCGCGGGATCCGCAACGGCCGCCGCATCGTCCTGGTGAACCCCGCCGACCTGGCGGCGCTCGGTCTCGCCGACCGCGACCACGTCGATCTGGTGGGCGTGTGGCACGACGGGGTGGAACGCCGCGCCCGCGGCTTCCGGCTCGTCTCCTACCCCACGACGCCCGGATCCGCCGCCGCCTACTACCCGGAGACCAACGTCCTCGTGCCGCTGGACAGCGTGGCCGACATCAGCAACACCCCGACATCGAAGGGGATCGTGGTCCGGCTGGAACCGTCCGGCGACGGGACCAGGGACGACGCTTCGAACCCGACCGAAACGAGGTAGCCCGGCATGTCGACGCCGACGCACCGACCCGCGCAGTCCACCGGCGGCGCCCCCGGCCCCGAGGCGGTCATCGACCGCCTGGTGGAGTCCAACCGGCAGTACGCCGCCGGATTCACCGACCCGGGTATGGGGGCCCGCCCCGTTCTGGGGGTGGCCGTTGTGGCCTGCATGGACGCCCGTCTCGATCTGCACGCCGCTCTCGGCCTCGAGCTGGGCGACTGTCACACCATCCGCAACGCGGGCGGGGTGGTCACCGACGACACGATCCGCTCCCTGACGATCAGTCAGCGCGCACTCGGCACCCGCAGTGTCGTCCTCATCCACCACACGGGCTGCGGCCTCGAGAGTCTGACCGAGGACTTCCGGCACGAACTGGGGCTGGAGGTCGGACAGCGGCCGGCATGGGCGGTGGAGGCCTTTCAGGACGTCGACCAGGACGTCCGGCAGTCGATGCGGCGGGTGCGCACGTCGCCGTTCCTGCCGCACACCGACGACGTCCGGGGCTTTGTCTTCGACGTGTCGACGGGCCTGCTGCGGGAGATCGACCCGCTGCGCTGAGGCCACCGGCCACCCCCGGGACCCGGCCCCGGGGGTGGTTACGGCCCACAGGCGTGCGCGCGGGCCGGCGGACGGCAACCGGGCCGGGGCCTGCGGGACGGCGGCTCCGGCCGTACGGTCCGCGCGCGCAGGATGGCGGGCCGGCCGGAGCGTGTTCTCCGCGCCGGCCCGTCACCGCTCCGGTCTTGTGCCGGCGCATTCGGCGAAGGGACCGGGGTGCTCGGCATACTGTATGCAATCCCTTTCGTGCTTACCACCCGCTGCCTGGCGGCAGACCAGAAACCACTCCTGAGGGGGCGCCCGTGTCGTACCGCAACGCTTTCTCCCGCGTCCTGAGCAGCGTCATCGAGCCCTCCGCCGAGAGGGCCGGCAAGGAGGGCAGGTTTCCGCGCAGCTCGGTGACGGCCCTCGGCCGGGCCGGGCTGCTCGGACTCACCGTCTCCGCGGACCTGGGCGGCGGCGGGCTCGCGCTGTCCGACGCCGCCGATGTGGTGGCGCGGATCGCGCGTGCCTGCCCGGCGACCGCGGCCGTGCTCCAGTCGCACTACGCGGCGGTCGCCGTCATCGAGGCGTACGGCAGCCCGTGGGTCCGTGCCGAGATCGCCGCCGGGCGCCACCTCGGCAGTCTCGCCCTGACCGAGGGCGTCCCCGGCGGGCAGGGCATACAGGCCCGGCCCTGGGGGCCCTCTTCCACGGCCACCCGCTCAGGTGACGTGGTCGCCCTGCGCGCCCGCAAACGCGAGGTGGTCGCCGCGGGGGAGGCCGACAGCTACGTCTGGTCGTCCCGGCCGCTCGCCACGGAGGACGGCCTGACTCTCTGGACGGTCCCCGCGCACGCCCCCGACCTGTTCGTCCCCGCCCGGACGGACGGGGGAGGGCCGTACGGCAGCGCGACCTCGACCGTCCTGGCCGATCCGGTGCTCGTCCCGGCCGACGCGATGCTCGGGAAGGACGGCGAAGGGCACGACATCGTGCTGCGCACCGTCCTGCCGTGGCTGCTCGAACTGCGCGACGCCGTCGGTGCCACCGCAATCCACCCCTCGGTGGACGTCGTGGCAGCCGCCCGGCGCCCGGCCGGCACCCTCGCGTCGTGAACCGGGCGGGGCGGCGGGTCAGCGCCGGGCCGTCGCCCTCGCCGCGAGGGCCTTGCGGTATTCGCCGGTTCGTTCGGTGTGCTTGCGCATGATCTCGCCGGCGCGGCCGGCGTCGCCCTTGGCGATGGCCTTGATGAGCTGGGAGTGCTCGTTCCAGGCGTCCTTGCCGCGGGGCTTGGCGATGGGCGTGTAGTACCAGCGCACCTTCCGGCTCACCTGCGAGATCAGCTCGGCCAGTACGGAGTTGCCGGCCATGGAGGTGATGAAGGTGTGCAGGGAGATGTTGGCCGTGACCAGGCGCTCCACGTCTCCGGCTGCGAGCGCGTCGACGCCCTCCTGCTGCAGCGTCCAGAGGTGTTCGACGTCCTCGGGCTTGGCGTTCGCGGCGGCGAGTTGGGCCGAGTAGGTCTCCAGCACCGAGCGGACGCTGAGGAGTTGGGCGGCCTCTTCCTCGGTGGGGGAGTGCACGAAGGCGCCCTGGGCGGGGCGCAGATCGACCCAGCCGTCGGTCTGCAGCCGCTGCAGGGCCTCGCGGACGGGCTGGCGGCTGACGCCGAGGTGTTCGGCGAGTTCGGCCTCGACCAGGTGCTGGCCGGGTGTGAGGGAGCCGTTGATGATCAGTTCGATCAGCGCGTCGTACACGGCCTGGCGCAGTGGTGCCGGGCGGGCGACACGCCGGGTCGCCGCGGCCGTCAGGGACTCACGCATGCTTCCCCCGATCTGCCGGCGAACCCGTGGGCCGACGGCTCTGCCAGTGGTGGCCGCCGTGGCGGTCGCAAGGCGGTGGTGGGAGTTCCCGGATCTCCCAGTATACAGGTTTTGGTATGCAACATGCCTCAACTGTGGCGTGATGCCCGCCCGGTGGCGGGCCGGAGCGTGCGAAAAGTTGGCGACGGGATTCTGCATACAGAAGCTTGTATGCGGTATCGTCGCCCTGTACTGCCAGCACCGTCGGGAAACCGAAGCGGCTCCGCAGGCCGGTCACCGGCCCCGCGCATCCGCAGGACAGGTCGAGGGGCGTGCATGTGGGCGAATGGCACCGGTCTGACGGCAGCGACGATCCCGCGCCGGTACTCCCCGACCTGACGAAGGCGGAGCGATCAATGACGATCAGCGGGAGTGACATGACGGTCGAAGACGTTGTCCGCACGGTTGTGGCTGATCACCGGGATCAGCGCGGTTCGCTGCTGCCCATACTGCACGCCGTCCAGGCCGAGTTGGGCTGCGTGCCGCAGGAGGCCATACCGGTACTCGCCGACGAGCTCAACCTCTCCAGGGCGGACGTCCACGGAGTGGTGACCTTCTACCACGACTTCCGCCGCGAGCCGGCGGGCCGCACCACCGTGCGGATATGCCGTGCCGAGGCATGCCAGGCCCTCGGCGCCGACGGCCTGCTGGGCTACGCGCGCGAGGCGGGGCTGGCGCTGGGGGAGACCACCGCGGACGGTTCGGTCACCGTCGAGCAGGTCTTCTGCCTCGGCAACTGCGCCCTCGGGCCGTCGGTCGAGGTGAACGGCCGGTTGTACGGACGAATGGACCAGGCCCGGCTGGGCTCGATCCTCGAGGGGACGGTCGCACGATGAGGCTCTCTTCGGACTCCGCGGTGACGGTCTACGTCCCACGCGACTCGGCGGCCAGGTCCGTCGGCGCGGACGAGGTCGCGGACGCGCTGCGACAGGCCGCCGCCGAACGGGAGTCGCCCGTCGAGGTGGTGCGCAACGGTTCCCGCGGCATGCTGTGGCTGGAGCCGCTGGTCGAGGTGGCCACGCCGGCCGGCCGCGTCGGCTACGGACCGGTGTCCCCCTCGGACGTGGAGGGCCTGCTGACCGCAGGCCTGCTGGAGGGCGGGGACCACCCGCTGCGCCTGGGCGTCGTCGACGAACTGCCCTGGCTGGCACGCCAGACGCGGGTCACCTTCTCCCGGGTCGGGGTGACCGACCCGCTGTCGACCGGGGACTACCTGCGCCACGGGGGCCTGGCCGGGCTGCGCACGGCGCTGGGCATGGCGCCCGCTGACGTGGTCACCGAGGTCACCGAATCCGGGCTGCGGGGCCGCGGCGGCGCGGGCTTCCCCGCCGGCATCAAGTGGAAGACCGTCCTGGACTGCGCCGACGAGCTGAAGTTCGTCTGCTGCAACGCCGACGAGGGCGACAGCGGGACCTTCGCCGACCGGATGGTGATGGAGGGCGACCCGTTCATGCTCATCGAGGGCATGACGATCGCCGCACACGCGGTCGGCGCGCGCGAGGGCTATGTCTACATCCGCTCGGAGTACCCCGACGCCGTGGCCACGATGCGCGCCGCGATCGCGATCGCGCGGGAGCACAACTGGCTCGGCAAGGGCATCCTCGGCTCCCCGCTCGACTTCGAGCTGCACGTCCGGGTCGGCGCGGGCGCGTACATCTGCGGCGAGGAGACCTCCATGCTGGAGAGCCTGGAGGGCAAGCGCGGCACGGTCCGGGCCAAGCCGCCGATCCCCGCGATCGAGGGCCTGTTCGGAAAGCCGACCGTCGTGAACAACGTCCTCACCCTCGCCACCGTGCCCGTGGTCCTCGCCGACGGGGCGAAGGCGTACCAGGAACTCGGTGTCGAACGCTCGCGCGGCACCCAGGTGTTCCAGCTCGGCGGCAACATCGCCCGCGGCGGGATCGTGGAGACGGCCTTCGGCGTCACCCTGCGCGAACTGGTCGAGGAGTACGGCGGCGGCACGCTCTCCGGGCGCCCGGTGCGCACGGTGCAGGTCGGCGGGCCGCTCGGCGCCTACCTGCCGGAGTCGAAGTTCGACCTGCCGATGGACTACGAGGCGTTCGCCGCCGCGGGGGCCATGCTGGGCCACGGCGGCATCGTCGTGTTCGACGACACCGTCGACATGGCCGCGCAGGCCCGCTTCGCGATGGAGTTCTGCGCCGAGGAGTCCTGCGGCAAGTGCACCCCCTGCCGGGTGGGCTCCGTGCGCGGCGTCGAGGTGATCGACAAGATCGTGGCGGGGCAGCAGCGGGACGGGAACCTGGCCCTGCTCGAGGACCTGTGCGAGCTGATGACCGATGGCTCGCTGTGCGCGATGGGCGGACTGACGCCGATGCCCGTGCGCAGTGCCATCGCCCATTTCCCCGACGACTTCCTCGCCCGCGACGCCGGCCAGGGGGTCCGGCACGGGCAATCCAGTGGCGCCAGGACGGAGGGCACGGCATGACACTTCTCAAGGAACCCGACTTCGGCACACCGGAAAGGCCCGGCGCGGCGACGGTGTCGGTGGAGGTCGACGGGATGCCGGTGACCGTGCCGGAAGGCACGTCGGTGATGCGCGCCGCCGCGCTCGCCGGCATCGACATCCCCAAGCTCTGCGCCACCGGCAGCCTGGAGCCGTTCGGCTCCTGCCGGCTGTGCGTGGTGGAGATCGACGGCCGCCGCGGCACCCCGGCGTCCTGCACCACGCCGGTGGCGGACGGGATGAAGGTGAGCACGCAGACCCCGAAGGTGGAGAAGCTCCGCCAGGGCGTCATGGAGCTCTACATCTCCGACCACCCGCTGGACTGCCTCACCTGCCCGGCCAACGGCGACTGCGAGCTGCAGGACATGGCCGGCGTGGTCGGGCTGCGGCAGGTCCGGTACGGCTACGAGGGCGAGAACCACCTCGACGCCGCGAAGGACACGTCCAATCCGTACTTCGACTTCGACGCGTCCAAGTGCATCGCCTGCTCCCGCTGCGTGCGGGCCTGCGGCGAGGTGCAGGGGACCTTCGCGCTGACCATCGAGGGGCGCGGCTTCGACTCCAAGGTCTCGGCGGGCGCGGGCGAGAGCTTCATGGACTCCGAGTGCGTCTCCTGCGGGGCCTGTGTGCAGGCCTGCCCGACCTCGACGCTGCAGGAGAAGTCGGTGGTCGAGCTCGGCATGCCGACCCGGTCGGTGGTCACCACCTGTGCGTACTGCGGTGTCGGCTGCTCCTTCAAGGCCGAGCTGCGCGGCGACGAGCTGGTGCGGATGGTGCCGTACAAGGACGGCGGGGCCAACGAGGGCCACTCCTGCGTCAAGGGCAGGTTCGCCTTCGGCTACGCGACCCACCCCGACCGGGTGCTGGGGCCCATGGTCCGCGACAGGATCACCGATCCGTGGCGCGAGGTCGAGTGGGACGAGGCCATCGGCACCGTCGCCCGGCGGATGCGCGAGCTCCAGGATCGGTACGGACCGAGTGCGATCGGCGCCATCACCTCCTCGCGGTGCACGAACGAAGAGGTGTACGTCGTCCAGAAGATGGTGCGGGCGGCCTTCGGCAACAACAACGTGGACACCTGCGCCCGGGTCTGCCACTCCCCGACGGGATACGGGCTCAAGCAGACCTTCGGCGAGTCGGCCGGCACCCAGGACTTCCGGTCGGTGGCGCAGGCCGACGTGATCATGGTGATCGGCGCCAACCCCACGGATGGGCACCCGGTGTTCGCCTCCAGGATGAAGCGCCGGCTGCGCGAGGGCGCCCAGCTGATCGTGGTCGACCCGCGCCGCATCGACCTGGTGCGCTCCCCGCACATCGAGGCCCGGCACCACCTCCAGCTCAAGCCGAGCACCAACGTCGCGGTCGTCAACGCCATGGCGCACGTGGTGGTCACCGAGGGCCTGGTCGACCGGGCCTTCGTGGACGAGCGGTGCGAGGACTTCGACGCGTGGGCGGAGTTCATCGCCCGCCCGGAGCACAGCCCGGAGGCCACTGAGCTGATCAGCGGCGTGCCCGCCGACGAACTGCGCGCCGCGGCCCGGCTGTACGCGCAGGCGCCCAACGGGGCCATCTACTACGGCCTCGGCGTCACCGAGCACAGCCAGGGTTCGACCATGGTCATGGGGATGGCCAACCTCGCGATGGCGTGCGGCAACATCGGCCGTGACGGCGTCGGCGTGAACCCGCTGCGCGGCCAGAACAACGTGCAGGGCTCCTGCGACATGGGCTCGTTCCCGCACGAGCTGCCCGGTTACCGGCACGTGTCCGACGACGCTGTCCGAACGGTGTTCGAGAAGCTCTGGGGCGGCACTCTCCTCGCCGAGCCCGGGCTGCGGATCCCCAACATGTTCGACGCGGCGATCGACGGGACCTTCCGCGGCCTGTTCGTCCACGGCGAGGACATCGCCCAGTCCGACCCCAACCTGGGGCACGTCACCGCCGCGCTGGAGGCCATGGAACTGGTCGTCGTGCAGGACCTGTTCCTGAACGAGACGGCCAAGTTCGCGCACGTCTTCCTGCCCGGCGCGTCCTTCCTGGAGAAGGACGGCACGTTCACCAACGCCGAACGCCGGATCAACCGGGTGCGCGCGGTGATGAAGCCGAAGACGGGCAAGCACGAGTGGCAGATCGTCAGCGAGATCGCCACCGCCATGGGCTTCCCCATGGCCTACGACCACCCGGGGCAGATCATGGACGAGATCGCCGCGGTCACGCCCACCTTCACCGGTGTCTCCTTCGCGCTGCTGGACAAGCTCGGCAGCGTCCAGTGGCCGTGCAACGAGTCGGCCCCGGAGGGAACGCCGATCATGCACGTCGACGAGTTCGTCCGGGGCAAGGGCAAGTTCGTGGTCACCACCTTCGTGCCGACCAGCGAGCGCAGCACCCGGCGCTTCCCGCTGATCCTCACCACGGGGCGGATCCTCAGCCAGTACAACGTCGGGGCGCAGACACGCCGCACCGGCAACGTCGCGTGGCATCCCGAGGACGTACTGGAGCTGCACCCCCACGACGCCGAGGTCCGCGGCATCACCGACGGCGACATGGTGACCCTGACCAGCCGTGTGGGGCAGACGACCCTGCGCGCGGAGATCTCCGACCGGATGCCGGCCGGCGTCGTGTACACCACGTTCCACCACCCGGTCACCGGCGCCAACGTGGTCACCACCGAGAACTCGGACTGGGCGACCAACTGCCCGGAGTACAAGGTCACCGCCGTGCAGGTCGGGCTCGCGCGTCCGCTCCGGCCCGACGACGCGGAGATCGCCGAGGACGGCCTGCTCACGGTGGGGGACTGAGATGGGAGCCGCGGTGCCGTCCGAACGGAGGATGGCGAACGACATCGCCGCGAACCTCGGGCACCTGCCGGGCGGGCAGGCGGCCGAGGCCGTCGCGGGGCACATCGGCAGGTTCTGGGACCCGCGCATGCGCGCTCGGCTGTTCGAGTTCGTCGACGCCGGAGCGGACGGGCTGGACCCCTTGGTCGTGGCCGCGGTGAAGCTCCTGCGGTGACCCGCGGGCTCCGGGAACGGGCCGGGAGCCGGGATCGCGGGCGATTTCCGCGGCCCCGGCGACCGGCCCCGCCCCGGCCGCTCGCTGTGACGGCACCGGCACCCAACGGGACCGGCGGCCGCGCCCGCCGGTGTGCGAGGGCGCCGCGGCCAGGCGAGTTCGTGATGGTCAGGGCTCCCGGGAATCACGGCGCGCCTCGGCCGTCCGACACCGGCCGCCGGGCTGTGCTAGGCTTTTTGTAGTTGCAGTTGTGGTACCCATAAACCTATGTGCGCCTGACGGGTAATTTCTCACCTGCAGGCGCATTATTTGTTCTCCGGCATCTCCGGATGGGGCCTCTGCCTACAGAAGGAGAAAGTCATGGCACAGGGAACCGTGAAGTGGTTCAACTCCGAAAAGGGTTTCGGATTCATTGAGCAGGACGGCGGCGGCCCCGACGTCTTCGCCCACTACTCGAACATCGCGACCCAGGGCTTCCGTGAGCTCCAGGAGGGCCAGCGGGTGACCTTCGACGTCACGCAGGGCCAGAAGGGCCCGCAGGCGGAGAACATCGTCCCCGCCTGATCGCCCGGACGCGTATCCGCCTGCCGGGGTCCGCACCGTACGGTGCGGACCCCGGTTTGTGTTGTTCCAGGAAGGCAGACATCCGTATGTCCCGCAGGCCCCAGAAACCGGCCAGGCGCACGTCGCCGCGTCCGTCGTCCGCGTCGGCGCCGAGAGAATTCCGGCTGCCGGAAAGCACGACACCCGCGCTGCCCGCGGTCGAGGACTTCGCCGGTCTCGACATGCCCGCGGGGCTGCTGAAGACCCTCACCGCGCAGGGCGTGACCACGCCCTTCCCCATCCAGGCCGCCACGCTGCCGAACTCGCTGGCCGGCCGTGACCTGCTGGGGCGGGGACGCACCGGCTCCGGCAAGACCCTGGCGTTCGGACTGGCCCTCCTGGCCCGTACGGCGGGGCTGCGCGCGGAGCCCAGGGCGCCCCTCGCCCTCGTGCTGGTGCCCACCCGCGAACTTGCCCAGCAGGTGACGGACGCGCTGACCCCCTACGCGACGGCGGTGAACCTCCGGCTGGCCACCGTGGTCGGCGGGCTGTCCATGACCAAGCAGGCCGCCACGCTCCGGCGCGGCGCCGAGGTGCTCGTGGCGACCCCCGGCAGGCTGAACGACCTGGTGGCACAGGGCGACTGCGTGCTCGACGACGTCCGCATCACGGTGCTGGACGAAGCCGACCAGATGACCGACATGGGCTTCCTGCCGCAGATCACCAAGCTGATCGAGCGCGTGCGGCCCGACGGGCAGCGGATGCTCTTCTCGGCCACCCTGGACGGCAACATCGACCGCTTGGTGCAGCGGTTCCTGACCGACCCGGTGGTGCACTCCGTGGACCCGTCCGCCGGGGCGGTGACCACCATGGAGCACCACGTGCTCCACGTCCTGGACGAGACCGACAAGAAGGCCGTCACCACGCGCATCGCGGCCCGTGACGGCCGGGTCATCCTCTTCCTGGACACCAAGAGGTCCGCCGACCGGCTCGCCAAGCGGCTCCTGTCCGTCGGTGTCCGCGCGGCGGCACTGCACGGGGGCCGCTCCCAGCCGCAGCGGAACCGGACCCTGGACCAGTTCAAGAACGGCCAGGTCACCGCGCTGGTCGCCACGAACGTCGCGGCCCGCGGTATACACATCGACGACCTCGATCTCGTGGTGAACGTCGATCCGCCCACCGACCACAAGGACTACCTGCACCGGGGCGGCCGCACGGCCCGCGCCGGCGGCTCCGGCAGCGTGGTCACGCTGGTCCTGCCCGACCAGAAGCGGGACGTCACCCGGCTGATGTCGGACGCGGGCATCCGTCCCCGGTCGGCCCGCATCACGTCGAGCGACGCCGAGCTGGCCACCATCACCGGCGCCCGCGAGCCCTCCGGCGTGGCCGTCACCATCGAGATCCCGCAGCCCGCGGCACCGGCGGCGTCCCGCCCGGACCGGAAGAACGGCACCGAGCCCGGCAGGCGGCCCAGCCGCCGGCGCCGGAGCGGCGCCGGGGCCGGGACGGCGACGGGTGCCGGGACCGGTGGCCGGGGTTCGGAGGGGCGTGCCGCGGCCGGGACGACGGGGGCCGGCGGTGCCTCCGGAACCGGCGGGCGCGGTTCCGCCCGCCGGGCGGGATCCCGCGCGGCCGCGGGCGGCGCCGTGAGCGCGGGCGGCCGCAGTTCCGACCGCCGTGCCGCGGCGGGCGCCGCGACCGGCGGCGCCTCCGGCAAGGTCGTCCGCGGCTCCGGCCGGCGGCCGGCCGGCGAGGCGACCGGCGGCGCTGCCGGCACCGACGGCCGGGCCGGTCGCGGTGGCCGGGGCGGCCGCCGCAGCTCGGCGACCTGAGCCCTTGAGGTGAAGCGGGCAGCCGATCCCTCGCCGTCCATGTATGCCGGACACGGGCACTGGCGGCGAAGGGATCGGCCCCGGCTTCGCCGGTGACCCCTGGGGGCTCCTCGGCCTTCCCCGGCCGCGCCGCCGGGGCATGGCGGTACCGAGGGCGGCCTTCCACGGCCGCCCGTTTCGTATACGACGTTCGCACCGCCGCCGCCCCGGGCGGCCGGGCCGGGTTCCGGCCGGCTCCGTGGCGTCCGCACCTCCGCGCCGTGCACATACTGAACCCCGTAGCGCGACCGGGCCGCCGTTGCCACCCTGGAGCGGTCGTCAACCAAGCCCGGCAAATGAGGTGTTGAGCGATCACGCCGCGGCGCGGCTCATCCCTCACGCGCAGCCGGGGCCGGGCAACGCCCAAGGCCCGCCGGATGATGCCGCGCTCTCCGGGCGGTCGCCGAGCAGTCTCCGCGCGGCGGGCCGGACCCGCCGACGGAAGTCGCGGTTGCCTCATAGGTAATGCGGTAGTCAATCTTCCCGACATCCTCTGGACACGCGCTTCGGCGGATCCATACCGTATGC
This sequence comes from Streptomyces sp. NPDC001070, assembly GCF_053598835.1. Classification (NCBI taxonomy): domain Bacteria; kingdom Bacillati; phylum Actinomycetota; class Actinomycetes; order Kitasatosporales; family Streptomycetaceae; genus Streptomyces; species Streptomyces sp. NPDC001070. Next base: position 15,596 of record NZ_JBSFLB010000023.1, read on the forward strand.
AATCTCCAGTATGGAATGCCTCACATGCTGGTCAGCGGATCGACGACAACTCAGCCCCGGGCGCGGCGCCTTCGCGCCCGGGGCCGTACCGCAGTGATACCGCCCATGCGCTGCACGGTCCGGGATGCCGCCCCGGACCTCCAGGCGTCCGGACGGCGTACCGCCGGCCCGGCCGCTGTCGGCCGTGCCGCAGGGATGGGATTCCGGACCACCCCGCCGCATGAAGAGAAAGGCCCAGGGAGCGCACGCCAGGTTCTTTTCACGCAAGGGAAGGCACACATGTCAGCAATACCTCAGGTGGCCCCTGCTCCCTATCGGGAAGTCACCGACGTGAACGGCCGTGTGTACCGGGTCGGGGAGACCGACCGGTCCATCCTGGGCAGGCCCCGGGCCTGGATGGTCTGGCTTCCGTGGTTCGCGATGATGGGTGTCAGCGTCTTCGAGTACGGCTACAGCTCCGCGGAGTCGACCCTTGAGAGCGCTCACGGTTGGACGCTCACGCAGGCGTTCTGGATCGCCAGTGTGTGGGCGGTCTTCCAGGCGGGAGTGGCGTTTCCCGCGGGGCGGCTGAGGGAGACGGGAGTCCTGCCGGCCAGGACGGCCATGCTCGCCGGTGCGCTGCTGTCCGGTGTCGGTCTCGCGTCCGTCGCCCATTTCGGGAACCCCGTCGTCGTGATCCTCGGCTACTCGGTGCTCGGCGGCACCGGTGCGGGACTGGTCTACGCGACCTGCATCAACATGGTCGGCAAGTGGTACCCGGACAACAAGGGCGCCCGCACCGGCTTCGTCAACGGCGGCTTCGCCTACGGAACCCTGCCGTTCATCTTCGTCTTCAGCTACTGGTTCCACCCCGGGAACTACAAGCTGGTCCTGGACCTGATCGCGGTGTTCATGGTCCTCGTCGTGGGCGTCTGCGGCATGTTCTTCCAGGACCCGCCGAAGAGCTGGTGGCCGCACGACGTGGACCCGCTGAACCGGGGCACGACCGAGGACTCCGCGCGAGTCGCCAGGCGGCTGGCCAAGAACCCTCCGGCGAAGGGGCAGTTCACCCCGATGCAGGCGATCCGGACCGGGCAGCTGCCGCTGATGTGGTTCGCGCTGGTGTGCATCGGCGGTGTGTCGCTCTTCGGCATCAACTTCCAGGTGCCGTTCGCCAAGAGCCTGGGCTTCGGGCCGCTGGTGGCCGCGTCGTCCGCGGGCGTGCTCGCCGTGGTCAACGGTGTCGGCCGCGCGGCCGTGGGCTGGCTGTCCGACACCCTCGGCCGCAAGCGGACGCTGACACTGGTGCTGGTCGTCGCGGGCGTGGCGCAGTTCGGCGTCCTGTGGTCGGGCCAGGCGCACAACGAACCCCTCTTCCTCTTCTTCGCGTTCGTGAACGGCTTCGGCGGCGGCGCCTTCTACCCGCTGTTCGCCGCCCTCGTACCGGACTACTTCGGCGAGAACAACAACGCGCAGAACTACGGCCTGGTCTACAGCGCCAAGCTGTTCGGCGGTGTGTTCGGCGGCGGTCTGGCCGCCTCGGTGATCAGCGCGTGGGGCTACACCGGCGGCTACAGTCTGGCCGGCGGCATCGCCTTCCTCTCGGCGGTGATCACGCTGTTCCTGCGCCAGCCCAGGCCCTCGCACGTGGAGGGGACCGCCGCGCGGGAGGCCGGCGGCCGTGCCGAGCCGGCCCCGGCTGAGACTGCCCCCGCCGAAGCGAGCGGCTGAGCGGTCCGGCCCCGGAGGGGCGCCGCCGCGGCGGCGCCCCCCACAAGACGTGCGCGGGCGAACGGAGCCCGGCCCGGTTCAGCGGCAGTTCCGCGCCGGGTCGCCCGCGTCACGGGAGCGGGGCCGGCCGGTGGGGTGCGCTCCCTGCTTCGTCCGGCCCCGCCCCAGTTCCCGTCGGGCATGCGAGCACCGACGGGAACCGCGCGCTCCTGTCGTGGAACGGTCCGGGTGCGCCGAGCACCCGGACCGTACGGCGTTGCGGCGGCCGCCCCGTCACCCCTTCCGGGCGCCGGCGGCGGCGATCTGCCGGCCGTAGAAGTCGGTGGTGTGTTGGGTGTGGCGGCGCATCAGTTCCTCGGCACGGTCCGCGTCGCCTTCGGCGATGGCGTCGATGAGGGCGGCGTGCTCGTTCCAGGCGTCCTTGCCGCGGGGCTTGGCGATGGGCGTGTAGTACCAGCGCACCCGCCGGTCGACCTGGGGGATCAGCTCCGCCAGGACCTTGTTGCGGGACAGTTCGGTGATGAAGCCGTGCAGGGCGGCGTTGGCCTCGACGATGCCCCGCGCGTCGTCCGCCGCCAGGGCCGCGATCCCGGCCTCCTGCAGCTCCCACAGGCGGGCGACGTCCTGCTCGGTCGCGTGCAGCGCCGCGCCATGGGCGGAGTGCGTCTCCAGTACGGCGCGGACGCTGAGGAGCTGTGCGGCCTCTTCCTGCGTGGGGGAGTGGACGAAGGCGCCCTGGGACGGGCGGAGGTCGACCCACCCGTCGATCTGCAGTCGCTGCAGGGCCTCGCGGACCGGCTGGCGGCTGACGCCGAGGTGTTCGGCGAGCTCTGCCTCGACCAGGTGCCGGCCGGGCTTGAGGGTGCCGTTGATGATCAGTTCGATCAGGGCGTCGTGGACCGCCTGGCGCAGCGGGGCCGGCCGGTTGATCCGGACGGTGGCGGCTGCGGCGGTGCGTGTCTCGCGCATGGGCCCCCTCATCGGACTGCGGTTGGTGACGGAGCCAGAATACAGATTTTAGTATGCAATCTACTCGCAGAAATGTACAAGACCTCGTAATCGACCGGCAGTTGGCACCGGTGGAAAGCCGCACGATTCCGGACGGGCGGACAGGCGGACGGGCGGCCCGCGGTCCGGCGGTGCGGGCACGCGGGGTGGGGCGGGAGAGCCGATGCTCTCCCGCCCCACCCCGCCGGGTGCGTCAGGGCCGTCAGGCGGGCGTGGGCTGCTCGGCCGTACGGGGGCCCGGGCGCGACGCCGCGGACCCGTTGTCCGGCGAACTGAGCGCGCGCAGGATGTTCTCCACGCTCTGCTTCGCGTCCCCGAAGAGCATCCGGCTGTTCTCGCGGAAGAACAGCGGGTTCTGCACGCCCGCGTACCCCGAGGACATGGACCGCTTGAAGATGATGACGTTCTCGGCCCCCCAGACCCGCAGCACCGGCATGCCGGCGATGGGGCTGGTCGGGTCCTCGGCCGCGGCCGGGTTCACCGTGTCGTTGGCGCCGATGACCAGCACCACCGTGGTGTCGACGAAGTCGTCGTTGATCTCGTCCATCTCCAGCACGACGTCGTAGGGCACCTTGGCCTCGGCCAGCAGCACGTTCATGTGCCCGGGAAGCCGCCCGGCCACCGGGTGCACGCCGAACCGCACCTTCACCCCGCGCTCGCGCAGGGCGTGGGTCAGCTCGGCCACCGGATGCTGCGCCTGGGCCACCGCCATCCCGTACCCCGGAGTGATGATCACCGACGTGGCGTTCTCCAGCAGTTCGGCCGTCTCCTCGGCGCTGGTCTCGCGGTGCTCGCCCTGCTCGGCCTCGCCGCTCGCCACCGCCTCGATGCCGAATCCGCCGGCGATCACCGAGATGAAGGACCGGTTCATCGCCTTGCACATGATGTACGACAGATACGCGCCGGAGGAGCCGACCAGCGCTCCGGTGACGATGAGCAGGTTGTTGTCGAGCAGGAAGCCCGCCGCCGCTGCCGCCCACCCCGAGTAGCTGTTGAGCATCGAGACCACGACGGGCATGTCGCCGCCGCCGATGGAGGCGACCAGATGCCAGCCCAGCGCGAGCGCCAGGACGGTCACGGCGATCATCAGGCCGAGGTTCGGGCTCACCGCGAACCAGACCGTCAGGAGGACGAAGGCGGCGAGCGCGCCGAGGTTGAGGGCGTTCTTGCCCGGCAGCGTCAGCGGACGGGACTTGATCCGCGCCGACAGCTTCAGGAAGGCGATGATCGAACCGGTGAAGGTGACCGCGCCGATGAAGATGCCGATGAACACCTCGGCGTGGTGGATCCGCAGCAGGTCGGCGGCGACCCGGGTCTGCTCCGCGCCGTGCGCCTCGACCTCGAGGTAGCTGTTCCAGCCGACCAGCACCGCGGCCAGGCCGACGAGGCTGTGCAGTACGGCGATGAGCTCCGGCATCTGGGTCATCTCGACCCTGCGGGCCCGCCACAGGCCCACGGCGCCGCCGACGGCCGTGGCGGCCACGATCAGGGTGACGGCGCCGGCCGGGATGTCCCGCGCGGCGACGACGACGGTGGCGACGAGGGCCAGGGCCATGCCGCCGATGCCGTACGCCACTCCCACGCGGGCGGTGCGGTGCTGGGAGAGCCCGGCCAGGCTGAAGATGAACAGCAGCGCGGCGACGATGTCGGCGGCCTGGGCGGCCGTGGTTGAGTTCATCGATCCTCAGCCTTTCGAGAACATGCCGAGCATGCGGCGGGTGACGGCGAATCCTCCGAAGATGTTGACGGTGGTCAGCATGATCGCCACGAGCGACATCACGCTGACGGCCACCCCGTCGCGGCCGATCTGCAGCAGCGCACCGACCACCACGATCCCGGAGATCGCGTTGGTGACCGACATCAGCGGGGTGTGCAGGGCGTGGTGGACCTTGCCGATCACGTAGTAGCCGATGACCACGGCCAGCGCGAACACCGTGAAGTTGCGCGCGAGTTGGGTGGGGGAGAAGGCGATGAGGAGGAACATCGCGATCATGCCGAGGCCGGTCAGGGCGTAGCGGGCGGCGGGCGAGAGGCGGGGCTCCTTCGCCTGCGGGGCCGCCGCCGGCGCGGCGGCCGCCTGCGCGGGCGCGGCCGACACCTGGACGGGCGGCGGCGGCCAGGTCTTCTCGCCGTCCCGCACCACGGTCACCGACCGCTGCACGACGTCGTCGAAGTCCAGCGTCAGCCGCCCGTCCTTGCCGGGCGTGAGCAGTTTCAGCAGGTTGACGAGGTTGGTCCCGTACAACTGCGAGGCCTGGGCGGGCAACCGGCCGACGAGGTCGGTGTAGCCGATGATCGTCACGTCGTTGTCGGTGACGATCGCCTTACCGCTCACCGTGCCCTCGACGTTGCCGCCCTGCGCGGCCGCCATGTCAACGATGACGCTGCCGGGCTTCATGGACGCCACGTCCGCGGCCGTGATCAGCCGGGGTGCCGGGCGGCCGGGGATCAGCGCGGTGGTGATGATGATGTCGACGTCCGCGGCCTGCTCGCTGTAGATCTCGGCCGCGCGCCGGTCGTACGCCTCCGACGTCGCCTTGGCGTAGCCGTCGCCGCTCGCCTCCTGCTCCACCTCCACGGTGAGGAACTCGCCGCCCAGCGAGCGGACCTGGTCGGCGACCTCGGCCCGCGGGTCGGTGGCCCGTACCACCGCGCCCAGGCTGCCGGCCGCGCCGATCGCCGCGAGACCGGCCACACCCGCACCGGCCACCAGCACCTTCGCGGGCGGCACCTTGCCCGCCGCGGTGACCTGGCCGGTGAAGAACCGTCCGAAGACGTGCGCCGCCTCGATCACCGCCCGGTATCCGGCGATGTTGGCCATCGAGCTGAGGACGTCCATCGACTGGGCGCGCGAGATGCGGGGCACGGCGTCCATCGACAGGACGGTCACCGGGCGCCGCGCGAGCTCGTCCAGCAGCTCGGGGTTCAACGCGGGGGCCATCAGGCCGATGAGGGTCGCCCCGTCACGCAGTTTCGCCGTCTCCTCGTGCGAGGGCGGGTTGACCTTCAGGACGACGTCCGCCTGCCAGGCGTCGCCGATCCGTGCTCCCGCCTCGGTGTAGGCCTCGTCGGAGAACCCCGAGGCCGTTCCGGCCTCCGATTCCACGACGACCTCGTAGCCGAGTCCCAGGAGCTTGCGAACACTGTCCGGTGTGGCCGCCACCCGGGTCTCCCCGGCGGTTGACTCGGTGACGACACCTATCTGCTGTGGTGGTGTATCCGACATCGCTCTCCTGTTCCGTCCCTTCCGACTGGGCATCACGGCGCCGTTGTGAGCTGAGCCAACCCGCCGTGCCTGCCCCGGCCACCCGCACCGGCCAGGGCCCGCGCCACGACCCGCCGGCCGGCGTGCCCGGCGGCGGGCGCCTTCCGGCGGCGTGGCGACCACGCTTCCCGGCGGCGCCGGCACAGCGTGTGCGGCGATCGTTCCCTCCGCGGGGTACTCGAACAACCGCTCCGGGGTGTGAGTTGCGCCGCGGCCCGGGTGCGGTCCGCCCTCGTCGGCGGGGTCAGGCGACGGCTTTTCGTGTGCGATGACCGGTTTTCCACTGCCCTGATGGGGTGTTGAAGCCGGCCCGGTTCCGCGCCGGTCCGAAGTGGGGCCGGTGCTGGAGCGTGCGTCTTTCCGTGAGGGGGACTGTACATCCCGAGAGGGCACTGCATACAGTATTCACTCCCCCCTCGATTCGAGAGGAGCCGTCGTGAAAATTGCAGTCCTCGGAGCCGGAGCCATCGGCGCCTACGTGGGCGCGGCACTGCACCGTGGTGGCGCCGACGTCCACCTGATCGCCCGAGGTGAGCATCTGCGGGCGATACGTGCCGACGGCGTCCGGGTGATCAGTCCGCGCGGCGACTTCGTCGCGCGACCGAACGCCACGGACGACCCGAGCGAGATCGGCCCCGTGGACTACGTGTTCCTGGGCCTGAAGGCACATGCCTACCCCACCTCCGGATCACTGGTCGCCCCCCTGTTCGACGACAAGACCGCGGTGGTGGCCGGGCAGAACGGCATTCCGTGGTGGTACTTCCACAAACTGTCCGGCCCCTACGAGGGACGCCGGATCGAATCGGTCGACCCGGGCGGCGCCACCAGCAAGGTGCTGCCACCGCAGCGGGCGATCGGCTGCGTGGTCTACCCCGCCACGGTCATCGAGGCCCCCGGTGTCATCCGGCACTTGGAGGGCACCCGGTTCTCCATCGGCGAGCCGGAGGGCGGAGTCTCCGACCGGTGCACGGCCCTGAGCGAGGCCATGATCGCGGGCGGCCTGAAGTGCCCGGTGGAGCCCAACCTGCGCGACGACATCTGGATCAAGCTGATGGGCAACGTCGCCTTCAACCCGATCAGCGCCCTGACCCGGGCGACGATGGTCGAGATCTGCCGGCACCCCCGCACCCGGCGGCTGGTCACCCAGCTCATGGAGGAGACCCTCGACATCGCGGCCAGGGTCGGCAGCACTCCGGACATCTCCATCGAGAAGCGGCTGCGGGGCGCGGAGGGCGTCGGGCACCACAAGACCTCGATGCTCCAGGACCTGGAGGCCGGCAAGCAGCTGGAACTCGACGCCATCGTGACGGCGGTGGTGGAGATGGCCGACATCTCCGGCGCCGAGGCGCCCAACCTGCGGGCGGTCCACGCCGCGACCGACCTGCTGGCACAGGGCGTCACCGCGGCCGCGAACGGCGCACCCGCGCCGAAGCCGGTCCCCGCCTGACCCGCCCTGCGCACCCGCGAGGGCGCACCACCGATCGCCGGTCCACCGCCCGGACGATCACCGGAGCACTTCCGGCCCCGGTCCCGTCGCGGCCGCGACGGGACCGGGTGCCGGGGACGGGCCCTCCGGGCGAGGGGCTCCGGCGCGGGCCGGAGGACGCCGCACCACCGGACCGGGGCGACCCGCCGCACCACAGCCGTGCCGGCACCACCGGCACGCGTACGGGGCGACCCGCCGCACCATGGCCGTGCCCGCACCACCGGCCGCGGGCGCCAGTGAGGGTCGCGGCCGCGCTCGGTAGGCTGGGCCGGCCACACCGCAACCAGCTCGTCCGTCTCCGGCCGGCCGGGGACGCTCTTCACGTCCCGGGCGTCGACCAGCCGGCACCGACGGCCTTGCGACTCCAGCAGGAAGCGCCGGCGCGGCCGCGGCCCCAGGCAGAGAGGAGTCGTTCATGCTGTTCCGACAGCTGGAGTATTTCGTGGCGGTGGCCAGGGAGAGGCACTTCGCCCGGGCCGCGGAGTCCTGCTACGTGTCCCAGCCCGCGCTCTCGGCGGCGATCGCCAAGCTGGAGCGGGAGCTGAACGTCACGCTGATCAACCGCGGGCACAACTACCAGGGCCTCACCCCGGAGGGCGAGCGGCTCGTGGTGTGGGCCAAGCGGATCCTCGCCGAGCAGGAGGCGTTCAAGGCCGAGGTGGCCGCCGTCCAGTCGGGCATCACCGGCACACTGCGCCTGGGCACGGAACCCACGGCGTCGACGACCCTGGTTCTCCCCGTGGCCGCCTTCTGCGCCGCGCACCCGCTGGCCAAGGTCCAGGTCCGCTCCCGGTTGTCGACGACGGAGCTGCACCGCCAGCTGCTCGCGTTCGAACTGGACGCCGCGATAGCCCACTTCGCTCCCCACGACCGGGAGAGCCTGCAGGTGATGCCGCTGTACGAGGAGCGGTACATGCTGCTCGCGTCCAGCGACCAGATGCTGCCCCAGGCCGACACGATGAGGTGGGCCGACGCGGCCCAGTTGCCGCTCGCTTTGCTGACCCCCGACATGAGGATCCGGCAGGTCATCGACAGCGCCTTCGCGGAGAGCGGGGTCATGGTGACCCCCCAGGTGGAGACCGACTCCGTCGCGGCCCTCTACGCCAGCGTGGGCGCCGGCACGTGCGCGAGCATCGTGCCGCACACATGGCTGCAGGCGATGCCGCCGCTGCGCAGGATGAGAGCCGTCCGCCTGGTCGAACCGGACGCCCGGGCGCAGGTGTCGGTGGCGATCCACGCCGCGACCCCCGGCTCGGTCGCGGCGCGGGCGTTCATGAACGCGGCGGCGGGCCTGTCGCTGGACGAGTTCTTCGACGAGCCGCTGCCGGCCGAGCACCGCGTCAGGTGATGCCGGGCCCGCGGGGCCGGTCCGCGTACAGGGCGTCCACCGCCGCCCGGTCGAGCCCTCCCTTGGCGGTGTGCGGGAGAGCGGCGACGATGTCGATCCGGTCGGGTACCTCGAAGGCGGCCAGACGGGTACGGCAGTACCGCGCGATCTCCTCGGACCCGATGGTCTCGCCCCGCGACAGGACCACGGCGGCGCCGACCCGTTGACCGTACGTCGCGTCCGGCACGGCGAAGACCGCGGCCTCGGCGACACCGGGGCATCCGGCCAGGATGTCCTCCACGTGCTCGGGCGAGATCTTCTCGCCCCCGCGGTTGATCAGGTTCTTGATGCGGCCGGTGAGGAACAGGTAGCCGTCCTCGTCGAGCGAGCCGAGGTCGCCCGTCCGCAGCCACCCGTCGGCGAAGCTGTGCGCCGTCCCGGCCGGGTTGGCGAGGTAGCCGCGGGCGACGGTGGCACCGCGCACCCACACCTCGCCCTCGGTGCCGGCCGGGCAGGGGCGCCCGTCGCGGTCGACGACACGGAGCTCCACCCCGGTCGACCGGCCCACCGACCCGTGCTTGAGGGGTCCGTGGTGCGGCAGCGGCTCGCTGGTCGCCTGGTGCGTGGACTCGGTCATCCCGTACGCCGCCAGCAGCGGCGCACCCAGCGTGCGCTCCAGCGCCCGCTGGGTGGCCGCGTTGAGGGGGGCACTGCAGCTGCGCACGAACTTCAGCGGCGGGGTCCGCGGGTCCGGGTAGTCGGTCGCGGACCGGTCCAGGAGGATCTCGTGGATGGTGGGGACCGCGGTGAACCACGTGGCGCCCGCCGCCCGCACGTCGTCCCAGAACGTGTGCGCCGAGAACCGTCCCAGCGCGGGCAGCAGCACGCAGCCGCCGCTCGCCAGGGAGGCCAGGAGCGCCGCGAACAGCCCGTGACCGTGGAAGAACGGCATCACCGCGACCGTCGCGTCGCCGGGTCCCAGCTCGTAGGCGGCGCAGATGCCCCGCACGGACGCGGCCACATTGGCGTGCGTCAGCGGGACCATCTTGGCCCGGTCGGTGGTGCCCGCGGTGAACAGCACCAGGGCGTCGTGGCCGGAGAGTTCGTGTGCCGCGCCCCGGACGGCCCCCACCGCACGCGCGCCGGCGTCGAGCGCGGCCGACGCCGTCCCGGCACGGGACACCTCCACGCGCAGGGTCCACGCCGGGACACCGGCCGGCGCGACCGGTGCGACGGCGTCGGTGGCAGGACCGAGCAGGAGCGCCCGCACCCCGAGCGCCTCCAGCCGGGCGGACATCCGGGACTCGGGCAGGGCCGGGTCGACGGGGGCGACCACCAGCCCCCCGCGCGCCCCGGCCAGGAGCGCGACGACGAACTCGGCGGTGTTGGCGCAGACCAGGCCCACCACGTCCCCACGGCGCAGTCCCGCACGGCCGAGCCGGGCGGCCACGTCGTCGGCCAGGGCGGCGAGCGCGCCGTAGGACAGCTCCACCCGGTCCCCGGTGACGACGAGCGCACGGGCCCGGGGACGTTCGCGGACGTGCCGGTCGAGGAGATCGGCCAGGCCCGTGACCGCCGGCGGCCGGTACGGGTTCGGGTCGCGCACGGATGCCGCGGCTGGAACGGCCATCACCGCACCTCCTTGCGCCAGGTCTGCCGGGTCGTCCCCAGCGAGACTGCGCGGCCCGTGAAGTGCCCGTCCAATACGCGCTGGTGAACGGCCGATAGCGGAGGTCTATCAACAGAGCTCCAGGCCCCTGTGGCGTGCGTCGATAGACGCTGTTTATCGGCTGGTCGCCGATAGGTCTTGGACGCGGCGAGGCGTGCTGCGGAAGGTGAGATGAGAAGCCGCACTGCATGACTTTGCCCAAGGAGGACCTCGGACCATGACCGCCCCCTCACCACTGGAGACCGCGGCGACCGCCGACGTTCCGGCCGAGCTCACCGACGGGTACCACCTGGTCGTCGACGCGCTCAAGATGAACGATGTCGACACCATCTACGGGGTGGTCGGCATCCCGATCACCGACCTGGCCCGCCTCGCCCAGGCGCAGGGCATCCGCTACATCGGCTTCCGTCACGAGAGCAACGCGGGACACGCGGCGGCGGCGGCCGGCTACCTGACCAAGAAGCCGGGCGTATGCCTGACGGTGTCGGCGCCGGGCTTCCTCAACGGACTGGTCGCGCTGGCGAACGCCACCACCAACTGCTTCCCCATGGTGCAGATCTCCGGCTCCAGCGAGCGCCACCTGGTCGACCTCAAGCAGGGCGACTACGAGGAGATGGACCAGCTCGCCGCCGCCCAGCAGTTCTGCAAGGCCGCGTACCGCGTCAGCCGGGTCGAGGACATCGGCCGCGGCATCGCCCGCGCCCTGCGCACCGCGATCTCCGGGCGCCCCGGCGGTGTTTATCTCGACATCCCCGCCGCGGTGCTCGGCTCCATCATGAACGCCGAGGAGGGCGCGAAGACGCTGAGCCGTCTCGTCGACCCCGCCCCGCGCCAGCTGCCCGCCCCCGAGGCGGTGGACCGCGCGATCGAGCTGCTGGCGGGAGCGCAGCGGCCGCTGATCGTCCTGGGCAAGGGCGCCGCGTACGCGCAGGCGGACGACCAGGTCCGCGAGTTCGTCGAGTCCACCGGCATCCCCTACGTGCCGATGTCGATGGCGAAGGGCCTGCTGCCCGACGACCACCCGCAGTCGGCGGCCACCGCCCGCTCGCTGGCGCTGAAGAAGGCCGACGTAGTGATGCTCGTCGGCGCGCGCCTGAACTGGCTGCTCAACCACGGCGAGGCACCGCAGTGGAACCCCGACGCGAAGTTCGTCCAGGTGGACATCGAGGCGCGGGAGATGGACAGCAACCAGCCCATCGCCGCCCCGCTGGTCGGTGACATCGAGTCGGTGCTCGAGGCGCTCATCGAGCGGACCAAGCCGGGCCGGATCGTGGCCCCCGCCGCCTGGCGGGAGGAACTGGCGGCGCGGTCGGCGCAGAACGTCGCCAAGATGGCGGAGCGCCTGAAGGCGGACCCGCACCCGATGCAGTTCATGGGCGCCCTGAAGGCCGTGCGCGACGTCATCCACGAGCGCCCCGAGACGTACCTGGTCAACGAGGGCGCCAACGCGCTGGACATCGCGCGCAACGTGATCGACATGCACGTGCCGCGCCACCGCCTGGACAGCGGTACGTGGGGCGTCATGGGCATCGGCATGGGCTACGCGATCGCCGCCGCCGTCGTGAGCGGCGCGCCGGTGGTGGCCGTGGAGGGCGACAGCGCCTTCGGGTTCAGCGGCATGGAGATCGAGACGATCTGCCGCTACAAGCTGCCCGTCGTCACCGTGATCATGAACAACGGCGGCGTCTACCGCGGCGACGACGTCAACCCCCTCGACGACGCCCCGTCCCCGACGACCCTGACGTCCTCGGCGCGCCACGAGCTGATGATCGAGGCGTTCGGCGGCAAGGGCTACCGCGCCACCACGCCCGCCGAGGTCACCGCCGCCCTCACCGAGGCACTGGCCTCGGGCGGCCCGGCCCTCATCGACTGCGTGATCGACCCCTCGGCCGGCACCGAGAGCGGCCACATCTCGCACCTCAACCCGAAGGGCATCACCGTCGGCAACATCGTGCCGGCGAAGAAGTGACCGCCCGCACCCCCGAAGTCACCCGCTCCCGCACAGCCCACCCTCGCTCAGCGAACATTCACGGAAGGAAACCACCATGAGTGATAAGCCGCTCGCCGGAATCAAGGTGATCGACTTCACCGGGGTCCAGGCCGGTCCCGCGTGCACCCAGATGCTCGCCTGGTTCGGCGCCGACGTCATCAAGGTCGAGCGTCCCCAGGGCGGCGACGTGACCCGCAACCAGCTCCGGGACGACCCCGACCTCGACGCGCTGTACTTCACCATGCTCAACAGCAACAAGCGCTCGCTGGCCATCAACACCAAGACCCCCGAGGGCAAGGAGGTCATGGAGAAGCTGATCCGCGAGGCGGACATCCTGGTCGAGAACTTCGCGCCGGGCGCCATGGACCGCATGGGCCTGGGCTGGGACCACATCCACGAGCTCAACCCGCGCCTGATCTTCGGCTCGGTCAAGGGCTTCAACGACGACTCCTCGTGGAACGACCTCAAGGTCTACGAGAACGTCGCCCAGGCCGCCGGCGGCGCCGCGTCCACCACCGGTTTCTGGGACGGCCCGCCGACCATCAGCGGCTCGGCCCTCGGCGACAGCAACACCGGCATGCACCTGCTGATCGGCCTGCTGACCGCGATCATCCACCGCAACCAGACCGGTGTCGGCCAGAAGGTGTCGGTGTCCATGCAGGACGCCGTCCTCAACCTGACCCGCGTCAAGCTCCGCGACCAGCAGCGCCTGGAGAAGGTCGGCTACCTGGAGGAGTACCCGCAGTACCCGAACGGCGAGTTCGGCGACGCGGTGCCCCGCGGCGGCAACGCCGGCGGCGGCGGCCAGCCGGGCTGGATCCTGAAGTGCAAGGGCTGGGAGACCGATCCCAACGCCTACATCTACTTCACGATCCAGGAGCAGAACTGGAAGCGGACGGCCGAGGCCATCGGCCGGCCCGAGTGGGTCGAGGACCCGGAGTACACGACCGCCAAGGCGCGTCAGTCGCACATCTTCGAGATCTTCGGCGAGATCGAGAAGTGGCTGGCCGACAAGACCAAGTACGAGGCCGTCGACATCCTGCGCAAGTGGGAGGTGCCGTGCGCGCCGGTGCTCAGCATGAAGGAGCTCGCCGAGGACCCCGACATGCGCAAGAGCGGCACGATCGTCGAGGTCGAGCAGAAGGGCCGCGGCACCTACCTGACCGTGGGCAGCCCCATCAAGTTCAGTAACTTCAAGCCCGAGATCAAGGGCGCCCCGCTGCTCGGCGAGCACGGCAGCGAGGTCCTGGCGGACCTGGGGTACGACGGGGCGGCGATCGCGAAGCTGCGCGAGGACAAGATCATCGTCTGACGTCGCCCGTTGCCGATCCCGGTGCCCCGCGCGCGATCCGCGTGCGGGGCACCGGGGTTTGCGGGCGGCGGTTCGCGCGGATACGGCGAAGCCCCCGTGCCGAACCGGTACGGGGGCCTCAACGCCTCGGACGACGGAGGTCAGGTCGTCGCCGCGTGCTGCGCCCTGGCGGCCGCCACCTGCTGGTACAGCTCCTTCTCCCGGGCGCGCCGCGCGGTGACGTCCCGGATAATGGCCCCGACGTAACCCGGCTGCCCGTCCGCGTCGTTGAGCAGCACCACGCTGAACTCGATCGACAGCTTCCTGCCGCCCGCGCCCACCGCGGGGACGGTCAGCAGGTCGTCGTCCCCGTACTTGGTGGTGCCGCTGGCCATGGACTTCTCGAAACCGTCCCAGTGACGCTGCTGGTGCCGCTCGGGAATGATCACGTCCAGGCTGCGGCCGGCGACCTCGGCCGCCGGGAACCCGAAGATCCGCTCCGCCCCGTGGTTCCAGTAGCGGATGAGTCCTTCGCGGTCGATGATCACCACGCCGTCGGGTGCCTGGGCCGTCATGCCCAGCACTACCTCGGGGTCCAGGTCGTCCATGTCGCCTCCGGCCGTCGGGCTGTTCCGTTAGGCATACAGCATACAGTCTTCATGTGTAACGGGCATGGGTCGCCCGCCGTTCGGGGAGCGCTTTTCCTGGCCCGCATGCTGGAGTGAGGGAAGGCGGCGAACGCCGACCCGGGAGCGGATGGTCAGCGCGTGGCGGACGTGAGCTCTTCCACGATGCGACGTACCCGTGACCGCAACTCCGCATCCGACATGTCGTCAGGATCTCGCAGGCTCGAATCTGTGACGTAGTCGTCAAGGTCGTAGAACACCCGGTCCAGTGCGGTTTCCGATCCTCCCCGGACTCTCTCTCCGTCCGCCGGCGCGCGCCCAGTCAGGCCCGGGCGAACCAGGGCCTCGGCGTAGTCGTGTGGCATCCCTGGAGCAGGCACGGCTTCCAAGATCATGCCGTTCTTGACGCCTCTTGCGCGGAACCGGGGTGAGGCGCGGTGCGTCCACTCAAGAATGTGCACGGACGGAAGATCGACGCCGGGGACGCGCCTGCCGCGGCGGGCGCGGCGGGCGGCTGCGCGGTGGGTTGCGCCGTCGCCCTGGCGGGGCTGGTCGTGGGCTTCGTGGTGGAGGCGACAGCCACCAACCTAAGTGGAGTTCCGACGGGTTCCCCGAGCGGTCCTTGGCTGATGCTGTTGCATCTCAGCAGCTAGATGGCACCTTCTGGCCTCTCACTCGTTCGTGGGGGATTTCCGCTGTAACTGGCAAATTCTGCGAGTGATCCGCGTAATTTGCCGGTCCATGGCGGATTCAGGAAGTCGTCGGCTGTCGCTGGTACCACCACCTGCGACCCCGGCGCCGCAACAGCCCCGGGCAGAAGAGGGCCTGGCGGATGTGCTGACGCTGCAGGAGCGAGCATCAGCGATCTCTAGCGAGGCGGACGAGGTGGCGTTCTTCCACGACACCGTGGCCGAGTACACGTGGGCGCGGGACGTGGCTGGGCTTGCGGCGACCACGTTGCGGCAGGTGGTGCAGCCGATCATCGAGGTCTGCGATTTCTACGACACCGTGCCGTGGCATCTCACCTCGCGGCAGGTCGACTGCTACTTCGCCGGCCCCGGCAAGCGGGCGCACAGGACCATCCGGCAGAAGATGGTCCGGATCGACGGCTTCTTCGCCTTCCTGGAGCAGCGGTACGCGGGCGAGATCCTGCGGCGTTTCGGAGCGGCCGTCGAGTCGCCCATCGACCCGTTCAACCAGCCCCGGCACCGTGGGGAGTTCGGCCTGCGGATCCCGCCGTCGAAGCGGGCGACGACAGAGTTCTTCGCCTCCTGGCGCAAGGGTCTGCCGCAAGCTCGTAAGTACCCGGTTGCCGCACGCGACTACGTTATGGCGAAGATCGCGTACATCTCGGGCGTCCGGGCGACCGAGCTGTGCTCGGTGCGGATCGGTGACGTCCACTGGGAACTCGGCCAGTGGGGTCGCTTCGTCGTTCAGGGCAAAGGTGCCCGGGGCTCCGGCCCGCGCGAGCGGGAGGCGTATCTGTTCGCCGAGGGCCGCGAACTGCTGTGGTGGTACATCGAGGAGATCCGCGGAGAGTTCGCTGACGATCCCTGCGACCCGTGTGCGCCGCTGTGGCCCTCGGAACGGCTTCCGACGGCGGTCGCCTCACTGAACGTCCCCA
Source organism: Streptomyces sp. NPDC001070 (assembly GCF_053598835.1). Classification (NCBI taxonomy): domain Bacteria; kingdom Bacillati; phylum Actinomycetota; class Actinomycetes; order Kitasatosporales; family Streptomycetaceae; genus Streptomyces; species Streptomyces sp. NPDC001070. Next base: position 31,592 of record NZ_JBSFLB010000023.1, read on the forward strand.
TCGCCCCGCCGGTCGGCTCGGATGCGTTTCGGCGGGCATTGAAGGCCGCCTCGAAGCGGCATCTGACCGGGCCGGTCACCATGCTTCACCCGCATCTTCTACGGCACGCGTGCGCGACCCACAACTACGAGTCGGGCATGCCGTTGTGGGACGTGCAGAAGATCCTCGGCCACGAATGGCCGACCACCACGGTCGGCTACCTGGGATCGGTCAAGGCCGACCCGGAGAAGGCGAGCCTGGCAGCGTCACACCGAGCGGTGCGACGCCTGAGCGGAGAGGCGTGAGACGGTGAAGTGGAACCTGCGCATGGTAGCGGCCCAGCGGGACATCTGGCGGCCAACGCAGCTGCTGGTGGCCTTCAAGGAAGTCGGGTTCACCCCCTCCCTGAGCAAGGTCGCGGCCCTGTGGTCAGGCAAGCCGGTCACGGTCCGGCTGGAGGACCTGGACAAGATCTGCGCGGCCCTGGACTGCACGGTCGCCGACTTGATGGTGGCCGAGCCCCAGCAGCACCTGGCCCAGCGCGAGCAGCCGCAGCAGCGGGCCGTCGGCGAACAGCGGGAGGGCGGAGCGGTACGGCCGGTTCCGCGTCGCGGCGGCGGCCCCCGCCGCGGCCTGCCGCCCAACTGAGACGGCGAGACCATGGTGATCAGCGAATGCGTCCGCTGCCATGGCTGGGGGCCGGTCCGTCCGCTGGGCAGCTGCCAGACCTGCCTCAACTGGACGCCCCGCGGCGGCTACAAGGGCCTATGCCACCGGTGTCGGCACGAGGGCAAGGTCAACCGCGACGGGCTGTGCCGGCTCTGCATGCTGGAGGTCCGCATGGTCCCCGATCATGAGTGGGCCGACGCGGCAGCCAGGCGGACGCTGGGGCCCGTCCGGGATCTGCAGCTACCGCTGCTGCTGGAGGGTGTCCGGCTGCCTGTGGTCCTTGCGCGCCACCATGACCGGCCGCTGGTGCGCGAGCGGCTGCGGACGGGGCGCTCGTCAGGCCCCTGGACCTGGGCCAAGAAGGGCGATGACCTGCAGGTCTGCCCTCCGCAGGTTACCGGCCAGCTGCCGCTGCTGCCCCGCCTGCCCAGGACGTTCACCCGCCAGCACGGCTACCGGATCGCCGCCCGCGACTTCCCCGAGTGGGCGGACGTCCGCCAGGCCGTCGAGCGGGTTAGCGTCCGGCGCGATCTGTCCGCGGGGTGGAGCGAGAGCGTGGGGCAGATGATGCGGCTGGCGCTGGCCTCCCGGGAGGCCAGCGAGCAGATGGTCGACGAGTACGTCGTCGCCGAGCTGCCCAGGATGAGGCCTGCCGTCGCCGAGGTCCTGCGGGAGGCCGGGCTGCTGCGGCGTCGACTCGGCTCCGGACTCGCCCAGAACGGCTACCGGCGTGAACGCCGGCGCATGGTCTCCTGCGAGCACTGCCTGGCCTGGAGCGGGGATGCCAGGCCGCTGTGTGACTCGTGCCGGGAGTGGGCTCGTCAACCGGACCGGGAGAGTGGCCTCTGCCTGCGGTGCGGCCGCACCTGGCCCCTGAAGAACGGACAGTGCCGGTTCTGCCACCTGGTGCTGAACGAACACGTCGGAGACGGCCCGGCGGTCGAGCAACTCTGGTTCGGCGCCGGCCTGGGTCACGGCCTCTACACGAAGCAACCCGGCGACTACAGCCAGGGCAGCCGCAAGAGCCGCCGGCGGGAACTGGAGCGTCGGGAAAAGCAGACCCGGCAGGCCGACCGCCGGCTGTCCCCGCACTTGATCAACCCACACCAGCTGGAGCTGTTCCCGCCCCCGGCGCGTGTCTGGAAGGGAGCCCAGCACACCCAGCTGCCCACGATGACACCAGAGGCCGAGCAACTGGTCGCTGATTTCCGGCAGTTCACAGCAGACCAGCACTGGACCACCCCATCTCGGGACATCAATGCCAAAGTCCTGCGGCTTCTCGTCGCCTGGCTCGGTATCGACGCCCCCCTTCTCGAAGCCGACGTTCGTGCGGTCACCAGACTCGGCCCGAACTGGTCAGGACGTCGCGTCGCAGCCTTCCTCGACCAGCGCGGCCTGCTCGTTCCCCTGGAGCGGACCGATCCGGAGCAGGCCGCGCTCGAACGGCTCCTGCAGGGTGTCCCCGATCACCTGCGGGACGAGGCGGACGCCTGGGTCCGCGTGCTCCGCGGAGAAGGCCGCAAGCCCTCCCTCACGATGAACTGGGTCACCATCCGACGCTATGCGCACTTCAACGTCCCGGCCCTGCAGCAGTGGGGCCAGCGGGTCAGCAGTCTCCGTGAGATCACCCCGAAGGACATCGAGGACATACTCAGCAGCCGCATGGGAGAACAAGCCCGTTCCCTCCACGCCAGCCTGCGATCGCTCTTCCGCGCGTTAAAGCGCGAGCGCGTGATCTTCCGCGATCCAGCCCGCGGTGTCTCCGTGGCCTCCACCGTCAACGCACCCCGGCGCATCCCCTCAGACCGGCTCGTGGGTCTGCTGGACAAGGCACCGACCGCGATGGCGAAGGTCGCCGTTGCCTTGGTGGCCATCCACGCGCTGGGGCCCCAGGAGATCCGTCATCAGCTGCTGACCGGCCTCGACCGTCCGGCGGGACGCTTGGTCGTCCGCCGCCGCTTTGGTGATCACGTCGTCTATCTCGACGAACTGACCATGAAGTTTCTGAGCGACTGGCTTCGCGAACGGGCTGAGCGCTGGCCCCGCAGCACCAATCCGCACCTGATCGTCACGCAGGTCACCGCGGTCGACCCCAACGGCCCTCCGGTGTCCAAGGACGGGCTGCGGTTGATCTTCAGAAAGCTCGGTATCCAGCCCCGGACGCTCCGCATCGACCGGCTGTTCGATGAGGCACACGAAACTGCCGACCCCGTGCACCTGATGCGCGTCTTCGGAATCTCCGACACGACCGCGCTGAAGTACGTCAGAGCAGCCCACCCACACCGCTTCGGGCCAGAGCCCACCCAAGCCTGATCGGCAGTCCTCGGCCCGACGACCTCCTTGCCCGCCTTTCACCGCTCCGGTTCGACCACATCAACTTCCTCGGCCGCTACGCGTTCTTCCGCCCGCAGGAGGCCGGCCGCAGGAGGCCGGCCGCAGGCCGCTGCGCGAACCCTCGACCCGCGAGGAGGGCAACGGCAACGGCCGGCGGTAGAAGGGCCGATCACGCGAGGGAAGGGCTACGCGCGCGGGTGGCCGCCCTTGCGAAGGCCACGGCCGGACGGGGACGGCGTTTCCGGCGGCCCTGGTTGGACCGCGTACCGCGCGGACCAACACTTCACCGGATGAACTTCACCTCTGGGAAGGCCGGGCTCGGGCCGTCGAGGAGGTGCCTTATGCGGTGTCGCAGGTGCTGGTCGAAGAAGGCGAGCGGGTAGGCCTGTTGGATCCGTACCGCCCGGGCCGGGTCGAGGGTGCCGATCCAATCCTGGATCTGCTGGTCGGTCATGCCGAGGATCTTGCCCGCTTGCGGGATCAGCGTCGCGTCGTCGCCGTACGAGTTGTGAACGGCGCCGTCGGCCTGGATGTCGAGCCGCCAACCGCGAAGGTGCGTCCAGAACTCGGCGACGTCCGGCATGGCGGCCCGGGTGAACACCGCGGTCATCATCATGAACGGCCGGTCCAGATCGGCGGTGATGGTCGGCTGCATCGGGCCGTCGATGCTGAGCCCGGCGCGCACGCGCCGGTCGGCGAGCATGGTGAGCGCGGTGGCCGTACCGCCCTTCGACCAGCCGAACGCGCCGATGCGCTGCGGGTCGAGGGCGCCGAGCAAACCCCGGGGCAGTGGTTTGCCGTCGACGTCGGGGTTGCGCCCGGCGGCGAGCTGCTCCACGCAGTCGAGCAGGAACCGGAGGTCCGCGGCGAAGTCCCTTGGGAACATCGGGGGGAAGTCGGCCGGGGTGAGCACCCGGCCGTCGGGAAACTCGGTGAACGTGTCGTAGGTGTGGTCGACGGTGACCACGGCGTAGCCGTGGCTGGCGAGTTCCTGGACCATGATGGTGTGGTCGCTGCGGTGGCTGCGCGCGCCATGTGAGTACACGATGACGGGCAGAGGGTGGCTCGTACGGTGCACGGGCGCGCCCATATGCCCGGCGGTGAGCGGGCCGAGGGCGGGGTCGAGGGGGAAGCCGACGTCCGTCAGGAGCGCCCGCAGCGCGCCGTCGGTCATCCAGGGAGAGCGCGGCAGGTTCTCCGTGTTGCACGCGGGGTACCAGACGCCGGCCATCAGCTCGCGGTGATGCCCGGGACCGGCCGCGGGGTCCGGGCGTGAGGTGTCGATGAGGTGGAGTGGCACTGTGCCCACCGGGTACGGGCCGGTGGGCGCAGGCAGGGTGAGTCGTGCCGGGCCGGAGGCGGTAGGAGCTGCCCACGCGCGGGATGCGGCGCCGAGCGGCACGGTAGCCCCGAGGCCGGTGATGAGCGTTGCCGCGAGTATGCGGCGGCGCGTCATGTCCGTTCGGGTGGTGACCGATGTCGTGGTCACAGGTCTTCCCCAGTCTTTTGGATGGTGTTGGGCATGCTGCACGCGTGCGCCGCGACCAGCGCGAGTCGGTCGCGGCGCACGGAGGAGTTTCCGGGCGATGTCGGCTAGGGCTGTGGGTCTGAGCTGCCCTGTTCGATCTGGTGGATGAGCCGCTTGAGTTGGCTGACTTCGTCCTGGAGGGCCTGGGCGCCGGCGGGGGTGAGGGAGAGCCAGGTGCGGCCGCGTTTGCCCTCGTAGCCCTTCTCGATGTCGATCAGTCCGGCCTTCTCCAGGGTGGCCAGGTGCTGGCTGAGGTTTCCGGCGGTGAGGCCGAGCGTTGTCCGCAGGAAGCCGAACTCGACACGGCGGGCTTGGTGGGCGACGGTGAGAATGCCAAGGCGGACGCGCTGGTGGACAACGTCGTCCAGGCCGTTGACGGGGTGCTGGTCGGTCTGCTCGCTCATGAGCGGGCGCGCTTAGCGGGCAGCTCGGCCAGGCCGAAGCCGAGGGCGCCGAGCAGGAGGAAGACGCCTTGGACGCCGTAGTGGGGCAGGGATGACCAGGGCGAGGTGTAGGGGATTCCGGCCCAGCCGTCGGTGAGCGGCACCAGATCGATGGCCAGGTACACGGCTGTGAGCAGCAGCAGGGCGCGGCTGCGTTCCACCCAGCACAGCACCAGCAGCGGCAGCCCGATGGTTGTGGCGTTCCCGATGAGGCGGTGGAGGAGCATTGCCGCCCTTGAGGCGGCATCGAGGTGCAGGCCCCAGAGGTCGAGCGGCTGGCCGGGCTTCGGCATCCCGTGGCGGATGGCCCAGAGCGTGGTGGCGGTCACCAGGCCGCCGAGGACGATCCCGGTGAGGATGTACGGCCGGACCGGGGTGCCTACGCCGCGGTTGCGGGAGCGGCGGATGTAGAAGAACGCCGTCGCGGCGTACGCGAGGGCGAGCCCGACGGGCCAGTAGACCGGCGAGCCCTGTGTGACCGCAGTGCATCCGGTGCCTGTCGTGGGGTTGCTGGCGGGGCAGGGAACGGACTCGATCCTGAATGTGAGACGACTCGCCACGATTGCGCCCAGCGTGAGCACACCGAACAGCAGGAGGGGGAACCAGGCGCCGCGCTGGGCGGCACGGACCCGCCGGGTCAGGTCACCGAGGCCGGCGAGGACTTCATGAGGCGTGCCTTGCGAGGGCACCGATGCGTCTGTCACGCAGTCAGCTTTGCATTACAAACTAGTTATTGCAAGAGACGTCCGTGCAGTCGCTTCGGCCCTTGTCTGCTGACTCTGGAGGTCAACGAGGGCGCCATGGAGGTGAGCGTGTGGGACAGCAGCACCACCCTGCCCGCGATCGTGGCGATGGATCCCGGCCGCGTCGGGCAGCACGGCTTGGAGATCGTCCTGGCCGTATGCCAGATCTTCTGTGTCCACCGCGAACCGGTGGGCAAGCGCATCACCGCGGCGATCGAGTTGGCCGACGACCCGGCCGGCACCCCACCTGACCCACAGCCGACCGGACGAACGCTCTCCCAAGGTTGGTCCCGAACCCGTCGGCTGCTCCGCCAGCGCGCGCCAAGTCTCCCTCCGGTTCCCCGCGATTCCACCTCGAGAATCCGCGAACCCGTCGGCTTGGATCGGCGACGCCTGGACCTACTGCTACGACGTCGCCTGGCCTGCCGCCTACGACATGGCGGACTCCCCCCGCTTCTTCGTCTTCGAAGGCCTCGGCTGGCTGCTGCTGTACTCGCCCTGCCTGCCTGTCGGCTTCTGGCTGGCGCGTCGGCTGCTGCGCGGACGCGGCAGGCTACTGCGGTTCGGCGCCTGGCTGTTGACCTCCTCGGTGCTGCTGGCGGGGGTTTTCGGCACGGATCTGATGCTCAACGTCTCGGCCAGGGACGGTATGTACCAGCAGGCGCGCTGCCCGCAGGGCCTCCCGCCCTGGTGGCCCGGCTGGCTGCCGGCCCGTCGGGCGCCGGACCCGTGCGGCAGCGGCCCGTGCCTGGGGGCGGGGCGGTGAATCGCGGCCGACCCGTCTGGGTGCGAGCATGACAGCCAGGGCATGCCGCAGGGCTTCGGCGCAGTCGACGGCCCTCCGTATTGTGGTCACGTGAGGCCCAGGAGGGCGAGGGGGTGGCGGGGCCCACCACCCAAACAAACCATCGCGAACCGGACGGCGGACGACTACGCCGAGGCACTGCCGGGCGAACGAGTCCGCGGGCAGGTCGCCGTCCACGAATGACCGCATCAGTGACAGTTGCTCGGAGGCGAGGACAACCAGCGGCCGCTGACGTCCCTGTACGTCGCCGGCCACGAGATGACGCACGGCATCACCTCGTCCACCGCGGACCTGATCTACAGCGGCGAGTCCGGCGGCCTGAACGGACAACACCCCTGGCAACTTCCACGTGCTCCCCGGCTACCTCGACACCGGGAGCCTCGGCTTCTCAGCAGGCCCAGGCGCAACCGCGGCCTCACGACACGGCGCATGCCGTGTGGTGAGGCCGCCGCGCTGTTCACGCCGGGGCGCGCTGCTCACGCAGGCTGCCGACCGGCGTCTCGCGGCCTCCCGACCGGATCCCGGCCACCCGTCCGGATCGAAGAACAAGCGGCGCGCCGAGCACCGCGAAGCGGGGAAGGCTCTCCCGCGCGCGGAAACGATCAAGGAATACCAAGAGTCGAGGCCAACAGGTTGCAGAACCAGGGGCGGTTGCTCCTCGGCCAACCACGTTGCGCTCGCCCCTCCGCTCAAGGCGCGGCGCATCGGACGAGCCGCCATGCGGGGCACTTGTACTGCTCTAGGCTCATGAAGGTGCATGCACGTACTGCCCTGGAACAGTGGCTCGCCGGGCTCTCCGCCGAGCGTCTGACCGCCCTGCTGGAAGAGCGTGAGCTGCCGCGCGCCGCGGGCTACACGCCGGTCACCACGTACCGGCAGCTGGCGGAGCATCTGCTCACCGACGACTCGGTGGAGCGGGCCATCGCCGTCGGGACGGCGGGCGCGGCGGAGCTGCTGGCGTGCGTGGCGGCCCGAGCCCTGGAGACGTACGGGCCGGTCGCCGCCGCGGAGCGGTCCTCATACGCCTGGCAGCCGGCGCCACCGCCGGTGGACCCCCACACCCGGCTCGTTCCCGAGGCGGACGTACTGGACTGGCTCGAACGGGGCGGGACGCCGCGCGCGAGGACCGCGGAAGCGCTGGAACGGCTACGGGAGCGGGCACTGGTCCTTCCCGCCCCGCAGGGGCAGCTGGCCCTGCCGCCGCTGCTGCACGTGTGGGCGGCCCGGATGGACGGCTACGGGAGGCCGGCCGACATCCTGCTGACGCAGGCGTACAACGCGCCGGAGATCAAGCGGATCGCCGCCGTACTCGGCGTCGACGAGCGCACCCGCGCCGACGCGCAGGCGGCGATCGGCGCGCTGCTCGCCGACCCCGACCGGGTACGGGAGTTGGTGGCCACCGCCCCCGCGGCGTCCCACGCACTGCTGGACCACATGGCGCAGGGGCCGCCGCTGCTGCGCACGCACTGCTTCGTCTCCCGGTACGGCGCCTATGCGGGACCGGACGGCAAGTACGGGTTCCGGGAGGGCGGCAGCGGGGACGAGGGCACCGACTGGCTCGCAGAGCGCGGCATGGTGGTGCCGGTGGGACCGGATCTGGTGGAGCTGCCGTACGAGGTGGGCCGCGCCCTGCGCCGGGATCAGCCCGCCCCGTCGCTGAGCCTGGACCCGGAACCGCTGACCTGCGTCGCGCCGCTGCCCCGGGACTGGTCGGGCCAGGGCGCGGTCGCGGCGGGGGCCGCCGCCTGGCGGGCGGAACTGGTGCTGCGGGAACTGGCGGCGCATCCCGTCGCGGTACGCAAGGCGGGCGGTATCGCGGTGCGCGAGACCAGGAGGCTGGCGAAGGCGGCCGGGACGAGCGAGGAGCACACCCGGCTGTGGCTGGACCTGGCGGTGAACGCGGGCCTGGCCGCGCCGCAGGCCGACACGGAGGAAACCGCAGCGCGCGGACGGGGCAGGGGGCGTCAACGTCCCGCCGCGCCGAAGGAGCCGGCGCGGCTGCTGCCCAGTGAGCGGTACGACGCGTGGGCGGCGGCCACGCCCGCCGGGAAGCTGCTGCCACTGGTGGCGGCCTGGGCGGTGGTGCCGGAGGTATTCACGTACTGGCCGGAGGAGGACGAGACCCCGGTGGCGCTGATCAGCCCGCAGGACCCGTACGCGGTACCGCTGCGGCACGGCGTGCTGCAGGCGCTGGCCACGCTGCCGGACGGGCACGGGCTGACCACCGGGGAAGAGGGACGCGACGAACTCCTCGAGCTCGCCGCCTGGTTCCGACCGGTACTCGGTGCGCCCGACGAGGACGAAGCGGAGGCCCTGGCGGGGAGGACCGAGGCCACCCTGGCCGAGGCGCAACTGCTCGGTCTGGTGGCCCACGGTGCGCTCACCGACGCCGGCCGCGCGGTCGCCGGCCTCCTCCAGGCCGGGGCCGCCCGCCACTACCCGGCCGTCCCCGGCGCGGAGGCCGACCCGGCGGCCGAGGGCACCGACCGCCTGGGGGAGGGCCTGGCCGAACGCCCGGTCCTGGCCAAGGCGGTGGCCGCGCTGCGCCAAGCCCTGCACTCGATGCTCCCCGCCCCGAGCACCACGGCCCGGTTCCAGGCCGACTCCACCGCGACGGTCACCGGCGCTCCCGCTCCCGCCCTCGCGGCCCTGCTGTCCGCGGTCGGCGACATCGAGTCCGAGGGGCACGCCGTGGTCTGGCACATCACCCCCGCCTCGCTGCGCCGTGTCTTCGACGCGGGATGGGACGCCGACGAGATCCTCGAACGCCTCGCCGCCGTCTGCCGGCCGGGCACCGGGCTGCCGCAACCGCTGACGTACACGGTCAAGGACGTCGCCCGCGGCCACGGACGGCTGCGCGTGGTGCGCTCCGCTTGCTGCATCCGCTCCGAGGACACGGCGCTGATCGCCGAGGTCGCCCGGGCGCGCGGTCTCGCCAAGCTGGGGCTGCGGCGCATCGCGCCGACGGTGCTGATCTCCACCGCGCCGCCGGACGAGACCCTCGCCGCTCTGCGTGCCGCCGGCTACGCCCCCGCCCTGGAGGCGGAGACCGGCACCACCGTCCTGGAACGCGTGCCCGAGGAACGGTCCCGCCCCCTGGTCCCGGCTTTGGACCAGGCGCATCCGCAGTACGGCGAGCCGATCCGCGGACTCCCCTCCTCGGCCCGGGAACTGGCCGCCACGCTCCGAACCCTGAGGTGAGCGCCGCCACTTTGCCGCGGCCGCCCGGATGCACGGCTCCCGGGGCCGGGGCACGCAATCGTGCTACGCCAGGTCCCGGCATGGCGGGAGCCGGCGCCAGGCCACGAATCCTCCGGGGTTGGCAACCATCGGCTTGTACCGTGTAGAGCGACGTATCGGTGCGGGCGCTGGGGGCGTGGTCTACCTTGCCAGGTCGCCCTCGGGACGCAGAGTCGCCGTGAAGTGGCGCTGCTGGTCAGAGGAGTCCGATGAGGTCCAGCGGGCAGGTAAAGGGGTCGTAGGAGACCTCGCGCAGGCTGGCGGCGATACTGCGGTGTCCGGTGGTGCGCAGCCCGCGACGCCGGCGCGCTTGCTCAGCTGACTGACCACCGCGCCGGCCGCGCCCGCCCCAGGAGCCTGGGACACCGCAGCCCCATCTCCTGCAAACAAGCACTCGACCGAACATCAACTACGCCGGCAGCAGCCGCATGACCCGTGTCCAGGATCAAGAGTCAGGCCCCAACATCCCCGTGACACCATGAAGATCAACAAGGCCCGCCGGAACCGCCTGCGGGCCTTCTTCAACCCCCAACATGCTCATCCCGAGTGGCAAACCCATGCTCATCTCGAACGGCACTCAACAAGAGAGAATCCGCTCCAGCACGGGGACGGCGGCCCGCGGCGCACCGGTGGGTCAACTCCTGGCATGCCAACCACACGTCCGGTCCGACCGTCTCCCCGGCCCATTCACCCACAGCCACAAGACGGGTTTGGCCCCGCCACACACATGGCGAGGCCAAACCCCAGGATCTTCAAGAGCGTTCTTGCGGAATTTCGAGTCTTGGGCACGTGCAGCCCCGAGCCATCTCCTCATCACAGCTTGTGGCTCTTGGGAGATTGAGACCGGAACTCATGATCTGGACCCACAGCGGACCGGCTTCACCCACCAAATGCGCCCGTGACTGTCCTGCTGCTCAGCCGAGCAGCTGGTCCTTGTGCTCGGTCAGCCACTCCTCCAGCGACTTCACCTGCGGGTTGAGCTGCCGCACGCGGTCGAGGTCACGGTTGGCCACGAAGTTCTCGGACGCCTCCACGAAGAACTGGTACATGTTGGCAACCTCCTCGACGAACCAACCACCGGCGGCACGCATCGCGTGATGGCTGGTCGGCCGGTAGGTCACCTTCTCACCGATGGTCCGGGTCATCATCTCCGCGAGCTCGACGCCGGTGGCGTGCGCGCTGGCGACACCGACTGTCCGGCCGATGTACTTGGCGCCGGCACGGAAGATGCCGTATGCGGTACGGCCGATGTCCTCCCGGGCGACGAGCGCCATGACAGCGTCGCCCATCGGGATCGTCAGGACCAGTTCACCGTTCTCGTCGCGGTGCGGGCCCTGCCCCATCGCCGGGAGGAACGACTCGTAGTAGAAGCTCGTCTCCAGGAACGTCGTGGGGACACCGGCCTCGATGAAGAACGCATTCGCCAAACCCTTGGCGTCGAGGTGCGGCACCTTGTAGTGGTCCATGAGCGTCGGCAGCTCGCTGCCCAGGTACTCGAAGAGCGGACGGGTGTCCTCGAGCGTGGACCACACGACGTGCTTGATGCCCGCGTGCTTCGCGGCGCGCGCCGCCGCGGCGGCCTGGTCCATCTCAACCTGCGGCCGGCCGAGGCCAGCCGCTTCCTGCTCCGACGTGAGCTCGGCCCAGAAGTTGGTGACGACGAAGGCGCCGTACGCGCCCTCGAAGGCCGCGCGGATGCTGGCCTCGTCGTTGAGGTCGCCCTCGACGACCTCAGCTCCCGCAGCGACAAGCGCCTTGGCATTGTCGGAGCCGGCGTCGCGGGTCACCGCGCGAACCGCGAAAGGTCCCTCGGCATCGGCCAGGATCGCGCGGACAAGGCCTCCGCCCTGCTGGCCCGTGGCACCAATGACAACGATGATCTTCTTCTCGGTCACAATGACTCCTGTTTGTAGCCCGGCGTGTGCCGTCGGTCAGCCGGTCGACCCGGACGACGGACACCCCGTCGAGGTCGAGCAGCAACGTCGTATCGTTGAGCAAGCCCGTGGCTCCTGCATGATCGTTCTGCGTCAGGAACAGAAATGATCACGCACGGCCACGGGCCTCTTGCTTCCCAGCCCCATCACCGACCGTGACAGCGCGTCGGCCGTCCGCCAGTGCCGCACCGCTCAACTTCGAAGACCCAACAATCGAGTCAGTCAACCGCGCAGGTAGTTGACTGGTCGTCTTGATGCGAGCATATGCGCTTAGTCGGCGGGCCGTCAATACTCCCCGGCCGTACCCGCAGGGGTCGAGCGTTCACAGGTGCCGGGCTTGATCAGGTCGAGCGCGTGGTCCAGGCGCGACCGCCCCCGGACTCGGGCCGCGGGGCTGCGCGAGCGGATCGCTGAACCGTCCGAGGAGATGCCCCTATGTTGTGTCAAGCGGTTCATGGCGGCTCCATGGTTGCCGGCCGTTCGTGCTCTTCGCCCTGCGGGGCCGCACCAGTCGCCGTCGATGCGTGCGGCGATGGCGTAGCACAGGGCGGCGGCGTGCTTGCACGGGCCTGAACATGCTGCAGCCTCCCGGGCCCGCCCAGATCCTCGGCGGGGTCTGGCGTCCGCCACCTGGTGGACAACCCGGAGCAGGTGCCGGACAACCAGCTCTGGGGGACCACCTTGGGCGTTCTGAAGTAGAAGGTCCAGCGAGAAAGTGGGGACATTCCCATGGAGCATCCATAGTCAGAAGGTCGCGGTCATCACCGGTGCCTCGCAGGGCATCGGTGCGGGCCTGGTCACCGCGTATCGCGAGCTCGGCTACGCCGTCGTCGCCACCTCACGCACCATCGCTGAATCGCAGGACGCGGACGTCCTCACCATCCAGGGCGACATCGCCGACCGGGCAACCGCCGAGCGTGTCATCGCCGCGGGCATCGAGCGGTTCGGCCGCATCGACACGCTGGTCAACAACGCCGGGATCTTCACGTGACCTCCGTACTCGCCTCCCTGGCCAAGGGCGGCCTGCAGTCCGCCATCAACGCGTTGACCATCGAGTACGCCACCGCGGCATCCGCGGCATCCGCGGCAACGCCGTCGCGCTGGGTACCATCAAGACGCCCATGACCGAGGGGTACCACGACGTGCTCGTCGGCCTGCATCCGGTCGGCCGCATGGGCGAGGTGAGCGACGTCGTCAAGACGCGGTGGTTTATCTTGAGAACGCCCCGTTTATCACGGGCGAGATCCTCCACGTAGACGGTGGCCAGAGCGCCGGCCACTGAGCCGAAGGCGCAGCTGCCGCCGCCCTCCGACCCACCCGGGCACGCCCTGTTCGGACAAGTCACAGAAACACCCAGCGCTCGGCGTGCCGGAACAGCCGGCCGTCTGCCACTTGGAGTAGATGTCCGGTCTACTTCCCATAAGAAAGTAGGGAAAATCCGATGCATTTGAAGCTCGAAGTCATCGTGCTGCCCGTGTCCGACGTCGATCGGGCCAAGGCCTTCTACGAGAAGGCGGGATTCCGTCTGGACCTCGACAAGGCCGCCAGTGAGGACTGGCGCGGCGTGCAGTTCACGCCGCCCGGCTCCGAGTGCTCGATCATCTTCGGCAAGGGGATCACCTCCGCCGCACCGGGCTCGGCCCAGGGCCTGTACCTCATCGTCACCGACATCGAGCAGGCCCGCGCGGAGCTCGTCGAGCGCGGCATCGAGGTGAGTGAGATCTTCCACGACGCGGAGTTCTTCTACCACGGCCACGAGGGGGGAGAGGTCACCCACCAGTTGGAGGGCCAGGAGCGGCTCGTCGGCTCGCGCCCCGACCGCGCTTCCTACGGCTCCTTCGCCACCTTCAGTGACCCGGACGGAAACGGCTGGGTGCTCCAGGAGATCACGCAGCGACTCCCCGGCCGCTGACCTGCTGCGAGGTTCCAGCGATGGGACGGCCGCGGCCGGACTTGAGGGCGGCCGGCCGCTCAAGCCGTGAGTGCGGCACCCGCGAAGACGAATGGCCGCACCCCGGCAGCGAGCGCACGCCGACCACGGCACTGCTCGTGCCCGGCAGGCAGGTGATGATCGCTGGGGACGTCGAGGGCCACGGGCCGGTGCGACATCGGGCAGGGCGGACCCGGTCGCAGCCGCCCCGCGGCCCCGGCAGGTGCATGGCGGGCTCCACTTGGGGATGCGGAGGCCGGCGACGGGTCGGTGGACGCCCCGGCGTTCTGACCCAGGGCGCCGATTCCCCAGCATGCAAGCCAATGTGGGCAAAACGCGAGGGTTGTTGGAAGCGGGACTGGGTGGTGGAGTTCGACATCGCCGCATTCTTCGACAGCGTGCCCTGGGACCTCCTCGTCAAGCGGTGGAAGCTCAGACTGATGCCGTTTGGGTGAAGTCGTATGTGGAGCGGTGGTTTGCTGCCCCGCTCAAGATGTTCGACGGTTCTCTGCTGGACCGCGAGTGCGGGACCCCGCTGGGTGGACCGGGAGTTCCCCGCCGTCTGGTGGGAACGGTGTGCGGACGACGCGGTGCTGCACTGCATCTCGGGAGCGGCAGGCGGTCAAGGTGCTGTCCGCTCTGGAGATCAGGACGGCCGAGGTCGGATTGGGAGTGGAGCCGACGGCAATGTATGTGATGCCGCCGCGTCCACCCCAAAGGATCAGCCTCACCGCGCACAGGGTCCGCAGACAGGGGCACGTCCGCCGGCCCGGGATCGGAACCTGGACGAGGACAAGCGTGACGCCGGTGCCCCACGGGCTTCCCGTGGCATCGAGCCGCTCGACGGTTGCCGGGGAGAGCCGATCACCGTGCCGGACTTGAGTGTGCGCAGGGGGGCCACCAGGCGTGCACGCGGACGTCATGGGCTTTCGAGCCGGGCCGCCAGATCCTCAGGGAGGGCGTCCCGGTTCGCCCGGGTCACCTGGACGAGATCGATGTCGGAGCGCCGCTTGAGGGCGTCGGTGAACGGGGCGCTCTTCGCGTGGACCGTGGCGACGATGTCGATGTCGGTCTCGAACAGGGAACGGACGGTGTCCTGGAACGCCGTGCACGCCAGTTCCATACGCCCCAGTTCGTCGATCAGCGCGAGTACTCCAGGGGCCGGATCCGCCGCCACCGACCTGAGCGGCGGCAGCGCGAGCTGCTCCATGACACCGAGGTCGACGCCGTACCGGCCCACCCGCGGCGGACCCGGAAAGTCGACATGAGCGAGCACGGCTCGCCGGCCGCTCTCCATTGTTTCCAGCGTGAAACCGGTCCGGGTGCCGCCTTGCCGGATCTCCTCCGTGGTGAAGCCGACAGCCCTGCGGGTGCGCAGGAGTCCGGCCAGCCGGCGGACAACGGTTGTTTTGCCCGTGCCGGGGCGTCCCTCGAGCAGGATTCTCGTCGGCATTCTGCGCTCCGTATCTGGCCTGTCCTACCGAGGTTCCCGGCACGCCGACCGGCATTGTCGGCCGATCAGGTGTTCTTGCCGTATGGACCGGTCCGAGCCGGGCCGTCCCGGGTAGAGCCGCGCGTATGTCCGGAATTGAGATCAGGAGCGTGGCGTTCGACGACCGTGCGGCGATCCCTCGACGCCACAGCGGGGCGGGGGACGATGTCTCGCCACCGCTGAGATGGTCAGCGGTACCCGAGGGCGCCGCGGAGCTGGTGCTGCTCTGCGAGGACCCTGACGCCCCGGGCGGGACATTCGTGCACTGGCTGGTCACCGGTATCGATCCGCGCAGCTCCGGTGTGGCGGAGGGGCAGGCGCCTGCCGGCGGCCAGGAGTGGCCCAACGGATTCGGCCGCACGGGCTGGGGCGGTCCCCTGCCTCCGCCCGGGCACGGGGCGCACCGCTACTTCTTCCGTCTGTGGGCCGTGTCGGAGCCGCTTTCCCTGCACGGCCGACCGACAGCCGACGCGGTGCACCGTGCCGTGAAGGGCCGGGAGCTGGCGAGTGGCACGCTTATGGGCACCTATCAACGCTGACCTGTCTTTTGACCTGCTGGGTCCTGTGGGCCGAGGCCAGAGTGTCGGTGCCGGACGAACGGCTGCCCGTAAATGATCTGTGGTCGGCTCGGGAGCGCGCCCGTGTGCGGCGTCGGTCCGGTGGCCGGACGCTCGCGCTCAGCCTGTCGGACGACCTCGGTGTCCCCTCTTTGCCGCGGCCTTCTTCGCGGTCGCCGCTTTCTTCCGTCCGGTCGGCTTCGCGCGGCGGGTCCGCGCCGCCTCCACGCTTTGCTGCAGCGCTGTCATCAAGTCCGCTCCGGCCTCCTCGATACCCCAGGACTCCGGTGCGTGCGGTGGCTCCATGCCCAGGAGCTTGGCAGCGACGACTTGCTCCAGGGCACGGCTGTAGTCGTCGTGCTGCTCTTCCAGGTCGAAGCCCGAGCTGATCGCGTCCATCAGGTTCTGTGCCATCTGCAGCTCCTGACGCCGGGCCGGAGGTGTCTGCGGGACGGTGACCCCTTGAGTGGGCCGCAGTTGGTTCGGCCACAGCATGGTCTGCATCGCGATCACCCTGTCCCGAGCCCGGAGCACGGCCAGCGACTCGCGGGTGCGCAGCGCTGTCCGTGCGATGGCCACCTTCCCCGCCTTCTTCATGGCGTCGCGCAACAGGGCGTACGGGCGGGCGCCGATGGGGCCGGTGCCCAGGTAATACGTCGTCTGCAGGGTGAGCGGGTCGATCTGGTCGGCATCGACGAACGCCAGGATCTCGATACGTCTGGCGGTGGGCAGCGGGAGGTCGGCGAGATCGTCGTCGTTCAGTACGACGACCCGGCCGTCCGGTGCCTCATAGCCGGGTGCCACTTCCTCGGAGGGGATTTCGATGCCCTCACGCTCGCAGTAACGGCGCAGGCGCACCCGGCCCCCGCCGCACCGGGTGTGGACCTGGTGCAGCGGGACATCGTGCTCCTCGGTGGCCGCGTGGACGGTCACCGGGATCGACAACATGCCCCAGGTGATGGCCAGCTTGATGATGGTCTGCGGCATGCCCCCATCGCATCCCGGCACGGCAAAGATCGCATGTCGGGCACGCCGCAGGTGGTCAGGGGCAGGACTTGCCAGTGAGAACGGCGGGCTCGGTGCCAAGCGGGTTGGTGGGAGTTGGGGTGGGCGAACGGGGCATCGTGTGGGACGCGAGCGGTTCCGTTGGACATTGCCGCATGTACTGCCTCAAGTGCCGTCGCAACCAGTCAACTTGGCGAGTTGACGCCGATCACCCTGCGCGGCGGCAACCGGTCCGCGCCGGCGGTCGGCAGGGGGAGTGCGCCCGCGCCGCCCCGTCGAACCGCCCCGGGTCTTGTGGAGTCGGATTGCTGCCCGCCGGCCGAGGTGCTCAACATCGGCATGCTGACCCGATCGAGAACGAACTCCGCGCCGTGCCATGCATGAATCCGGCGATTCGACGTCACGGAACCCGGGGCGGATGTCCCGCTCGTCCTCCTCCTGGCGGTTGGCGGTTGGCGGTCGGCGGAGAGCCGGAGGCGTGCGGCGGTGTGAGCCCGGCCATCAGTGGACGCGGGGCAGTGCGGTCACACCACATGCCGGACGGCGGCGCCGGCGAGGACCGCCTGCGCGACGATACGGCGTACGCGGCACCGTGATCAGGCAGCACCGGGAGGGATACCCGTCAGGCGTCGACGGCAACGCCCGGTCAGCAGCGGCATGGTGCACTTCGGCGGCCGGCCTGGGCAGGGGGCGAAGGTCCCGGGCACTGCCCCGGGCCACGTCCCCGTCGCCGGCTGCCACCGGCGGCGGGGACGTCTCGGCCATGCCTCAGAGCGTCAGCGGCTTCAGCCCTTCAACAGGATGAAGTCGTGGACTGTCGTCTTGCCCTTGGAGACCTTCACGGTGACCGCCAGCGGCTGGTAGCCGTCCTTGGCCGCGATGACCTGGAGCGGGCTGTTGCGGGCGTCGAGCCAGAGCGCGTAACCGCCGTCCGCAGCGGTCTTGAGCGTGTAGTGCGCCGCCGAGCCGTAAATCTGCACGGTCGCGCCGGCGATCGGTCCGCCGCCGGACGCCGTCACCGTTCCGGCGATCTTGCCCCAGGTGGTGGGCGGCTTCACGGTCAGTGAGACGCCGACCGGGTCGAGCCGGTACGGGGTGTCGCTGCGCAGGATCAGCGAGGCGGTGTAGGTGCCCGGCTGGGTGACCTCGGGCACGGAGGCGTCGAGCGCGACCGTGACCGTCGTGGAGGCGCCCGGCTGGACGGTCACCGTGTTCGTGCTCTCGGTCAGCCAGGTGACGTCGGCGGCGTGCACCTGGTCGTAACCGGGCAGGACCTCGGAGGACTTGACCGGAGTGCCCCCGCTGGTGAGACCGCCGACCGCGTAGAAGCCCAGGCTGCCGCCGCCGCGGTAGACCGAGGCGTTGGCGTTGGGCAGGGCGGTCCAGGTGTTCTCGTTCGGCTCGTAGGCCCAGACCTGGTTGGTCAGCGCGGTTCCGTTGTTGACCGAGCCGCCCCGGACCAGCAGCAGGCCGTTGGCCGAGGCGTAGGCCGCGCCCCAGGCGTCGGTCGGCTGGTCCGCGACGGGTGACCAGGTGTCGGTGGCGGGGTCGTACACGTAGGCGTGCTTGGTGGTCACGTGCTGGGCCTCGCCGCCCGAGCAGTAGAGCTTGGCCGCGATGGCGCCGCAGGACTCCCAGGACACCGGCTCCGGGTAGGGGGCCGCCATCGACCAGGTGTCGGTGTCCGGGTCGTAGACGGAGACGTCCGTGGAGCCGCAGCCGATGGTGAAGCAGCCGCCGACCGAGTACAGCTTGCCGTCGAGCACCGCGCTGCCCGCGCCCGCGTACGGCTTGGGCATGCGGGCGCCCGTGCTCCAGGTGTCGGTCGCGATGTCGTAGATCTCCAGCTTGCCGTCCGGGCTGCCGGCCTCGCCCCAGCCGCCCGCCGCGTAGATCTTGCCGTCGATCACACCGTGGGCCGGGGCGTCGCGGGTGTCGGCGGCGGAGGCGAGCTTGGTCCAGATGCCGTTGTAGGCGTACAGGTCGCCGGTGCCGTGGCCTCCCGTGGAACCGAACGCGGAGTAGACGGTGCCCTGGTAGGTGTCGACCGCGTTGTCGCCGGTGGCCACGGGCAGGTCGGGGACGGGCTGCCAGGCGGTGCCCGGGGTGCCCAGGGCGTCGGCCGTCGCGTCGGTCCGGCCGGCACCCGACGCGGCAGCGGGTGCGTCGAGCCGCAGCGGCGAGTAGGAGCCCTTGACAAGGTTCAGCGGGGCGCCTGCCCGCTGTACGCTGAATCCTCCGGCTTTCTCCGTGAGGTCGAGGGAGGCCGGCGCGGTGCCGTCGTTGGTGACGGTCACGGTCTGGCTCGTGCTCTTGCCCCAGGCCACGTCCTTGGCGATGGACGCCGGGGCCACCTTGAGGCGGCCCGCCCTGAGCGCGAGGTCGTGCTTGACCGTGGCGTCCGAGGTGATGTCGACGGTGTCGTCGGCCGTGGTGTAGCGGGACAGCGCGGCGGCCACCGGGTGGTTGCCCGTCAGGTGCGAGAACATCCAGTAGAAGCCGTCGCCCACGTTCGGGTCGTCGGGCGTGGCACTGCTGGTGGTGTGGTCACCGGACGCGTCGGTGCTGGTGACGGTGGCGCCGTTGACGCCCGCGTGGGTGTTGGCGTCCGTCACGTGGCCGACGAGGAGAGCGCCGGGCACCGGGTCATAGGTGCGCTGCCCGAGGAAGACGTCGTCGAGCTGCCACCACATGCCCCAGTCGATGGTGGTGAAGTGGAAGCGCACCCGGACATCGCTCTTGCCCGCACAGGCGTCGAGCGGCACCTCGACGTGGGCGGGACCCGGGAGCCAGATCGAGGTCCTCTCCCACACAGTGGTCCAGGTGGTGCCGCCGTCGGAGGAGATGTCCACATCGGCCTTGTTGCCCGCCCAGCCGGCGTAGTCGGTGTCGAAGGCGAGGATGGGGGTGGTGGCAGAGCTGAGGTCGTACGACGGTGAGACCAGCGAGGAGTCCTGCTCCTGGAGGTTGCTGGACTCACTGTCGACGATCGCGAAGTTGCCGCGGCCGCCCGTGTGGTTGTCGCGGTCGCCCGGGTTGTCGAAGACCCAACCGCCGTCCATGCCCTCGGCGTTGACCACGCTCCAGCCGTCGGCGGGACCGGTGGTGGAGTCGAAGGCCTCGGTCGGCCCGTGCAGGTTCACGGCGTAGCCCGGTGCCTGGGCGGCAGCCGAGTCCACGGGTACCGCGATGTCCAGCGTCCGGTCGGCGGTACCGACCTCGACGGTCTTGTCGACCGCCTGGTAACCGGGGTAGTCGGCGGTGACGTGCAGGGTGTACGAGGCACCCTGCGGAAGCTTCAGGGTGTAGGCGCCGGTGGCGGGGTCGCTGAAGACCGGGCCGCCGGGCACGCGGTCGGCGGTGATCTTCGCGTAGAGCGGCCAGCCGTGGCCGGAGCCGTCCGAGACCTTGCCGGAGACCGTCTGCGTGGGCAGGGAGTCGAGGCTGAACGACTGGGCGACGGTGCCGCCGTCGGCCACGACGATGCCGCCGGCACTGCCCGTGGCGTAGCCGTACACGCTCGCGGTCATGTCGTAGGTGCCCACCGGGATGTCCAGCCGGTACGTGCCGGACGTGCTCGAAATGGCGGTGTTCTCGCCGGCCTTGACGGTGACGCCGGCGATCGGCTTGCCGGTGGCGCGGTCGGTGACCGTGCCGCTGATCACGCCGTGCGGGCCGGTGCGGAAAGCCTTGATGCCGTTGGGGGTGCCGAGCCCGGTGGGGCCGTCGTAACCGGGGCCCGCGGTGCACAGTGCCGCCGGGGTGCAGGTGCCGTTGCTGCCGGTGGTCACGTCGTTGAGCGATCCGGCCTGGGCGTACGGGTAGGCGTTGGGGTACGTGCCCGCGGCCGGGGTGCCGGCGACCGCGTAGACGCCCGCGATGATCGGGGCGGAGGCGCTTGTTCCGCCGAACACCGACCAGCCGCTGCCGCCGTAGGTCTGGTAGACCGAGACACCGGTCGCCGGGTCGGCGACCGCGGAGACGTCGGCGACGGTGCGGTTCGCGCACGCGGTGTCGGTCTGGAACGCGGGCTTCGGCTCGTAGAGCGAGCAGCCCGAACCGGGGCCGCCGCCGCTGGGGCCGTGCCACACCGACTCGCGCCAGCCGCGGCCGGTGCCGGAGTCCCTGAACAGGGCGGTGCCGCCGACGGAGGTGACGTACTGCGAGGCCGCCGGATAGGCGACGCCGTAGCTGTTGTCACCGGAGGACGCGACGACTGCGACGCCCGGGTGGTTGTAGTAGGGGTCCATGGCGGTGAGTTCCGACGGGTCCTCGCCGCTGCCCGGCGTGCTGTCGTAGAAGGTGCCGTACGAGTTGGAGACGTACTTCGCGCCGAGCGCGACCGCCTCGTCCACCGCGGCACCGAGGTCTGCGAAGCTCGGGGAGTCGGCCTCGACCAGCAGGATGTGGGCGTTGGGGGCGGCGGCGGACACCATGTCCAGATCGAGGGAGATCTCGCCGGCCCAGCCCGGGTCGGCGGCCGGGTAGTGCGTGCCGCCGCGCTGGTCGACCTTGGTGAAGCAGCCGTCGGCGGTGGTGCACGCGGGCAGACCGTACTGCCGGCGGTAGACGGCCAGGTCGGCTGCGGCGGTCGGGTCGTCGAAGGCGTCGACGATGGCGACGGTCTGGCCGGCGCCGCCGTCCGCGGGCAGCGAGTAGGCGCTCTGCAGGTCGCCTGCGCCGAAGCCGGTCGGGGTGGCGGATTGCGGCTGCACACCGGTTCGGGCGGGCACGTCGACGCGGCGCATCGCCATGCAGGCGAACTGCCCGGGTTTGGGGTCCGCGCACTGCTGCACGACTGCGGTCTTGCCGGAGGGCACGGCGGCCGCGGGCGTTGCGATGGGCAGTTGGAGTCCTATGACGGCAAGCGCTGCCGAAAGGAGCCCGGCGACCGCGGTCGCGGCTTGCCCTGCACGTCCACCGCTCGGTCTGAGGCGGGTTGTTCGCAAGGAGAGTCCCCTGAAACGGAGGTGACCGGGTGTGGACGACGTGCTGACGACGTCCCCGCCCGGTCGCGGCCCGATCAGACCGCTGGCGTATTCAATTGGCCCACCCGCGCCGCTCGGAAGACGTAGCGGTGGTCGAGTACGTGACACCCGGTGTCCGTTTTTCGGAGTCGGCTTTCCGTCATTCGGTCAAGAAGTCGTAAGCCGCGCCTCAGGCAGGGTCGCTGTCGTACCCGTCGTCGAGCCAGCCGTGCCGAGCCGCGTACCAGACGAGCTGGACGCGGTTGTCGACGCCCGCGTCGCGTTGCATCGCGGCGATGTGGCGCTGCACGGTGCGGACCGCGACACCCAGCGCGCGGGCCATCGCCGCGTCGGTGCTGCCGGTCACCAGCAGGGCCAGGATGCGCAGGTCGAAGTCGCTGCGCGGCTGGTGGGCGGCGGAGCCGGCGAGGGGGACGGCGGCGGACCACACCGCATCGAAGAGAGTGACCAGCGCCTCGAGCAGGCTGCTCGGACGGATCACCAGCAGTACGGGGTCGGGTGGAGCCCCGTCCGCGGCCAGCGGGAGAAGGGCGACGGAGCGGTCGGCGATGCAGAGCCTGACCGGGAGGCGTTCCGCGACACGGAAGTACGTTGCACCGGCCATCGCAGGCCGCGGCACCGCGTCGGTGAGCGGCCGGTAGGCGCCGAGGGCTTCCAACCCGGCCCGCTCGATCACCACCCGCCGCCGCAACCGGGCCGGCGATCCGTCGTTGTGGGGGGCCATGGCGCGCTGCCCGGCGTGATCAAGGATGTCCGCGGCCGGGGCGGACTCGCGTCCCGGCGATCCGTCCCCACGCGAAGGCCGGCCACCCGGAGTCGACAGCGGGTCAGCCGCGCCGTCGAGGCCGGGCACCGTGCGGCTGAAGGCCATCACCTCGCTGCGGGCGGTGGCATGCACCTCGGTGATACAGGCGCGGACAGCTGCCGCGCCCTCAACGAACCGGACCATCTCTTCGGCGCGGTGGCCCTCGTGGACGCGCTGGTACTCCACGCCGAGGCGGTCGACGAGTTCCCGGATGTGGACCAGTTGCTCCTGAGCCCGGTCCACCAGCGGCAGGAGCCCCGACTGCGGAGGCATCGGGTACCAGCGGTCGTCGTAGCCGAGCCGTACCAGGTCACGGTCGGCCAATTCCCGGCACGCGGCCTGTGCCCGTTCCTGCGACACCCCTATTTGCCGGGCCAGTTCGGCTAGCGGGACTCCCCTTGTGGCGACGAGGAGTGGATAGGCCCGATCCGCGTCGGAACTGAGCCCCAGAGCCCCAAACGAACGTTCGTTCACGTTTGCGCACTATAGCTGTAGCCTCCACCAATTGCTACGTCCAGCAAGTAGATCAGGCAGCTGCATCGCCAAGCAAGACGCAGCCGCTCGGGGCCTGGGCGGTGACCTACGACAGGGAGCACCACTCGCCCCCCGACGAGCGTGCCCTCATGAGCACTCTGGCCGACCTGGCGGGGCAGGCACTCAGACGCATCCGGTTGCAGCAGGCCCGCGTCGAGCTGGCCGCGGCGCTCCAGCAGAGTATGTTGCCCACGCTGCCCGAGCATCTCCCGGGCCTGGAGGTCGCCGCCCGGTACCAGCCGAGCCGAGACGGGCTCGACATCGGCGGGGACTGGTACGACGCCTTCGTGACGCCCGACGGTGCGGTGGCCCTGGAGATCGGTGACAGCCAGGGGCATGACGTGGATGCGGCCGCCTTCATGGGGCAGGTACGCACCTCCATGCGTGCGATCGCCTCACAGGAACCGGACCCGGCAACGGTGCTGACGCGTACCAACGAATTGCTGGTCGCGATGAACGCGGCACGGTTCGCCAGCTGCACCATGCTGTACATCGGTCCACGAGAAGGACAGGTCACCGGCGCCAGCGCCGGACACGTGCCGTTGCTGTGCGTACGCGACGACGGCAGCAGTGACGTCCGCGAGTTGCCGGGCGGTCCGGTGCTGGGAGTCCTGTCGGGGACCGACTACCGCGAGGAGATCTTCACGCTGGACGAGGGCACCGCGCTGGTCATGGTCACCGACGGGGTGGTCGAAGGACCGGGCCTGACGCTGGACGCCGGCCTGGAGCGGGCCGGAACGCTGGCCGCCCACGCCCTCCACAACGGGCTGAACGCCGATGCGATCGCCGACCGGATCCTCGATGCCGCGGTCGGGGTGGACCATCTCGACGATGTGGCCGTGCTGGTCATCAGGCGCGTATGACGGCTCCCCTTTGCCTCGTGCTGCGGACACCCCGTTGCCGTCGGCCGGGACGACGGCAACGGGGCGCAAACCGGCACCGTGTACGGGGAAAGTGCCTTCTGCCTACCGTCCCCTGTGATGCGGAACGCCGCGTCGGACCCATCGCTTCGTCACTCCCCTGCCGGATGAGGCTGGGCGACCGGCGGTCGGTGAACCGGATACGCCATGCAACCCTGGTGATCGCCGGCCGCCTGCGTCGGGCGCAGCTCATCGGCGTGCGAGGGCGCGCAGGGCAGGTCCTGGTCGACCCAGACCAGCTTGCCGCCGGTGGCGGACCGGAAGCCCCTCCTGTGGCACAGCTGAGCGATCATGAAGAGGCCCCGGCCGTTCTCGTCGACGCCGCGAGCCTGGCGCAGGCGCGGGTGGCAGCTGCCGCTGTCGAATACTTCGCAGGTCAGGACCTGGTGTTGGATCAGCCTGAGACGGATGGGGCCGGCGCCGTGGCGGATGGCGTTGGTGACCAGCTCACTGACGATCAGTTCCGTGTTGGGAACGAGATGATCCAGCCCCCATTCCCTGAGCTGCCGGGCGGCCGTGTGCCGGGCGGTACGGACGACGGTCGGATCAGCGGAGAAGTCCCAGGAGGCGATCTGGTCGGCATCGAGGGTGCGGGTCCGGACAAGGAGCAAGGTGACGTCGTCTGACGGTGCCTGAGTCGGCAGGGTCTCGATCACCGAGGAGCACAGGTCGTCCAGGGACTGACCGGACTGTGTGAGGGCGGAGCCCAGGCGGCGCATGCCCACCTCGATGTCGTCGTCACTGGACTCGACCAGGCCTTCGGTGCAGAACGCGAGCAAACTTCCCTCGGGGAGCTCCACTTCCACGGCGCCGAAGGGGACCAGGCCGAGGCCGAGGCCGAGCGGGGCTCCTGTGGGCAGGCCGGGGAAGAAGGTGACCTGGCCCCGCGGGTCGATGATCGCGGGCGGCAGGTGTCCGGCGCGCGCCATGGTGCACTTGCGGGTGACCGGGTCGTAGACGGCGTACAGACAGGTGGCGCCGACCACCGCGAGGGGCTGGTCCGAGGCGTCGGCGTCCTCCTCGGTCAGCCGCCGGACGGTGTCGTTGAGGTGGGCCAGGAGTTCGTCGGGTGGCAGCTCCATGTCGGCGAGGGTGCGCACGGCGGTGCGGAGCCGGCCCATGGTGGCGGCGGCGTTGATGACGTGCCCGATCACCTCGCCGACGACGAGGGCCACCCGGGCGCCGGACAGGGGGATCACATCGAACCAGTCGCCCCCGACGCCGGCATCCGTGTCGGCCGGCAGGTAGCGCGAGGCCGCCTCCACCGCGACACCGCCCCTCAAGCGGTGGGGGAGCAGGTTGCGTTGGAGCGCCAGGGCCGCGCTGCGTTCGCGGGCGTACTGGCGGGCATTGTCCAGTGACAGTGCGGCGCGGCTGACCAGTTCCTCGGCCAGGAGCAGGTCGTCCTCCTGAAACGGCACCGGGTTCTCCGCGCGTGCGAAGACAGTGCGTTGTTCCACGCGCGTGGCCCGGCGGGAATTCGAAGTCTTCCCGGTGGCCGGGCGGGCTTGCGGTGCCCTTGGAGGCGATGGGCACCGCAAGCCGTCAGGCTCACTGCGAGTTGTAGGCCTTGAGGCTCACTGCTGGACCGTTGGAGTTGCGTGCCACCGCGGCAACTGCTTCCTTCCCGTTCACGCGTACGACCGCGGTGCCGTGCGCCGGCACTCGCGTCAGTCCGCCGATCGGGGTGACTTCGACAGCCTGCTGCGTGACGCCCTTGGGAGGCTGGTCCCAGAGGATGTAGGCGATCCGTACGGCGACGGGAAAGTCGTCCTCATTGGTGAGTCTGATCGTTCTTGTCCACGGCTTTGAAGCTCAGGACCGGGACCAGCGAGGTCGCGGCGACGTTGCCGATCTGCAGCGTCTGATTCATGGTCTCGTTCACACCCGAGTCGCCTACGTAGCGGAAGGACAAAGCCACGGCGTACTCGTCGCTCCCGAATCCGGGTTCGCCGTGTTGCTCCTTCCCGACCTTGCTGGCGTGGGCTGTCGGCCCGCACCCGCTCAGAAGCGCCCCAGTCACCATCACCGCCGCACCTGCGGCAGCCAGTCTTCGCCGGCCGACCTTCACGATGTGCACCCCTCCCCATTGATCGTTGCGCGCGGGACGCTACCCGATCGCCCTCGCCCCTGTTGCGGCACCCCACCTGGAGATTCGCGGCCTGACCTGGCAAGGGTGCGGGCGTCCGCGCCTTCGAAGGAGGCCGTCCCCGGGCGTCGACATCACATCGCGGAGGGTGCCGCGTGCCCGCCCGACCGGCGCTGGTGCGCGCCGACGTGACAGCGAGTCCCGCGTCGCCGAGCCCTGGCCACAGCGGATGCCCGGCTTGGATCACCAATGCGCCTATCCGAGTTGCTTCCGGACGTCCCGTGAGCGAGAGATGCGCGGTGGGGGTACGTCGTTTCGCGCAAGGTGACCGTGGGAGCCAGGAGGAGATCAGCTATGTACGCAGTAGTGCGGCGTTACGAAGGGGTGACCGACCCTGCCGAGGCTGGACGCCTTGTGAACGAGGGATTCGTGCCTCTCCTCCGTAAACTCCCCGGATTCGTCGCTTACTACTGGGTGGACGCGGGGGATGGGGTGATGCTTTCCACCAGCGTCTATGAAGACCAAGCCGGGGCCGAGGAGTCGGTCAAGAGGGCGGCTGACTTCGTACGGGACAACATGACGTCACTGCTTCCCAACCCTCCTCAGGTCACGGCCGGCCAGGTTGTGGCTGCTGGGTAGCTATCTGCCGGTGGCGCTGGATCTCCGACGACTGACCTCTCACGAAACGCGCATGCGAGCCGCCGTCCCGGCGTGGGGCTCCGGGAGTGGTGCGCCAGGCGTCCGCGTCTCGGGGACGGGATGCGGTCAGGCCTATTTGGCGAGGGCTGGGACGAAGCGGGCCGCGTCGACCGTGCCGACGCCGGTTGCCATGTCGTAGCCCTTGACCGCGGTGTAGCCGGTGACTCCCGCGTAGCTGTTGTTCGTGCCGTCCTTCACGTCCACGATCCCGGTGGACGGGTTCCGCGAGGACTGCGCGTACAGCGAGTACAGCGCCTGGTGGATGTCGCCGAGTCGGTGCCCTGCGACCTGGTCGGCCAGGGCCACGATGCCCGCGAAGAGTGGGCTGGCTTCGCTGGTGCCGACGTAGACGTCCCAGCCGATTCGCTTCGGGTCGTAGCTGGAGTACACCCATGCGCCGTCCTTCAGTGAGGCGGACATGGAGACGTCCGGGGTGCCGCGGTGGTCGCGGACCTGCTCCAGCCCGTTCTGGTACGAGGGACGGGCGAAGACGTGGGACAGACCGCCGGCGCCGGCGTCGTAGTAGACGCTGTCCGGCGCGATGCGGTCGCCTCCGACACGCCCCAGCTCTGGCTGATCACATCGCCCACGCCGCCGTCGATGAGCGACTTCTCGGTGTCCATGATCTCCCGCAGGCCGTGGGTGCCGTCCCCGATCCGGCCGACCCCGGCACGGCGGACAACCAGTCGCAGCCCGGCTACTCCCCGGCGGAGGACTCCGCCGGGGAGTAGCCCGATCGGGAGCCCTCTGATTGCGGAATGACCTCCGCTCCCGGCTCGTGCAGGGTGTGGATGGCGTCCGCGTGCTGAGCCAGAGCCTGGTCGTGGGTGATCAGGATCGTGGTGCGTCCGGCCATCAGCCGCCGTAGCGGGGCCAGAACATGCGCGGCTGCCTGGTAGTCGAGGCCGGCGGTCGGCTCGTCGAGGACGAGGACCGGGGTTGCCCGGAGGAAGGCCCGGGCGATGGCGATGCGCCGGCTCTGGCCTCCGGACAGCTGGAATCCGTTCTCCCCGATGGTGGTCAGGTAGCCGTCGGGAAGGGCCGTGATGAACTCATGGGCGTCGGCGTCCTTGGCCGCTTGGACGATCTCCGCCATTGTGGCCCGAGGCCGGCCGTAGGCGATGTTGTCGCGGATGGTCGCGTGGAAGAGCTGGGCGTGCTGAGGGAGCAGAGTGACCGCCGCGCGCACCGAGGCCGTCGTCACGTCCCGGAGATCGACCCCGTCCAAGCGCACTGATCCGGAATCCGGGTCCATGAAACGGACCAGCAATTTGGCCAGGGTGGACTTGCCCGCGCCGCTCGGGCCCATGATGGCGAGCACCTCGCCGGGCGCGACGCTGAAACTGACGTCGCGCAGCACCGGTTTGTGCCGGTTTGTATGGTAGGCCGCCGCAATGCTCAGGCACTCGACACGTCCCTGCACCTGGGTGAGCGCGGCGGCGCCGGGGTGCTCGCGGACCGGGGAGCGCGTGTCGAGCAGTTCGATGACACGCTCGGCGCCCGCGCTGGCGGAGCCGAACACCGATGCCAGGCCGGAGAGTTCCTGCACGGGCCCGAAGAGCTGGGCCAGAATCGCGGCGAGGGCGAGCAGTCCGCCCAAGGTCAGAGCGTTCCGGGTCAGTTCGAAGGCGCCCAGGCCCACCACGGCAAGGCAGCCCACGACTTCGAACACGTTCAGCAGCGACGGGTACAGATGTGCGACTCGTGCCGTGGACAGTTCCGCGCGCAGCAGGGCCTCCCCCTCCCGGCGGACGCGTTCGACCTCGTGGGCCTGGCGGTTGTAGGCATGGGCCAGGGAGGAGCAGGCGAGGCTCTCCTCGACCACGGCGGTGAGGCCGCCCTCACACCGCCGGGCCTCGCGTGACAAGGTCTGGATGCGGGCGCTGAACAACCGGGCCGCGAGCCAGAAGAGCGGCGCAGTGGCGAGGGTTGCCAGGGCTAGCGGCCAGCTCAGATAGAAGGCAGCCGCCACGAAGAACAGCAGGCTGATCAGAGCCGAGCCCGATGAGATCAGACCGGACGCCACCAACTCCTCGATCTGGGAGATATCCGAGGTCAGCCGCGCCACTACGTCGCCGTGTCTGCGGGTGCGCAGGATGTCGGGCGGAAGACTGTGCAGATGTTCCACGACCGAGGTGCGCAGACGCAGGAGGAAGCGCTCGGCGACCCAGGTGGCCAGGTACTCGCCCGCAAAGGTCAGCAGCGCCGAGACCACGGCCACGGCCGCCATGAGTCCGGCCAGCGCCGGGAATGCCGTGAATCGGTGGGGGATCAGGACTTGGTCGACCAGGTTCTTGAAGAGCCACACTGAAGCGACCTCACCCGCGGACCCCGCGATGAGGAGGACGGCACTCGCGGCGAGCCGGTACCGGTCGGGGCGTGCCCACGGCCAGAAGCGGCGGAACGCGTCGGCCGAAGACACGGCCGCAGCGAGGGGCACTGGACTGCCCTCGGCTGCCGGGGCCACGGGCTTGATGTCAGCCGGGCCGGCGTGTGCTGCGTACGCCAAGCGGGGTCACCTTCTCGGGGAGGGAGCCGGGTGGGGTCATGCCGTTGTTGGGGGGTCGGCGGACGAGCCGTCGACCCCCCACGGTGAGGACCTCAGGTGAAGCGGCGATCTTTAGTAGCGGCCGCCGTAGCCGCCACGGTGACCGTGACGGTGGTGGCGGTGGTGACGACGGTGGTGACGGCCGCCTCGGCCGCCACGGCCGCCACGGCCTCCACCTCGGCCACCGTGTTCGTCGCGGCCGTTGAAGAGCGAGAAAACGCTCATGCTGTACTCCCTTTGTGACTTGATGTGCCGGAAGGATTTCGCAGCCCCTCAGTTGCCTGCGATCGGACCTAATGGCACCGAAGACATTCATGCAGCTGGGGTGAGACCCTTTGGGCAGTCCGGCGTGGACGGGGGTGATCGATCAAGGACCCCTTGCCTTCTGCGAATCTATCCAGACACACGCAGGAGTGCTCGTCCACGCACAAATGGGACAGTCCTCCTGCGGGTCCGTGACACCTCGACGGAATGTCTCCCGAGGGCAGCGGCCTCGTTCGCGTCGCCACCGCACGGCTGTCGAAGCTGGCCTCGAGCCGTTCGCTGTCGGACCCTCAGTTGCCTTCCGGCTGAGCCGATATGAGGCCACGTCAATTGCGGACGGACAGAATGTGCGGCGACCGCCCACTATGGGGCCGTGCTCGGGCAGCATCGGCCCGGGGCGCCGAGAACCCCGGACATGTGATCGGAATGGCCGGGGATCAGGACAGGCATTCGGGTGACTTGACCAACTCTTGAACTCCATTGACAGCGTTGTCGCGTTGTTGGGTATGCACTCGGCTGAGGGTGGTGTCGAGGTGTGGTGTGGTCTGGTTCAGGCCACGACGGCCAGACATTGCTCTCGGTGACTGGGCGCCAGATGGCGGAGTGGACAGTCCCCTCGAAACGGTGTTCGGTGGCCGTCACGGGGTGGCGGCGGTTTCTGAAGGGCCGGGATATGCCCCTGAAACTGAATCGGGGCAGTCGGTCTCCGGCGCTTTGGACGATGTCCAGGCCGATGACGGGGAGTGCACTCGAGGCGCTGTCTGTGACCGGACAGCCCGGACAGCTTCCTGTTGGGGGTATCCGGTTCGTCTTCGCAGGTCACGGTCCCAAGCGGGCAGTCGGACACCTCGACAGATCCTGATGCCGGAAGCGTTGGGGCAGCCGGCCTGCTGTCGGTTGCCGAGGCGGGTGGAGCGCCACCCTGAACCGGTGCTTCTGATCATTCCAGCTTGTTCCGGTTTGCGGAGCTGGTGCAGCACAGATGATGTGCTGGAGAGGCCGACGTGCTCACCGATCCCGCGGATGGTCGGGCCCTCTCCGTACCTGCGGCACAACTGCATCACCCACTGGCTCGACGCCGGGGTCCCGGTGGCGGAGGCAGCCCGCCGGGCCGGCGACTCGCCTGAAGTCATCCACCGACGCTACGAGGGCTGCACCGACGGTCATGAGGAGGAGAACAACCGGAAGATCGAGAAAGCCACGGGCTGGGCGGAGGGAGCCGTCGCATAACCACATCTCGGCAGGCGCGATCAACGGTCACCGTGGGCTCCGGTCCCACGCACTCTGCACGTGAACCGCCCCCGGCCAACTGCTCTGGCCGGGGGCTTTGTCGCTGTTCGGCTCGCCGTGAGTGACCCCTCCTTTCCTGGAATTGCCGCATCGAATGGCGCGCGGCCCGGCGCTTCGTTGAGGCTGCCGCGGTGTAGTCTTCTGCGATGCTCGGATGGCCTTGTCTTTTGCCCGGTCTACTTCACGACGACGGTGCCGTGCATGTAGGGATGGATGCTGCAGATATACGAATACGTTCCCGGTCGGGTGAACGTGTAACTGTAGGAAGCACCCTTGGACAGGGTCGGCGAGTGGAGCGGGCCACCTACCACGTTGTGCGGCTCAGAATCATGGTTCGTCCAGGTAACCGACGTGCCATGGCTTACGGTCAACGTCGCGGGGGAGAAGGCGAATCCCGCGATGGCCACGTGCCGGGCTGCTACGGACGGCGCCGTCGGAATCTGCGCGGCAACTCGCGAGCCCGAGTCAACCGGTGCCGCATGCGAGGCCGGTGCACTCGGGCAGGCGCCGAGTACGACAGCGGCGACCATGGCGGCGGCCGCCACCAGCGGCTTTGTGAGGTGGTGCCGGGATGCGTGGAACTTGGTATGCCTGACCGACGTGAGTGTCATGAGGATTACCTCACTTGGTTCATCGTCCGTTTTTTCGAACGTAGCATGGCGCGACGGAGGGATCATCTCGGAAAATGGCATCTTTTTCGCATCGGGGTGTGATGCCGGTGATTAAAGGAATCCGAGAACACAGCGCCGCCGCGTAAACGTCCAGCGTGACTGCCTGCGTGAGGGTGCTCGGCGTGCGACGACAGCGGTGACTGTGTTGTCAGCGGCTGGCGAGCCGAGGTGGTCAGGTGAGCCGGCGGATGCGGGTGATGCCGGTGAGGCGTCGTGGGTGAGGCGTCGTGGGGCACGGCCGGGTTGAGGAGGACACCCTGCGTGTCCACGTCCGGCCGATCACGATGGCGTGGCGCGAAATAGATGGGCCTGGGGCGCTTCTGCTGCAGCCCCAGACAGGATTGGAACTTGCGACACCTGCTTTAGGAGAGTTCATTCGCAGCTTCATGCGCGCCGCCGCGTTGCCGCTGCAAGTATCGCCGGCCCCCTGTTACCGCCAAGGTCCTCGTGTGTACGGCTCTGTTGCCGTCATCCGCTGCCGTCGGGAGACGCGATGGCACGGACAACCCGCCAATGGCCGGAGCCGGTGGTCAGGAGACACGGGCGCTCCTGGTATGCGACCTGATGGCACCCTGCCGCTGCCGTGCCGGGCTGCCGATCGCCGCTGTCGTCTGTTGTCGTGGCGGTCACTGCCGTCGGTGGCATCACCACTGTGTCGGGCCGCTCCGGCGCTGCTCAGTCACGCCAGACGGAGACCAGGCGCGCCGCCACAGCCAGCACCAGCCCGGCCCCGAGGAGGTACAGGCCGAGGCGGTCTTCGGGTACCGCAGGTGACCACACCCGCCAGGCCGACGGGGTATAGCTGTCGGCCGCGAGGAAGGACCCGTACGACCTGGAGGAGAGACTGATGGGCGTGCCGACCTGGCTGCGCACCCACAGCAGTGCGCCTATGGCGGCACAGGTCGCGGCTGTCGCATACAAGGCCGTGGCGCTGCGCGGGGCGGGTCTGGTCACGGGTTCTCCCTCGTCTTCATCGTTGTGGTGTGTGGATTCTTGCTGCCCGTGCCGGTGCGCGTTCGCACCGGGGTCGTCATGTCCCTGCCCGGACCGGACAGCACCCCGGTGAACGGCCGGGTGCCGGCCGACCTCGCAAGCTCGCTGATTGACTCGGACCTCCACCGGGGCGACTTTTGTCGCTGTCAGTGCCGGCGTTCATCATCCGCGGCATGGCCGACATGACAGTTCCCGATTCCCGGGGTGACCTGCGGCGATCGTTTAACGCGGCCCGTAAGGCGGTGCGCGAGCATCACCGTGCCACGGGGCCGGTGCTGGAGTGGACGGATGAGTAGCGGGTCATGGGAGACCGGCTGCAGGCGGCGTGGGTGCAGGTCGCCACCGAACCGCGGGCGGCCCTCGCGGACTCCGGCCTGGAGGCCGAGCACGGCGCCTACGAGCTGGGCCGCGCACTGCGCAAAGCTGCCTACGGGGACGACTGCGCCGGGGAGTAACCCGACCGGGTGGCCGGCGGGTAGGGGGCTTGGCTTGACCCACCCGCCCC
The DNA here is from genome assembly GCF_053598835.1 of Streptomyces sp. NPDC001070. Classification (NCBI taxonomy): domain Bacteria; kingdom Bacillati; phylum Actinomycetota; class Actinomycetes; order Kitasatosporales; family Streptomycetaceae; genus Streptomyces; species Streptomyces sp. NPDC001070. The sequence goes on from NZ_JBSFLB010000023.1 coordinate 64,557, forward strand.
CCTGGAGTCGAACATGTGAACGAATGACGCGGTGCAGGTGTCGCCCTCCGCTTCGGCGTCGACGGTTTGAGCGCCCGCGTCGGCGGCCCAGCAGCCTCGCCTGCGCGCTCTTCAGGTGAGTGAACCGGTCGCGGGTGTACTCCCTTAGCTCCCGGCCGGGGAACGGTATGAGTGACAGATGTTCTTCGTAACTGCCCTCGGCCCACTGCGCGGCGGTGATCTTGTATCCAGCGACATGCGCGCAGAGCTGGAGCAGGGCCGAAGGCATCTCCTCCTCGATCAGGAGATCGGCCTTTGTGACCACCACGTCGCGCATTGCCTGAATGTTGGGGATGAAGACGGTGGTGGCCCATGTGCGCCACCGCGCGAGCTCCTGCTCGGTGGGAGGTATGTCGTGGTGGAAGGGATCGCGCCCGTCGGGGCGGGCGTACGTCTCGGAGAAGGTGTCGTAGGCGCGGTTGTTGGCTTCCATCAGCGCGAACAGGGGACCGTAGAAGTCGCTCAGCTGGACGTCGGCCCGCGTCAGCCGGGCCTGCCTCTGCGCCAGTCGCAGTCCGTTGAGATAGGTCGCCAGGTTGCCGATGAACGCCAGCCCGACGGTCAAGATCACTCTGGCCATGAGAGGTGATAGTAGGCCGCTCCGATCGGATCATCTGATCGCCATTCCCGTTCCTCCGCATGTCCTCGAACTCAAGGTCGGCGGAACGTCTTTGGCGGAAGCTGCTTTGGCGCGAGTGGGCATGGCCACGTGCCGACATCGTTGAACTTCGCTGTATCCACGAGGACGTCGACAAGGCGACCACCGGGGCTACGGTTGGCTGGACCTGCCGCCCGAGACGGGGGCGACCGAGCCGGGTGACCCGACGCGCGAGCGGGTCCGCTGTACCACCGCTACCACGAGATCGACCAGGGACCGCGCTACACCATCGGTCTGCTCGCCCGTGCCGAGATCATGACCGGCTCCGCCAACTCAACCACCAGGCGTACGTCGACGAGGTCTTCCTCGGCCTTCACGAGAAGCCCGCGATGCACGCGGGCGTGCCCTCGCCCTCACGCGTACGCGGGAGCGTAGTGGGAGAACACCTCCGATTGATGGGTCCCGACGGGAGGGGGATTCGGTGCGGGGCGGTGGCACCCGGTCGTGGCCTCTTGACGGAATGGCACGTTCCAGTATGGACTCTACTTGACGACGCAAATACCTTTTGGTTGTAGGCGTTGTGCTGCGCGTTCTGGCTTCTGACGTGGACCGAGGCTGCTTCAGCCCCAGCCGGGCGGCGTGCAGGAGCAGGGATGCCGGGAAGAACGGGGCGACGCGGAGGGCGGGCGGGTGCAGCGGAATGCGTGTGCGGACAGTCCCCGTTTTGTCGGGCGTGACGCCGAGCTGCGGCGTGTGACGGACGCACTGAGACGACTGCCCGCACTTGTGCTGGTCGAGGGCGAGGCCGGCATCGGCAAGAGCCGTCTGGTAGAGGAGGCACTGGCGGCGGTCGCTCCGGAGGGGATGCGCTCGCTGGTGGCGGTCTGCCCGCCGTTCCGCGAGGTACTGCTGACCCTGGGGCCGATCGTCGACGCGGTACGGCAGGCCGTACCCACCGGGGCGGACGTGGCGGACCTCGGGCTTTCGGCGCTGGCCGGTACGCTGCGGCCGCTCTTTCCCGAATGGGCGGACGGCCTGCCGCCCGCGCCGGAGCAGCTGGCCGACGCCGGTGCCGCCCGGCACCGCCTGATCCGGGCCTTCGCCGAACTCCTCGACCGTCTCGGCATCGAGATCCTGGTCGTTGAGGACGTGCACTGGGCGGACGAGGCGACGCTGGAGTTCCTGCTCTCCCTCGTCTCGCGGCGGCCGATGCCGCTCAGCCTGGTGCTGACGTACCGTCCCGAAGAGGTGACCGCTGACTCCCTGCTGCTGCGCCTGTCCTCCCGGGTCCAGACGAGTACCGGCGTGAGCCACGCCCGCGTCCGTCTCGGTGGGCTCGCGGTGCCGGACACCGCGGACCTTGTCTCGTCGATGCTGGACGACGGGCATGTCTCCGCCGCGTTCGCCACGTTCCTGCACGAACGGACCGCGGGAGTGCCGCTGGTAGTGGAGGAGTGCATCCGGCTGCTGCGGGACCGCGAGGACCTCGTGCGGCGGGAGGGTCAATGGGTGCGGCGCACCCTCGACGACATCGCCGTGCCGCCGACGATCCGGGACGCCGTCATGGAGCGGGTGGGCCGGCTCGATTCCGGCGCCCAGCGGGTGCTGCTGGCGTCTGCCGTGCTGGGCGATCCGGCGGACGAGCGAATGCTGGGCGCGGTCGCCGGGCTGGCCGGGGCCGGGAGCGCCGCGATCGAGCCGGTGGTCGAAGCCGCCGTCGCCGGCGCCCTGCACAGCGGTCTGCTCGCCGAGGACGACTCGGGCCCGGGCCGGATGGTCCACCGCCACGCGCTGGCCGCTCGGGCGGTGTACGACCGGGCGTCGCGCGCCGAGCGGCGAGCCGCCCACCGGCGCGCCGCCGCGTTGCTGGAGACCGCGCGCCCCCGGCCGGTCGAGAGGCTCGTCCATCACTTCCGGGAGGCCGGCGAGACGGCGCGGTGGTGCGAGTACGCCGAGCAGGCGGCGGACGTCGCCCTCGCCTCCGGCGACCATCTCACCGCCATGACCTTGCTGCACGAACTGATCACCGAACCGCTGCTGCCCGCGGAGGCGGTGGCTCCGCTGGTACGGAAGATGCCGTTCCTGGCATTCACCGGTTACGCCCGGCGTGCGGAGGCTGTGAGCGCCCTGCGTGCCGTCCTGGAGACGGACGGGCTCAGCGCGCGCGACCGCGCCGATGTGCGCGGTCAGCTCGGGCGTCTGCTGTACAGCCTCGGTGATCACGCGGCCGCCGCAGTCGAGTTGGAGTTGGCGATACCCGACCTCGGCGAGGGCGCGTTCGCCGATGCCTGGGCGATGACCGTACTCGGACTGCCGTGGGCGGGGCCGTGGCCCGCCTCCACCCATCTGTTCTGGCTGGAGCGGGCCCGGCGGTTCGCGGCCGGTTCCCGGCTCGTCCCCCACGAGCGGAAGATCCTGCTGGTCAACCGGATCACCGCGCTGCTCGAACTCGGTGAGGAAGCGGGCTGGACGCTCGCCGGGGAGATCGACGACGACGAGTCCACGCCGCAGATCGCGCTCGAACGCGCCCGCGCCGAACTGAACATCGGCGACGCCGCCATACGGTGGGGCCGGTACGCGGAAGCCCGAGCCCGTGTGACCAGCGCCGTCGATGTGGCGGAACGACATGGGTTCTCGATGATCCGGAACATGGCGCTGGTGACACTCCTGCGCCTCGACTACCTCACCGGCTCCTGGCAGCAGCTGGCCGAGCGGGTCGAGCAGTGGGCGGGCGTGGCCGACGACCCGGTGTGCCGGCTGGAGGCGCAGCTGGTGGGGGCTCAGCTGAAGCTGGCGACGGCGGGCGGCGACGTACAGCTCGAAGATCTGCTGCGCACGCTCCGCAAGGAGGGCGAGCGCCGGGGCATCGTCGCCCTGTGGCTGGAGTCCGCCGCGAGCCACGCACGCCTGCGGCTCTCCGCGGGTGACGTCGAGGGCGCCCTCGCACTGACCGGGGATCCCGTACGCCTGATCACGGACAAGAGCATGTGGACCTGGGCGACGGAGATCGTGCCCGTGCGGGTGGCCGCCCTGACCGCGACCGGGCGGCAGACAGAGGCACAGAACCTCGTGGCCGCCTTCGAGGACGGGCTGCGCGGGCGGAGTGCCCCGGCGGCGCATACGGCGCTGGAGACGTGCCGGGCGATGTGCGCCGAGGGACGAGGGGAGTTCGAGGCTGCTGCGCAGGCGTGGGGCGAGGCGGCGCGGGCCTGGTCGCAGCTGCCGAGGCCGTACGAGGAGGCGCGGGCGCGGGAGGGCGCCGAGCGCTGCGAGCGGGCCGCGCGGGGAGCACGGCGCAGTGGCAGGCGCGGATACGGGAGCCGGTTGTCGCCACGGGAGTCGGAGGTCGTGCAACTGGTGCTGCAGGGCATGACGAACCGCCAGATCGCCGTCGAACTGTCGAGGTCGCGGAGCACGGTCGCGGCGCAGTTGACGTCGGCCATGCGCAAGTACGGGGTGAGCTCCCGAACGGCGCTGGCGCTGAGCGTGACGCAGATCACCGGCCTCGACTGACGGGCTGGGCACGACGTGCCCGTCTGCATTCTTTAGTTCATTTGACCAATCGTAGGCGCCCGGTACCCAGACCCATACTCGCGTGACGCATCCGTTCGGGGCGCGGCGACGGAGGGTCGTTCATGAGCGGCACGGATGGTACGAGTCCGCAGGAGCAGGAGCTTTGCGGCGAACACGGCGAACACGGCGAACACGGCGAACACGGCGAACACGGCGAACACGGCGAGCCCGAGCACGCCGGCGGAGAGGACGCCGACCGCGGGGCGCCTGACGGGTACGAGCCGCTCTGACGCACCTCTGATCTGAAATTCATGCTGCAAGGAGTGTTTTCATGCACAGATCCCACCGCGGCGCAGCCGCGGCAGGTGCCCTGATAGCAGGTGCCGCCCTGGTCGCCGTGAGCCTGCCCGCCGGCTCGGCCTCGGCTCGAAATACCACCATTGTGAGCGCCGTTCAGGCCCGCACCCACGCCGCGCCACGCGCGGGCGCGCTGCCGGCGAAGCTTTCTCCGGCTCAGCGGACGGCTCTGCTCTCCAAGGCCCGGTCTCATCGCGCCGCCACCGCCTCCTCCCTGCACCTCGGCGCGAAGGAGCAACTGGTCGTCAAGTCGGTCGCCCAGGACCAGGACGGCAGCACCCACACCCACTACGAGCGCACCTTCGCCGGGCTTCCGGTCCTCGGCGGAGACCTGATCGTCCACCAGAGCCCCGCGGGGGCCATCGCCGGTGTGAACAAGGCGACCAACGTCTCGATCACGGTGGCCAGTACCACCGCTGCCAAGAGCGCCGCGTCAGCGAAGACCGCCGCGCTGACCGTCGCCAAGGCGGACCACGCCGTGCACCCGTCGGCCACCGCCCCCCGCAAGGTGATCTGGGCCGCCACCGGAAAGCCGACCCTCGCCTGGGAGTCGGTGGTCGGAGGCTTCCAGGACGACGGCACACCGAGCCAGTTGCACGTGATCACCAATGCCACCACCGGAGCCAAGCTCTACCAGTACCAGGGCATCGACACCGGTATCGGCAACAGCGAGTACAGCGGGCAGGTGAACATCGCCACCACGCAGTCCGACGGCTCGTACAACATGACCGACGGCACCCGCGGTGGCCACAAGACGTACGACCTGAACCACGACACGTCGGGCACCGGCACGCTCTTCTCGCAGTCCTCCGACACCTGGGGCGACGGTGACGGGTCCACCGTGCAGACCGCGGGTGTGGACGCCGCCTACGGCGCCCAGGAGACCTGGGACTTCTACAAGAACACCTTCGGACGCAGCGGCATCCGCAACGACGGCGCCGCCGCGTACTCCCGTACGCACTACGACGACAAGTACCAGAACGCCTTCTGGGACGACGACTGCTTCTGCATGACGTACGGCGATGGAGACGATGGCAAGCACCCGCTGACCGAGCTGGACGTGGCGGGTCACGAGATGAGCCACGGTGTCACCGCCAATACCGCGGGTCTGACTTACTCGGATGAGTCCGGCGGCCTCAACGAGGCCACCTCGGACATCTTCGGCACCGGCGTGGAGTTCTACGCCAACAACCCGGCCGACCCGGGTGACTACCTGATCGCCGAGAAGATCGACTTGTTCCATGACGGCAGGCCGCTGCGGTACATGGACAAGCCAAGCCTCGACGGCTATTCGGCGGACTTCTGGGACCCCGGCCTCGGCAACCTGGACGTGCACTACTCCTCCGGCCCCGCCAACCACTTCTTCTACCTGCTCTCCGAGGGCAGCGGTGCCAAGGTCATCAACGGCGTGCACTACGACAGCCCGACCGCGGACGACGTGCCGGTGCCCGGCATCGGCCGGGACAACGCCCTCAAGCTCTGGTACAAGTCGCTCACCGAGCGTTTCACCTCCAGCACCAACTACGCTGAGGCCCGAGAGCAGTCGCTGCAGGCCGCCGCCGACCTGTGGGGCGCGGGCAGCGCCACCTACAACACGGTCGTGAACACCTGGGTGGCGATCGGGGTCGGCAACCGCGTCACCTTCACCAGCCCGGGTGCCCAGACGTACTTCGCGGGTGCTTCGGTCAGCCTGCAGATGCAGGCGAGCAGCACCACCCCCGGCGACCTGTCCTTCTCCGCGACCGGGCTCCCGCCCGGCCTGTCGATCAACACCTCCACTGGCCTCATTTCCGGCACCCCGACCACCGGCGGCAAATACACCACGACCGTGACGGTGAAGGACGATCTCAACTACGACGGCTCCGCCACCTTCACCTGGAAGATCTACCCGGCCGGCAGCGGTTGCTCCTTCGGTCAACTGCTCACCAACCCTGGCTTCGAAGGCGGTGCCAACGCCTGGACCCAGAGCCCTGGTGTGATCGACAACAGCGCAGGCACGCCCGCCCATACCGGCTCCTACAAGGCCTGGCTGAACGGCTACGGCGTCGTCCACACCGACACGCTCTCCCAGTCGGTGACGATTCCGGCTTCCTGCAACATCGCCACCCTCACCTTTTATCTCTCCATCACCACCGCAGAGACCACGGCCAACACCGCCTACGACAAGCTGACCCTCAAGGCCGACACCACCACCCTGGGCACGTGGTCCAACCTCAACAAGAGCACCGGCTACGTCCAGCGGACGGTCGACCTGTCCGACTACACCGGCAAGACCTTCACCCTCAAGTTCACCGGCACCGAGGACTCCGTCGCTCAGACGACCTTCCTGATCGACGACACGGTGGTCAGCGGCTCCTGATCGTCTCGGAGGAGCCTTCCGACTGACTGCTTCGACCCCGCCTCTGATTTCAATTGAAGGGTTATCTGTTCATGAAAAGACGTGGGCGTTTGCGCGCCCCTTTGTCGGGCCTGATAGCCGCCTGTCTCGGCGTGCTCGTTGCCGTCCCGACCTCCGCGTTCGCCGCCGCCCCGGTGGTGAAGACCGGGCACTCCGCTGTGTCTCCCGGCGATCGAGCCAAGGTCAAGTCTCTGCTTGAGGCCAAACGCAAGCAGTCGAATCAGTCGGCCAAGACCACTTCGCCTACACTGCCCGATGGTGTGAAGGCAGCGTGCGACGTTCCGAAGTCGGAGAACGAGGCGCGGTGCTTCGCGCTGCGGGTGACGGGTGTCAATGGCGGCAAAGGCGTCCGCGCCGCCGCTCCGGAGGGCCTGGCGCCCAGCGATCTGCTCAGCGCCTACAACCTGCCGACGGACGGGGGAGCCGGCACGACGATCGCCGTCGTCGACGCCTACGACAACCCGAAAGCCGCCGCCGACCTGGCCGTGTACCGGCAGCAGTTCGGGCTCCCGCCGTTGACAGACGGCCAGTTCATCAAGGTCAACCAAGACGGCATCCAGGGCCACTACCCGCGCTTCCAAGACGGTTGGGCGGCCGAGACCATACTCGACTTGGACATGGTGTCGGCCGTCGCGCCGAAGGCCAAAATCATCCTTGTCGAGGCCAACTCCGACCGCGTCGATGACCTTGGCGAGAGCGTGAACGAAGCAGTCGCGCTGGGCGCTACGGAAGTTTCCAACAGCTACGGAAGCAACTACTTCATCACGCCGGGTAGCGGTGAGAGTGCCAATGACTTGGCGCTCTCGCAGAAATACTACGACCATCCCGGTGTCGCCATCGTGGCCAGCAGCGGCGACACCTATTACGGCGTCAGCTTTCCTGCGTCCTCGCCCACCGTCACCGCCGTTGGCGGCACCAGCTTGAAGGCGGACCCGTCCACGGCGCGCGGCTGGAGGGAGTCGGTCTGGGACGGTGCCGGTTCGGGCTGCTCGACCATCGAGGTGAAGCCCTCCTTCCAAAAGGACACCGGTTGCGACAAGCGAACCGTCACCGATGTCTCGGCGGTCGCCGACCCGGGCACCGCTGTCGCCGTATACGACTCGGTTCACGGCGGCTGGACCGGCTACGGGGGTACCAGCGTTTCAGCTCCGATCATCGCCGCGACCTACGCGCTCGCCGGGCCGATGACGGCGGGAACGTATCCCAACAGCTATCCGTATGCGAACTCTCGACTCAATGATGTGACCTCGGGATTCAACGGAACCTGTGACCCCACCTACCTGTGCAGCGGGACAGTGGGCTACGACGGCCCCTCCGGGCTTGGCACGCCGAACGGAACCACCGCATTCCATCTCGGAGCGATCGGCACGGTGAGCGGCACCGTCACCGACGGGGCCGACGCGCCGATGGCCGGAGTGCACGTTGCGCTGACGGACGACAGCACCCAGGTGTACACAGCCGCGACGGACAGCAAAGGCGCATACCGACTGGGGGTCTCTCCTGGCACGTACCACGTGTCGGCATCGTCCTTTGGCTATGAAAGCGCCACGGACAACGTCACCGTGACGGCCGACACCACCGCGACTGCGGACCTGAAGTTGGTGAAAGTTCCGACGCGGAGGCTGTCAGGCAAGGTGACCGACGGATCAGGTAACGGTTGGCCGCTCTACGCAAAAATCACCATCGACGGGGTCCCGAGCGGGACGCTTTACACCAACCCCAGGACGGGCATCTACTCGACGAACTTGCCGAGTGGGGCCACTTACACCATGCACGTCGCACCGGTCTACCCCGGATACACGAAGCGGTCCATCGACGTCGCGCTCGGCGCTGACGACGTGCGGCGCAACGTTTCCGTCGCGGCGGACATGACGGCGTGCACCGCACCCGGATACAGCTACATCGCACAGGCCGACTTCGAGGACTGGGGGAAGGAGCCGCGGTACGGCTGGAGCACCACCCACACAGCCGACACCAAGGTCGGTTGGGAATTCGATGAGCAACCGGGAGAGAATGTCTTTACCGGCAATGGCAGCTTTGCAAGCGCCGACCCGTTGGCCCGTGGTTTGTTCGATGGGAGTATCCGGGCCGAGGACACGGATCTGACCTCGCCGTCGTTCGACCTGAGCGGGCAGACGAGTGCGGCCCTGCGATTCGACGCATTCGAATTCGCGGGCGCGCTCGACGCCTCCATCAGCACCGATGATGGCAGTACTTGGACAAAGGTCTTCCAAACAGACGACATTGTCTTCCTAGCACCCGTCGATGTTCCGCTCACCCAGGCACTTGGCCATAGCAACGTCAAAGTCCGTTTTCACTACGTCGGCCACGGCGAGTCCTGGGGCCAGGTGGACAACGTGTCGGTCGGTCAGTGCCGGCCGATCGGCGGCGGGATGATCACGGGCACCGTGACGGACGGCAACACGCATCGACCGCTGAACGGCGCAACCGTTACGGTCGATGCGGCTCCCCTCGCGGACCGGTACCGTAGCTCGGCCAGTGCGCCAGGCACGGGGTTCTACTGGTTGTACAGTCCGAACGCCGGCGCTAACAAGGTCACCACGACGGCCCCCCGGTACACAACGACCACAGCGAATGTTGTTGTCTCCCGTAAGGTGTCTCGCTACACCCCGGAACTGCAGGCCGGGCAGTTGAAGGTGACGTCCGGAAAAGTGACCTTGGACGCCGCACTGGACGGCAAGGCGAGCCAGGATGTCACCCTCACCAACACCGGGCAGGCACCGATCAAGGTCACTGTGGCCGAGCAGAGCCAGGCCCCGTCTTCACCCGCGCTGGAGACCCCGGCAGATCAGTCGTGGCAGGTCCTGCCCAATTATCCCACTAATGCTCTCAATGACGGAGTCATCGCTTCTTACGAGGGCAAGATCTACGGGGTGGGCGGCAGCACCGCTACATCCATCGTCTCGGATGGTTACGTTTACGAGCGGGGCGCCGACTCCTGGTCGCGGATCACCCCTCTGCCGGAACCGCGCACGAATGCTGCAGGCGCGTTCCTCAACGGAACCCTGTATGTCGTCGGCGGAGGCCACTTCGTCGAGCATGTGAACGTCGCCAGCCCGTCTACCTTCGCCTACCATCCGCACAGCAACAGCTGGTCACGAGTGGCGGATCTGCCGCAGGCGATGTACGGCAGCGCCGTCGCCGTACTCGACGGCAAGCTGTACGTCATCGGCGGCTTCGACAGCCGGAATAGACCCGTGGCTACGTCCTACCGCTACGACCCGGCCCGCGACACCTGGAGTCAGATCGCCGACTACCCCGTCATCACCAGGTTCAATGGATGTGGTGGTGTCAACGACAGCATCGTGTGCGCCGGCGGCATGTTCCCCGAGCCAGACCCGCGCAGGGATCAGCTGATAACAGGCAATACCTACGTCTACCATCCCACGACCAATACGTGGACGCAGGGTGCTGACATGCCACACCCCGAAGCTCAGTCGTGGTACTCAGCAGCTAACGGAAAACTCCAGGTCTACGGTGGCTGGAACCAGGATATGTACCCCTTCGGCTACGTCGAGGGCGAGAGCAATCGAGCGCAGCAGTACGACCCGATCGCCGATGTCTGGACCGACCTGCCCAACACCCCCTACGGGGCCCTTGGCGCTGCCAGGCGCGGTACCGGTACCGGCTGCGGAGTCTCCATGGTCGGTGGAGAAGCCGGCTACGCGCACAATCCTCAATTTTATAATCTTGCCGCGAGGCTGCCCGGGTTCGACCAGTGCGGCGGCGATGACGTGAACTGGCTGTCGGAGAGCGCGACGACGGTGACTCTGGCGCCCGGTCACTCGACACAGGTCCGGGTCACCGCCGACGCCAGGGTCCTCACGGCCCCCGGCGGCTACGCGGCGAGCCTGTCCCTGATCGACGACTCGCCGTACGGGAGCCATGCCGTCCCGGTCGCACTGAAGGCAACCGCTCCGGCCAACTGGGCGGAGATCACAGGTACGGTCAGCGACGGGGGAGGCCGCCTCAGGCTCGGCGGGGCGGGGGTCACCCTCTCCCGTGCGGGCACGGACCTGATCACCGCCACCACCAACAGCCAGGGCGTCTACGACATGTGGCTGAAGGCGTCCTCGGGCAAGACCACCGTCACGGTCACCAACGACGGATACGACTCGAGCAGCCAGCAGGTGGACACCACGCCGGGCGGCCGGACGAAGGCCGACTTCGCCCTGCAAAGCAGCAGGTGACCAGCACCCCGGGGACCTCGTATGCCGAATACGCCGTCTGCTGTGAGGATGCGGCAGTGAAGCGGAGACGGCGCAGCGAACGCCCTCGCCCGTCAGGGTAAGGCCCCAGAACCGTCGCATCACATGAACCCGCTCGTGCGGCGGACAGAAGGTCAGACAGATGCCCGGCCGGTCAACCCGGCCGGGCATCTGCTGTGCGCGTTCCCCGGCTCAGGATCGGCACCGGTCGCCAGCAACACGCGCAGGGTCACACCCTCACCCCGGAAGGTGAACACCGCCATCCCCAGGGCGGTATTGACGAGGACCTCGAACGGGCCCATGTCGAAGAACATCACTGGCCTCCGGGGAGGGAGCGATGTGCCGCTGACGATTGCGGACGCCGGATACGGACATGCGGCGGCCTTCCGGCTCGGCCTGAACGCGCGGGGGCATGCACTACGTGGTGGGGATCTCCAGCACGCTGTCGGCCCAGCCCGGCGACGCGGCCCGGTCGCAGAGACGTCCTCGGGACTGGGCCGGTCGCCAGTGCCGAAGTATCCGCAGCCTGCCCGCTCGGTGAAAGAACTCCACGTACCGCGAAACGGTCGACCTCGCACCGGACGTGCCCGAGCGCGCGCCCCACCGCTGTGTCCGCCGTCGACGCGCCGCTCGAGCGCGGCCGGCAGTTCGCTGCCCCATTGCCGGAGCGCGGGGGATCGCCTCGCCGGGGTGACCGACGACTGCCGGCCACGCCGGTGCCTGCCCGGCCGTCGGCGTTGCCGGGCGAGGTGTACCGCCAGGAGGCCGTCCCGGCATCGACGGCCTCCTAGTGGTATTCAGGATGCATCCTTGCGAGAAGCGGACGTGTCCCGTAAAGCGCGGGAGCGGTGGTGAGTCGCACGTCGAGTGGGGAAGCGCTGTGTCCGGACCGGACCGGAAGTACCGCTGCCCGGCCACCCGGGCGCCGGACGGCCGGGGTTGACCCTCGACTTGGTGGAGGGCTCAGAGTTCTGGGTGTGGAGAGCGAGATGCGCAGTATCGGTGAGATGGCTCGGGACAGTGGGCTGAGCGTGAGCGCCCTGCGGTTCTACGACGGTGCCGCCATGCTGGTCCCGGCGTGGGTGGATCCGGTGAGCGGCTACCGCTGGTACGGCCCCGAGCAGCTCGAAGAGGCCCGGCTGCTGGCCCGGCTGCGTCGGGCCGGCATGCCGCTGGCGGACATGCGACTGCTGCTGGCCGGCTGGTCCAGTCAGGACACCGATCTGGTGCGGAAGCTGCTTCAGGCGCATCTGCGGCGTCTTGAACTGGGGCTGTCCGATGCCCGCATCGAGTTCTCCACGGTCAGAGCACTACTCGAACGCAGGGAGAACCCCATGACGTCGCACCGCACCCTTGCCACCGCCCGGTTGGCTGTCTCCGCCCCCGAGTTGGCCGCGGCGTTGGACGCGGTCCGCTTCGCGGCCAGTACCGACCCGGAACTGCCGATGCTCGACGGTGTCCTGTTCGACATCGACGGTGAGGCTGTTCATGTCGTGGCCACCGACCGGTACCGGATGGCGGTCGCGCAAGCTGCTGCGACCGGGCATGACGGGCCCCGTACGCAGGTCATCGTCCCGTCCCCGCTCGCCGACGCGATGCGAGCGCTGCTGAGCGACGACGCATCCGTCCAACTGGCCGTGGACGGTGACCGCGTGACGTTGGAGGCGGGGGACCGTCAGGCGGCCGGCCAGTGCCTCGATCACGACTTCCCCGACTACCGCCGCCTCGTCCGCCTGCCGGCAGGGCGGCGTGCCCTCGTCGATGTCCCGGCATTCCGGGCGGCGCTCGAGACCGGCCCTGTCCGCGCCAGCGAGGTGCGCGAGCAGGACGGGGTGTCCTTCGACATCACCGTGCTCAAGGTGGCGGGCGACGGCACGGTGCGCGTCTGTGAGGACGGCGACGACGACGAGGGCGGGGTCGCCGTCAATCGCGGGTTCCTTCTGGATGCCCTCGCCGCCGGAGCACCGGACCAGCTGATCCTGGAGTTCGGCGCTCCTACGGCGCCCCTGGCGATCCGCCGGACCGACACCGAGGACGCCTTTTCGGTACTGATGCCTGTCCGCCTGGACAACTGACGGGAGCGCGCACGGGCGGAGGCCCGGCCGGCCGTGCCGAACAGGGCAGCAGTGCCGGCCGGTGGACCTCCGCCATCTCGCGGCGGCGTCAGGGAACCGGGCCCCACCGGGTTCGTGTCGGTGCGGATCCGTTCGCGCGGGGCTGTCGTCGAGGAAGCCTCCCGACTGGTGCTGCCCCAGCTGCGCGTAGGCGCCATCCGTGGCGAGCAGTTCCTGGTGGGTGCCCTGCTCGACGATCCGCCCGCGTCCGAGGACGACGAGCCGGCCCATGGTGGTGACCGTGCTCAGGCGGTGTGCCACCACGAGCGCGGTGCGCCGCTCCATGAGCCGCCACAGTTCCTCTTGGACAAAGAGCGCCGAGGCGGTTCGGGCAGTGCAGGCCGTCCCGCTACAAGGCCTCCGCGAGCAGAAGGACACCGGTGAAGCCGACCGGTAGGGCAGCGCCGCCGCGAAGCCGATGTCGGCGCCGCCGACCGGGGGTCGGAGCACCGCGTCGCTGCTGTTGAACAGGCGTCATCCCTGAGGCAGGCGATCAGAGGAGGGCCGCGCGGAATCGGTCCACCTCTTGCCGGATATACGGCGAGAGGTGGGTCAGCATTTCCAGGGTCTCCTCCACCTCCGCGGCAAGCCCCGGAAATGACGCCCAGGTGGCAGTTTTTCGCGTGAGTACCGCTGTCAGCAGGTCGTCATCGTAGAAGCCGGACTCCACTTGCCGGGGCGCTGTGTCCCTGAGGATCTCCAATGCCAACGGCAGAGTGAACGTGAGGCCGACGTCCTGCCCGATCAACCGGGACAGGTCCCAAGGGGTCAGGGTGCCAACAGGGCGACGACGGAGGGCATGCACACTTCTGACGAGACCCGTGGACGCCTCGGGAGGATCGGGCCAGACGTCTCCCTCGAGGGTCTCGATGGAAAGTCCTCGATCGAACGAGATTCGCTTCAATGGCCCCTCTCCCGGAAGTACTGCGGCGACGTCACTCCGTTCAGGTCACGGCGTCAACGGCGTTCCCGCGCGCCGGCGTGACAGGAAGGAGCACACCGCGGTGTGAACGAGCCACCCCGCTGCCGCGCCGATCGCATACCCGAACAGATCCGGCGGATTGAAAGTGGAACCGAGCACGAGACGGGCAACGTAGCTGCGCCGGGAGAGCTCCGCAGGCACCTCGCTGAGCTGCAGGAACTCCACCCCCCAACTGACAGCCAGCGCGCTTCCGGCAGTCGTCAGGGGCGTCACCCGTGGTGCCACCAGGACGACAAGAGCGAGAAGCAGGACGGTGTACAGCGCGTCTCCGCCGTACTTGGCGATGTTCCCCTCCGCCACGGCCCGGAGCCCCAGCCCCGCACCGACGGTGATCACCGCGGCCCCGGCTGCCACCAGACGAGTCCGTACCAGGTAGGCAGTGCTGTCGCGGGTTCTGGATTCGAGAGTCCCAGGGGCATTCTGACGGACGTTCATTCCGGGCATCCGTGGGGGAGCGGGCCAGAGCGGGATGGTCGCCGGCTCACGGCGGCACGCCGATGTAGATCCTCTATGGACACGGCCTGGACGTCGGGCGATCCCGGTGCGTGAACACCCCCCGGTCGACGTGTTTCCGGCTGTCGGAAGCCGGCGCAGCGGGCGTGGCCGCTGCGCCGGCTCGTACTCTCGGTACTCACCGGTCCTTGGGCGAGGTGAAGGAACCGACGAGCCGGCGGATCAGCTCCGCCGCGATCAGGGCCGGCAGTGTTGGTGCCGTGATGTGGACGTCGATCCGGATACGCGAGGCGAGCACGAATCCCAGGACCAGTGCGACCAGGATGGCAACGACGACTGTGGGCAGACAAATACCGCGACTTCTCGGACTGGGGTCTTCCGGTGGATGAATGGTGTGTGTGCGTGTCATGCGGCACGCTGAGGGACCTCCCGCGCTCGTTGCCACTCGCTGGGCCCCGGGATGTCACCGTGGGTTGCAGCCCGACGGTGAGGGGCCTCCGTGACTCCTCCTCCACCTCCTGAAGGGGGTGGCTTCTCGCTATGCCGTTTGGGCTTCGCGACGGACCAGCCCGGCCCGTAGAACGTTCAGGGCGCCTACCGTGTCTGCGTGTGCGTGGTGGCCGCAGGCGACGCAGTGGAACTTCTCCTGTGTGGGGCGGTTCTCCTTGGCGGTGTGCCCGCATTCGGGGCACCGCCGGGAGGTGTTGCGGGGGTCCACGGCCATCACTTCCCGTCCGGCGCTTTCAGCCTTGGCGTTCAGGATCGCGAGGAACACCCCCCAACCGGTATCAGCGATCGAGCGGTTCAGTCCGGCCTTGGACGCGGCCCCGTTGGGCAGGAAGCCGCCCGGCCGGTCGGGGTCGGGCTTGGGTTCAGGAGCCCGGCTCATGTTGTGGATCCTGAGGTCTTCGTGCGCGATGAAATCGTGTTCGCGTACGAGTTTGAGCGCGGTCTTGTGCGCGTGGTCCAGGCGCTGGCGGCCTGCCTTGCGGTGTAATCGGGCGACCTTCTCCACGGCCTTGCGGCGGCGCTTGCTGCCGCGCTTGCACCGGCTGAGCGCCTGTTGCGCTGCTTCGACTTTCGCGGCGGCGTTGCGGCCATGACGCGGGTTGGGCACGAAGTGGCCGTTTGAGTCTGCGAGGAGGTTGGCTATGCCGAGGTCGATGCCGACCACGCTGCCAGTCGGCGGCAGCGGCTCGGGCCGGGCCTGTTCAGCGGTCAGGATGACGTACCAGCGCTTGCCCTCACGCTTGACGGAGACGGTCTTGACCTTGCCGGCCACCCGGCGGTGCTGATGCACCCTGACATGCCCGATGCCCTGGAAGCGGACGCGGGTGACGGGATCGTGCGGTGTGGAGTCCCAGCGGCAGCCGTCGCCGTCCTTGGGGAAGTCCACGGTGTCGAAGTGGCCGGTACCCCGAAAGCGCGGATAACCGGGCTTCTCCCCGGCCTTGGCGCGACGGAAGAACGCGGCGAACGCCTTGTCCAGACGCCTGAGCGTCGCCTGCTGCGAGCTGAACGACCATCGGCCCTGACGCTCGGGGTCGAACGCCCGGATCTCTTTGAGCTGAGCTGACTGGTCCCCGTACCGGACGGTGCTCTTGGAGACGTGCCGGTAGGCGTCGCGGCGTTCCTGCAAGGCGCCGTTGTAGAGCGAGCAGTGATCGCGCAGCATCTCGCCGAGCGCGATCGTCTGGCCCACGGTGGGCCGCAGGAGGAACTTGTACGCACGGATCATCCAGCCGACCCCCTCCGCGTCAATTCCGCCGACCGCGCTAGATTTGGTGCATGTCACCACGCTGGGAACCAAACCCCGATGTACGGCGCGGACGTCACGTAGTCTACAATCTCCACGCACATTTGGTGTTCGTCACCAAATATCGACGCAACGTCTTCAACGACGAGATGCTGACGCGCTGCGAAGAGATCATGCGAAACGTGTGCACCGACTTCGGAGCGGACCTGATCGAGTTCAACGGCGAAGAGGACCACGTCCACCTGCTCGTGCACTACCCGCCGAAAGTCGCTCTCTCCAGCCTGGTCAACAGCCTCAAGGGCGTCAGCTCGCGGTACCTGCGCGCCGAGTTCACCGGCCGCGTCAACCGCGCCACCATGCACGGCCGCTTCTGGTCCGGCTCCTACTTCGCCGGATCATGTGGCGGCGCACCACTTCAAGTGGTGAAGGACTACATCGAGAACCAGAAGCGGCCCACCTGACCGTCACGACGAAGAGGCAGAGGACTCCGGCGCTCCGCGCCTCCGGGCCCAGGATCGGATTCCCTCCCCGCCTGAAGGCGGGGATTCCCTCCGAAGAAGTGGGATGGGCAGAGTGGAGCCCACGCCGGGGGTCGGTCCACCGGGTATCCGGAATTGATTTCGCGTGACGGCAGCGTGGGCGAAATCCGGACGACCGCGCCATGTGCCTGTCCGTGCAGTCGGCCCGTACGGCCAGGTCAGGACTCCGGTCGACTACAGGATGAGCCTTTTGCGGCCATTCTTCGGGGCGTATCGCACCGCAAAGGTATTGCCTTTAGCTTTCCGACCTGCTGCCATTGTCCTTGAGACCACGACGAAATCCGGTTCACCGGATCTTATCCCGTCAGGCGCCCGGGTCGGGTGCCCCTGGGGTATGGGTGGTCTGTTTGGCTGACCCCGGCCGTTGCCACTCGCACCAGGGGACAGGGCCGGGTTCTGTTGCAGCGGAGCCGGCCCGATCGTGCCGACGCCACGCACGCGTCGAGCGGCATGTGCGCGCCGGTGGTCCCAAGTGCCCGCTCCGTGCTCTCCGTTGCCGTGTTGAGGCGTCGCACCGACGGGGAGCCGGCGTCCCACTTCCGAGATCCGATCGGGACGTCGGACGGCAGTTGGTCGAGGTGGGCGTTGAAGCAACGGCGGACGTCGAGCGAGCCCACGTGGTTCCACTTGCCGTCGAGGGTCAGAAGGGCATGAGTCGGCAGGACGTCCGCAACCTGACGCTCCACGAAGTCATCAAGATCGTCACCAACATAATCGACGGGACAGCTGCTCACCCGGTCCCGCAGGTCCGGGCGCTCGCCGTGGAGCGCCCTGATCACCGACCGGCCGTCGTGGTTCTCGTGCACACGCTGCGCGGGATGGCCCTCGGGGTCGGCATCGTGCTTCTCCCAGAAGTGGTTCAACGGCTGGGCGGGCGGATAGTGGGACGCGAACTCGTGCCATTCGCGGAAGGTACGTGCCGCCTCGGCAGCCACCGGGGCGCGAGCGGCGTCGAAGTCCGGCAGCCCACGAGGACGGCCGTCACATGTGCCCGGTGGGTAGACCCGTGGCGTGCCGGAGAGAGTCAGAGCACCCCCGATGATGCGGGGGTCGTCCTGATACCCGGCGCGAACGGGGAGTTCGCAGCCGCGGCCGTCGACCCGCCAGTAGTCCCACTCGCCCATCCAGTCGGGATCGTCGGGGACATCCTCGCGGTTGTAGTCGTACGGCGCCATCGCGGCGCCTGACGCGTCCCGCACTTCCCCGGATCGGAGGGCGGCAGGCAGACCGTCACGCGTTCTATTGCCATGGCTTTTCACGATCCGCAAGAGGCAGTTGCGGGCCGCAGGCGCCGCGGATATGCGCTACGAGCGCGGCCTTCCGGAGGCCCAGGAGCGACGCTTCCTCGGCGGTCGCCTGCCGTGGCTCCGGCTGCTCCACGGCGTGGCTCACGGTGACGCCGATCGTGGAGAAAATTTCCCCGTTCCCGCAGGTCATGGGGCTGGCCGTATAGGCTGCTCCACTATGAGGTATAGAGAGACAGCGCGGGGCGGACTGGCGGTGAACATCATCGGGTGCTGAGCGGACTGCTTGGGTCATGGTCGTGGCTTGCCTCGGCCAGCTGCGCCCAGAAGGGAGCGCTGCGCCGCGTCACCTCCTCAGCCAGGCGGCCCCGACCGGCCTCGGCGAGTTGCTTGGCCAGATATTCCAGGAAGTGAGCCAGCTGCATCTGCTGGGAATGGGACACCGGTGCTTTGAACCGACGCCAGACGAGAACGGACTCGACCAGGGCCAGCATCGCCTCCTTGTCCCGTCCCCGTTCGCTCAGCCACAGGGCGACCAGCACCTGTGACGTCGCATAGTGCCCCGTGTACTTAACCGGGATGAGGTTGGCGAGCCTTCGATAGCTCTCCGCAGCCTCTCGCTGATAGGTCAGGGCGTCATCGAGGCTGCCTGCCGTACGCAGCCGCCCGGCGAGCACGGCGATGACTTGTGCATACTGGCACAAGTACGCCTCGGTGTCGCTCCCCGCCAGGACCTGGTAAATGGCCGCCGCCTGGCGCAGCACCGCCAGTGATTCCTCGCCCTCGCCCATGGCTTCCAGAAGACGGGACACCGTCTCCAGGGCCTGCGCATAGTACAGCTGGTTCACCGGCTCCGTGCGTTGCTCCATGCTCTGGTACACGTCGAGCGCTCTGCGCAGCACGGCGCGCGCGTCACTGTCGCGGCCGGCGCCCATGAGGTTCTTGGCCACGGGCACCAGAGAGCGGGCGTAATGCAGTGTGTAGCGGGCCGGATTTGCGTCGGCCGCCCGCTGATACGCCGCCGTCACGCGTTCGAGCATGCCCAGCGCCTCGTCATGCCGTTTGGCTCTGGTCAGGCGTTTGGCAGCCGCATTCAGCGCGAGTACATGCGGCCCGACGTACCGGTTAATGTTTTGCTGGGCCAGTTTTCCGTACACGTCCGCCGCCCGCACGAAGAGGGGCAGGGCTTCCTCGTCCCGTCCTGCCGCGGCCAGCGCACGCGCTCTCCTGGCCAGTGTCGGGGCCTGCAGGACCAGTTCCGGGTCAGTCGGCGCGGTCAGCGCCTGCCCGTAAGCGGTGACGGCTTGCTGATACGAGGTGAGCGCGTCCTCCTCTCGACCCGCCTCGACGTGGTTCTCCGCTTCGGACTCCAGGGCCTGCGCCCGCGCTGCCAGCTCCGGTTTCCGCGCGGCCGCCTCCGTCCGGGCGAAGGACGCGCAGGCTTCCTGATATGTCCGGAGCGCCTCGCGTACGTATCCCAGTCCGGCCTCGTGGCGTGCCAGCCTCACCAGATTCGTCGCGTAGATTTCCAGAAAGCTCGCCGGCCTCCTGGCGGCGAGTTGCCGGCGCGTGTCCATGGCGCTGCGCAGGACCTTCAGCGCGTCGTCCCCTCTGCCGGTCTCGCTATACCACTTGCTCAGCATGGTCAGGGAGTCGGCCAGGCGCAGGCCGTACTCAGGGGCGACGGCATAGAGTTGCCGACAAACCTCTACGGCCTCCTCCAAGCGAGCCAGCGCCGCAGGCGAAGGCGCCTTGGTACCTGATGAGGTAGCGGAGAGGAACAGTTCCCGTTCCAGATTGGGGAGGTAGCGCGATGGATTCATCCTCGCGAGCCGTCGCCAGATTTCCACCGCTTGTTCACGGCTGCTCGTTGCCTCGTCCTCCCGGCCCAGGACGGTCCAGCGCCGGGCGACATCAACGAGGCACTCGGCCAGCACCGAAAGGTTCCCGTCCGGCCTCGCGTCAACGAGGTCGCGTGCGATCCGCGATGCTTGCTGGGAAGCCCTCAGCGCCCCCTCGGCATCCCCGCAGCCGTCGAGGACGATCGCCAGCTGGCCGAGCGCACGGGTCAGCGCGATGGCCGTTGCCGACGCGGGGTCGGCCGCCTGCTCAAACAGCCGTCGGCGGATGGCGACGGCACGCTGGACGGCTGACAACGCCTCATTTAGCTGACCCGCGGGAAACAGTCGTTTGGACAACATCAGCAGCGAGTCCGCAAGATAGGCCTCGGCGTCCGCGCCGACCAACCGCGTGTTCATGGCCACGGCTCGCTCCGCCTGAGCGATCGCGCGCCCATACTGCCGCAGGTCGACAAGTCTGCTCGCATGGTTGACGAGATAGCGGGCGAGTCGGGACGTGTGCGCTTCCGGGTCGAGCTTGACCAGTCGCTCCGCGTACCCCACCGCCTCGTTGACGGCTTGAGCGGCCCGCTTGACGTCGCCTTGGGACCAGCGCTCTTTCCGGGTTCGGTCCACATACCGGTATGCGAGGCGTGCCAGCGCCTCCGCGAGGTGTGGCTCGTAAGTCTGCGGGTCCGCGGCGACCAATTCCCGGTAGAGCAGCACCGCCTCCTTGGTCGCCGCTACCGCCTCGGCCCGACAGCCCTCCCAGGCCAAGCGGTTCGCCAGCGCTTCGAGGGACCGGGCGTACCGGTCCTTGTCGGCAGGGGCGCCCGATTCGGTCGCGAGACGGCAGCGGCCAGCGACCAGCTTCGCGACCACCGTCGCTTGGCGCACCAATCTCTCCGTGAATTGCGGGATGGCCTCGAGCAGGGCCTCCAGCATGTCCAGCGAAAGGGCTTCCGGCTCGGCGAGCACCGCGTCGACCGCAGTTAGCAGCGGCCCTGGATTTTCGGTCTCAGCGATCACTGTGACCGCGGCGACACCGAACCGGTCCACATTCTCCTTGATCAGTTCGGCGAGGACGGCGGCCACATGGCGATGACGCACCTCTGTCCGGGCCAGTACGGTGAGCAGATGGGTGATTTGACGTCCGGTCGCTACGTTCGCGGCATCATGCAGTAGCTGTGGTCGCTCCTTCAGCACCGTGCCGATGAGGTGTTCGCCGAGTCGGTCCGGCTGCAGCGTCGCCCAGAAGTGGCTGGGCGTCCGGTACAGATCGCTAATCCATTGCGCTGCCTCGACGCTACGGTCCTCCCCCAGGTCCCGAAGGCCGTACACCCTTCCCAGCACGGGCAAAGCCTCGATCTCGTCGGTGGCGCTCCACGCCGACGCCGAGGCGACCGCATGCCGACGCGTCGTGGTCCCGAGGATCAGGCCCCGTGCCTTCGCCGCCTTCTCCCAGTAATGCTGTTCGTGGAGAAGCAGCACGTCCTCCGTGCGTGTCGTCAACGAGCCCAGGGGACGGCCCGCCTCCAACAGGGCGGCCAAGGCATTCATGTGCAGGGCCAGAACCGAGCGGTCGTCGGTACCGCCCGTTCCCAGGGCTGGCCGCAAAGCCACCTGGTCACGTATGCCTCGCCAGTTCACATCCTGGTGGTCGGGCAGAGACGATAGCGCGTCCGCCAGTGAGGTGACCGCGGCGCGCCATAGGGCGACACGGCCGGTCGGTGTGACCTCCAGCGGCTCCAGGTGCTCGACCGGCGCGGCTACCAAGGACGACAGGTTCGGCGACGCGGCCAACTGTGTCAGCCACTCTCCCGCCGACCGGGCGAGAAGCAGCAGCCGTACTGAATGTCGGGGATGGCCCAAGTGACGTGCCAGTGCGCGTAGTTCCTCCTTCCTGGTCTCGGCGTAGTCGACGACCAGCAGCAATGGGCGGGAAAGCTGCTCTAGCGCCTTCAGCGTCTCGGCGGGCGCCTCCTCGGCGAGCCGGCCCGCGACCCAGCCCTGGGCACGGAGGCGGTGGCCGAGTTCCACACCGAGCCGGGTCTTGCCCTCGCCACCGCCGCCCACGAGCAGCCGCGTCGAGAAGGAACCGGGTTCGTGACACCAACTTTCCAGTGCTGTCAAGAGGTCTGTGCGGCCGTGAAACGGCACCGCCTCCACGTCTGCGCGGAGCAACGCTGCGGGTGAAGTGGCCGCCGGCGGCTCCGAGAACAGCCGACGCAGCTCCGCCGGCTCGATGACGCATGCCCGGCCGGTATCGGCTTCCAGCAGCGAGCGGAACTCCGGGTCGGCGGCTAGCGAGGCAACAGGCACGGCTGTCAGACGGCGGCTGGAGAAACCGCCCTGGTCACCGGCGACGACCCCGACGAGGAGGCCGTCAGCGAACAGCGCCGCTCCCGACATGCCGTGCCACGGAGTACTGCTCGCTTCCACCCGCGTGGGCGGATCGTCGACAGCTACCGCGTACCAGCCTGTCTTGACACCGGTAAGTGGATTGATCCTGCCGCTGAGTTGCTCCGTGTCGCGGAACCCGTCCGGATGCCGCTGCACGTCCGGGAATCCCGCGGCTGTCACAGGCGTGCCGATCGCCGAGGTCACCAGCTGACCCCAGCGGAGAGCCTTCCACCGGAGCGGCAGCCTCTGTTCGGGATCGCTGACGCGCAGGAGCGCGACGTCTAGATCCTCGCCGTAGCGGTGCCAGATGACGGTGCACTCGACATAGTCAGCGGCGCC
Source organism: Streptomyces sp. NPDC001070 (assembly GCF_053598835.1). Taxonomy (NCBI): domain Bacteria; kingdom Bacillati; phylum Actinomycetota; class Actinomycetes; order Kitasatosporales; family Streptomycetaceae; genus Streptomyces; species Streptomyces sp. NPDC001070. The sequence goes on from NZ_JBSFLB010000023.1 coordinate 87,359, forward strand.
GAGTAAGCGGATCTTTACCGTACGTGCCGGTACACCGTCGACCAGCACCACGTGGGCTGCCGTCAGCAGCAGACGTGGTCCCACACCGTAGGCAGATCCAGAGCACCAGGGGCTGTCACCGGTCCGCGCGTATACCTCAGCGATCAGATCCGTGTCCATGGCGGTACTCGGTCAGCGGGAAGGAAGCTCGTCCACCTGGCCCTTGATCTCTAGGGTCTTGCCGTGGCGGTCACGAGGCAGCAGTTCGAGTCGCAACCTGTGCGTCGTACCGGAGGAGTATTCGCCCTTCCCGTCGAGGGCGAACACGCCGAACTGGAGCTTGCCCCCGCCGCCCGCGGACCGCCTGACCTCCAGACCTAGTTCGACCTCAACCTTGCCGACGGCGAAGGACACCTCGCTGTTTTCGCCGGCAGCCTTGGCGGTCAGCAACTGCTCCCGCAGCACCTGGATCGCCGTAGACAATTCCACCCACTCGTGCGTCATCGACCCCGTGTCCCCTCAATTTGCGCGTGGGGAGCATGGTAGCCGAGCAGGGGCAGCAGCCCGGTTCTCGCTGTGAATAAACCACCATTCCTGCACAGTCGCAGACTCTGCATCACGTTTCCGAAGAGTGAGATGCCTGGGGGATTTTGAGCGCTTTGCTGTCGCTTGTCCAAGGGGCCGACGGCACGTCAGCCAGTCGCCTGTGGCTGGTAGCGGTCAGTGGTGGATGCGGACAGGTGGCCACACTGGAGACCCGCCATTCTGACTAGTGCGTGACCGCATAGGTTCGCCGGGGTCGTCGGCTGCGGTCGCCCGTGCCCGTCCGCCCCAGCGGACGCCTTTCTCGCTGCGGATGCGGGCGCGTCCTTTGCGTTGGGCGGCGAGGATGTCGGGGTGGCGGGTGTTGGCGTTGCGCCAGCCATCGCGCTCGGTTTCCAGCGCGGCGAGATCGTCGGCCTCCGCTGGCAGGACGTCGACTTCGACAAGCGCGTGATCCGGGTCCGCAGCAGCGGCAGCGCGTCCGGGACGAGGCGTACCACGATGAGGAGCGGCTGCGTGAGGCCATGGTCGCCGTCGACGCGCTGCTCGCGCGCGGCTGGCAGTTTGCTGCGCCCCTTCCCGAGCGGGGTTGGGTGGCCGCGGGGGAGTGACCGCGCAGCGGCCGCTGCCCGGCAATGTACCGCCGCCGTATCAATCTTCATCGGCGATCCCCTGGACGGCGAGTGGGACGACCGGGCCGGGCGAACTCTCCCGCGTCGTAGGTGCATGCACGCCGTGGTTCCCTGGAACCGGACATGTCTGGGAAACTCCGCCGGCATGCGATCTCGAACGAACGGCATGTGGTGGGGAGCCACCATCGAAGCCCCGGACCCGGGAGTTTTGGCCCGGTTCTACTCCGAGCTGCTCGGTTGGTCCGTCGTCGATGAGGAGACGGGAACGGTCGTGCTCGCTGCTCCGGGCTCCGCCTTCCTCGTGTTCCAGCAGGCACCCGGATACCGGCCTCCTGTCTGGCCGCCCGAGGACGGTGAGCAGCGCCCCATGATGCACTTGGACTTCCAGGTCGGGGACCTCGACTCTGCGGTCGCCGAGGCGATCGCTCTGGGCGCCACACCGGCGGCGACGCAACCTCATGAGAACGTTCGAGTGCTCCTGGATCCGGCTGGCCACCCGTTCTGCCTCTGCCGGGAAGAGGAGTAGCGGCAAGGGCGTCGCCGCTCGGCGGACCGCACCGCACCGGGACGTGTGTGCCGGGCCCGGCGCGGCGGCGTCCGCGAGGGGTGTTGTCAGTGATCGCAAGTATGTTCAGTGCCGTCCCGCCGATGTGGCGCGGAATACCCCCTGCTGCACAGGAGATGGCGCGTTGTCAGATTGGGAGAGGTCGAGCACGGCACGGGTGACAGCACCCGCCCAGCCGCGCAAGCTCGTCAAAGTACCGTTCGTCGAACTGGCCGACGGTCGCCTGCAGGGCGTGGTGTCCAGCGGCTCGGACATCGAGCGGGTCTACGTCTCGTCGGTGGCGGCCGGCACGTACGCGTTCGCCTGCAGCACCAACAACAACCGGCCCTGCGGCGGCGCGCGGGGCTCGTTCTGCAACCACATCCGGGCCCTGATCGCCGAGGCCGTGCTGCAGTACGGCGCCGAGCGCGTCGCCCGTTACGTGAAGGCCGAGGCCGCGGGCGGGGCGCCGGACGCGCAGAGCCTGATCGCCGCCATGACCGCCGCGCGCCCGCCGCAGGGCGACGCACAGGCCGCCGCCGCCGTCTTCAGCCGGTTCCTGCGCCACCTGGCCTACCTGGAACTCGCCCCCACCACCGCGCCGCTGCCGGAGATGCAGTGGTTCCCGCCGACCAGGGCGGTGGCGTGATGCGCGTCGACCTGCTCTCCGAGCCGATCGCCGGGCTCGACGAAGCCGTGGCGGCCGTCGACGCCTTCGACGCGACGCTCGTCGCCGGACTGCTGCGTCCGCAACCCGCACAGGCGGCCGGGCTGGCGGAACTCGTCCACGCCGTCGCGGGCACGCCGCTGGCCGGCAGGGTCGCCGAGGCGGCCGAGAAGGCGGCGGCCGGAGCCGCGAGCGAGGACCACCTGGTGGTCCTCGCCGCCGCCCGCACCGCGCTGCTCGGCTCCGTCCACGACGCGCTGACGGCCCGGATCGAGGAGGCGACCGGCCGGTCCCGCGGCGCGGAGCCCGTACCGGAGCCCGCGGGCGGGCAGGCGCCGAACCTGCTGGCCGCCGCGCGTACCTGGCTGTCCGACCTGGCGCGCTCCGGGTGGCAGGGCATCGACCACGACCCGGTCTCCGGGGCTGCGCAGGTCGTCTCCGCGATGCTGCCGGATCCGGCCCTGCGCCGCCTGGCGACGCTCCTGGACGGCTTCGCCGCCGAACTCGCGGCCTCCTGCCCGGGGGCGAGCACGGAACGGTTCCCGGTGCGCCGCTGGGCCGACCTGTGGTCGCGCGCGATGCTGCTGACGGTGCCCGGCGCCTCGGACGTGCCCGTGACCGGTACGGCGACCGGCCGCCTGCTGCCCCTCGGCGTGGACCTGCAGGAACACGCCACCGGCGTGCAGGCCCAGGTCCACGCGGTGTTCGAGCCGGCGGACGGCGCGGCGGCCCGCCTGGTGCGTGCCAGTGTGTCCGTGCCGAAGCCCGACACCGTCGTCGGGGCCGGGCTGTGGCAGTTGCTCCGTCCGCACATGTCGCTGCTGGCGGCCGCGGGCGAGGGCCGCTCGATGGACCTGGTCGGCATGCCGGTCACCGCCGAGGGCGATCTGCTCTGGGACGACGGGCACGCGCAGGCAGGCGAGCCCGCCGACGCCTTCGCCACCGCCCGCGTCGCGCTGCCCGCCGCCGGCGACCCGGCGACCGCGCCCCTGGACCGCCACCCGGCGCGCATCGCCGTACCGGTCTTCCTGGAGGGCTACGGCGCACGGACGGACGACGCCGCGGTGACGTTCACCATCGCCGGGCACCCCCTCGCCGTCGACACCGACCGCATCCCGGCCGCCGGGCCGCTCACCCCCGAGGCCGTCGCCGCCTCCGGCGCCTGCATCGGCCTGCTGCGCTGGGACGCCGGCACGTACCGCGTCCAGCTGCTGGCCGTGGAGACGACCGTACGGAAGAAGGCCGTCGCGATCCACGCCGGGGCGTGGGCGGGCGGGACGACCGACAGGAACGGGATCAAGGCCGAGAAGGCCGCGACCGACGCCGTGGCCGTGCTGCGGGAGCGCGCCGGAAGGCTGCTGCGGAAATGACGGAACAGACCACCGGGAACACGCCGGACACCGCACAGTCCACCGTGGCCGACGCCCACGACAACCGCCGTCAGGTCCTGTACTGGCGGCTCCTGGCCCGGCTCTTCGACCACGAGGAACAGGCCACTCTGGAATCGGCGAGCCTGGCCGTCGTCGAGGACATCGGCCTGCCGCCCGCGCTGCTGGACCCGCAGACCTCCGTGGACTCGATCACGCAGCGCCACCCCGAGCTGGCCGCGGAGTTCGACGGCCTGATGACCCCCGAGCCTGATCCCCAGGACGGTACACGCGACCGGGCGGCAGAGGTGCGGCGCGCGGCACTGGTGTCGAAGGTGCTGCTCAATGTCTTCGACTGCGGCTCCGGCACGGTCACCGCCGGGCAGCTGGCGCGCTGGCAGTCCGACGCGGGCTGGCTGGAGCGCGCGCTCGGCTTCGGGCCCGGCGAGCTGCGGGGCGGCCGCGCCGGTGGACGTGTCGCGGGAACCGGCGTCAGCCCGACCGGCACCGGCGGCGCGGGCACGACCCCCGACCTCAGCCGGCTGATCCCGGCGATCGGCCCCGAACTCGGCGCGATCGAGGCCGACCTCGTCAAGCGGATGCGTCTGCGCGAAGTGCTGGCCGACCCGAAGCTCGCGGCGCAGCTCACCCCGAGCATGTCGCTGATCGAGCAGTTGCTGCGGGACAAGAACAACCTGTCGGGCGTCGCCCTGGCCAACGCCAAGGCCCTGATCCGCCGCTTCGTCGACGAGGTCGCCGAAGTGCTGCGCACCCAGGTCGAGAAGGCCACGGTCGGCGCCGTGGACCGCTCGATCCCGCCCAAGCGGGTGTTCCGCAACCTCGACCTGGACCGCACCATCTGGAAGAACCTCACCAACTGGAGCCCGGAGGAGGAGCGGCTCTACGTCGACCGCCTCTACTACCGGCACACCGCCCGCAAGACGACGCCTCAGCGGCTGATCGTCGTCGTGGACCAGTCGGGGTCGATGGTCGACTCGATGGTGAACTGCACCATCCTGGCCTCGATCTTCGCGGGGCTGCCGAAGGTGGACGTCCACCTGATCGCGTACGACACGCAGGCGCTCGAACTGACGCCCTGGGTGCACGACCCCTTCGAGACCCTGCTGCGCACCCAGCTCGGCGGCGGCACCGACGGCACGGTCGCCATGGCGCTCGCGCAGCCGAAGGTCGCCGAGCCCCGCAACACCGTCGTCGTGTGGATCTCCGACTTCTACGAATGGCGGACCGAGCCCCTGTTCGAGAGCATGGCCGCCCTCCACCGCTCGGGGGTCAAGTTCATCCCCGTCGGCTCGGTGACCAGCTCCGGCCGCGGCAGCGTCAACCCGTGGTTCCGGGAGCGCTTCAAGGACCTCGGCACGCCGGTGATCTCCGGCCACATACGCAAGCTCGTCCACGAGCTCAAGACGTTCCTCGCCTGAGCGCCCCAGGCAGTCCAAGGCAACGCAAGGCACCCCAGGCAACCCCAGGCACCCCAAAATCCTCGAAAGGCCCCTCATGTCCGACCTGTTGCGCGCCCCCGCCGAGACCAAGTACGCCGAGGAACTGGACTGGCTGGAGTCGATCGACGACAACCCCAGGCCCTTCTCCTGGCGCCTGTCGCCCAAGATGGTCCGCCTGTTCATCCTGGGCTCCGAGCGCTCCGACGGCCTGGACCGGGAGATCCCGCAGAAGTGGTTCGGCGACCGCAGCTTCGTCGAGCGGTCCATCGTCACCCTCGCCTCCGACCGCGGCCTGCTGCTCATCGGCGACCCCGGCACCGGCAAGAGCTGGCTCGCCGAGCTGCTGTCCGCCGCGATCTCCCGCAACTCCACGCTGGTCGTCCAGGGCACGGCCGGCACCACCGAGGACCACATCAAGTACTCCTGGAACGTGTCGATGGTCATCGCCAAGGGCCAGTCGCGGGAGTCGATGATCCCCTCACCGATCATGACCGCCATGGAGACCGGCGCGATCGGGCGCTTCGAGGAACTCACCCGCTCCACCAGCGACGTCCAGGACGCGCTGATCTCCATCCTCTCCGAGAAGTACATCTCCGTCCCCGAACTGGACGGCGACAGCGACAACATCGTCTTCGCCAAGCCCGGCTTCTCGATCATCGCCACCGCCAACAGCCGCGACCGGGGCGTCAACGACCTGTCCTCGGCGCTCAAGCGCCGCTTCAACTTCGTCCGCATCCCCGTCGTGACGAACAAGAAGAGCGAGGCGGAGATCGTCCGCTTCCGCACCGAGGAGCTGCTGCGCCGCCACCAGATAGAACTCGACGTGCCGCCGACGCTGCTCGACGTGCTGCTGCAGAGCTTCGCCGACCTGCGTGCCTCGGCCGCCGCGGCCGGCAGCGACGACGAGAGGCTGGAGTCAGCGCTGTCCACCGCCGAGCAGATCGGCGTGCTGGAGGACTCCATCCTGCACAGCAACTTCTTCGGCGAGCGCGCCCTGACCGCCCGCACCCTCGCCTCCTCGCTGGTCGGCTCGCTGGCCCGGCGCGAGCCGGAGGACCTGGCCATCCTCAACAAGTACCTGCACGGCGTCGTCGAGCCGCGCAGCAAGGAAGAGGGCGGGGACTGGCCGGAGTTCCTGGAGGGCGGCCGCGACGCGATCGCGACCCTCTCATGAGCGGCACCCACGAGGGCACCTTCGAGGCGCTGCGCAGCCAGCTCCGCGAAGCCGCCACGACCTTCGCCGACGGGCCCGACGCCCTGGAGGGCATCCTCCTCGGCATGGTCGACGACGTCGACCGCGCGGTGCGGGAACCGCTGGAGATCTTCCCCGTCTGCCACCACTCGCCGGCCTCGGCGGTCGCCATGGCGCGCCGCCTGCGCGAGAAGCAGCCGAAGGTCGTGTACCTGGAGCTGTGCGAGGACATGGCGCCGCTGCTGACCGAGCTGCGCAACTGCAGGCTGCCGGTGGCGGTCCAGGCGTACGCGAGCGAGGTCGACGGCTTCCCCGCCGACTGGGCCCCGCTGTCGGTGGTCGCCCCGATCACGGAGGCCTCGGCGGAGTACCAGGCCATCGCGTACGCGCTGGACACCCCCGGTGTGGAGCTGGTCCTGGTCGACCGCTCTTCCGACCACGTCTTCCAGTGGGACGCCCGCGCCGAGCGGCCCGACGGGCCGGACGACCCGGAGGCGCCGCCCGCCGAGGAGGAGGCCGCGCTGCACGGCGACGCGGTCGGCGTCGAGATCGGCGACCTGCGGCCGCGCTTCGCGGAACTGGAGGAGCACCTGCTGCGCCACGGCCGCGTGCGGCACTGGTCGGAGTGGTGGCACCAGTACGTCGAGCTGCCGCTCGGCGACGCCGACCACGACGCGTACCGCCAGGTCATGTTCCTCATCGGCAGCCTCTTCCGGCGCCTGGCGCCCGGCGACACCCACCGGGTGCGCGTGGACGAGGACCGGGAGCGCCACATGTGGACCCGGATGCGCGAGCACCTGGCCGCCACCGGCACCGACCCGGCGGACTGCCTCTACGTCTGCGGCGCCTTCCACGCGGCCAGCCACGTCGAGGAGTTCGGCGTGAACGGCGCCGACACCTTCGAGATCAGCCCGCGCAGCGCCACCAAGTGGCTGCACGGCCTGATCCCCTCCAGCCACGCGGCGATCGAGGCGCAGTTCGGCCTCGCCGCCGGCTCGGTGTCGATCGCCGCGACGCTCTGGACGAAGAACCTCAAGCGGACGCGCGTGAAGCCGTACCGCCTGACGGGACAAGCCGGCACTAAGAAGACGACCGCCCCGAAGACCCCGCCGCCCGTACCTCAGGCACCGGCCGCCGACCAGCTGACCGGCTTCCTCCAGCGCCCCCCCGTCCTGGACCGCCTGGACGAGGCCGAGCTGCTGGGCTGGTCGGTGGAGATCGTGCGCGCCGCCCGGCGCAACGGCTACCTGACCTCCACCGCCGACGCCATCGCCGTGTTCGAGACGTCGATCCTGCTGGCCGGGATGCGCGACCGGGCCAAGCCCACGCCGTACGACTTCCAGGACGCGGCCGTCACGTGCATCGAAAAGGACGCCGTGCCCGGCCGGCGCGATGTGCGCCGCCTCGTGGAGATCATGATGGGCGGCGACCGGATCGGCCAGGTCGGCTACGACGCGCTGCCGCCCCTGGCCCGCGACGTGCACGACCGGCTCGCGCCCCTGAACCTCAAGCTCCAGCAGCGCGGGGTGCAACGGGCCCTGCTGGACATCGCCTCCCGGCCGGAACTGGGGCCGTGCTCCGATGTGCTGTGGATGCTGCGCCAGCTGATGCCCGCGGGCACCGCCCGGCCCATCATGGGGGAGCGCAAGCTCGGCGAGCGCCCGATCCAGGAGTCCTGGGACCTGGCTTTGGGCACGCACCAGCGCGCGCTGATCGAGCTCGGCTATGAGGGCGTCAGCATCGAGCAGGTCCTGGAGCAGCGCCTGCGCCGCAGGGCCTACGACCCGAAGGCCACGGCGGCGACCGTGTTGGAGACCGTCGAGGACGCGACGCTCTACCTGAACAGCCGCCGCCTCGCGGACGAGCTGGGCACGCGGGCCCTGGAGGTGCTGTCGGCCGAGCGCACGGTCGACGGCGCACCGGAGGTGCTGCACCGGGTACGTCGGCTGCTGGCGTACTACCGCACCAGCGAGCCGGTGCTGCCGCCATGGATAGAGTCCTTCGTCAAGACGGGCTACGCGCACTACTGCACGCTGCTGCCGACGGCGTTCACCGACGAGGACGCCACGGTCCGCCAGGTGGCGGCGATGCTGGGCTTCCTGTTCAGCATGGAGACGCTGGCGCTGTCGCTGGGCTGCGACCGGACCCAGCTGGAACTGGCGGTGGCGCAGTCGCACCCACAGGACCCGTCGAAGACGGCGCTGCTCTGGGCGGCCCAGGTCCACTTGGGCACACTTTCCCGCACGGACCTCAGGGCGCGCTGCGACGAGTTGCTGGCCAACCCGTTGGTGGTGCCCGCGTATCCGCGTTACCTCAGCGGTCTGCTGCACGCGCTGGAGCCGGTCCCGGGCCTGGCGGACGTCGTGGTGGAGGCGGTGTCGAACGCGTTCGGCCGATTGCCAGACCGGGTCCTCCTGCCGTGGCTGCCGACCCTGATCATGAGCCTGCGCGCGGGCGGCACGGAACTGGCCCCTCTCCTCATCCGAGAGGCCGGCCGGATCTTCCCGGGCCGGTTGGCGGCGCTGGACGCGTGGGTCCCGCCGTGGCGGGCCGAGGCGGAGCTGGTGCCCATGGCGTCGGCGCGGCGTACGCAGGCCCCCCGCGGCGTCACCCTGCTCGCCGCCCACCCGGCGACGTGCGACGCGTTGGCCCGCCTCCTGGGCTGCGAGGGCACGTGGGCGACGGCGGAACCCGGCCCGCGCGTCGTTGAGCTGATGGTTCGGTACCCGGCCACGGCGGAGGCACTGGAGGCGCTGCTGGCCAAGTCGTGATCGCGGTGTGGTGTGGACCGGCGAGCGGGGGCGGCTCCCACCGCCGGTCCGCGTCAATACGTTCCGAACGGGGTTCTTCCGCAGCAGATCACTCTCGGCCGGGAACGGCAATGTGACTCTTGGTACCCTGCCAGCTCCCGTTGTCTCACCAGATCACCGAGACGTCGAAGGCTCCTTCTACGGCCGCGGGGCCCTTGATCCAGATCATGGAGGTGCGAAAGTGGAGTCCAGCTTGGCAGCTTTCGAGGGTCACGTCGTAGCGGGTGACTGTGCCACGCCAGGCTCTTAGCTTGTTGATCACGCGCTCGCACTCTGCGTACGCCGCCCAGATGGAAACTCAGGCCTTCAGGGAGCGTGTCACGAGCGCTCAGGCAGTCATGCGAACGAGGTAGCCGACCGAGTAGCGGCTGTTCTACGGTGATCGGTGTGCGCGAGGGGAGCGTTCTGGCAGGTCGTTCGTTACGAGATGACCACCACGGAGCTCCTGTACCGGATCCTCACCGAACCCGGGTTCTGGCCCCCCTCCGCGGCGCAGGTCGTGTGTGGGCCCGTGGCACAGGCCATGCCCGAGCCGTTCTTCGAGCCTGCCTGATCGGTTGGCGAGCGGAGAGGAGGGCTTCGCGGATCTCGCTGAACAGCGCCAGGGTCAGAGACTCCAGATCGCAGTACAGCCATGGGTTGAGCTGCTGTCGAAGGATCTGGGGCCTGCACCGGGCATATCCTCGCCCGAGCAGGTGATGGCCCGTGCGGGGCGAGTGTCGGCGTTGGCGTGATCGGGAACTTGGGCCAGTCTCGTCTCGGAAGGAGGCCCCGAAACATGGTCGTGCACGTTGTTGAATTCCCGCGTGGCGCCCGCGCCGGACTGCGGTCCCTGCCACTCGCCGTGCTGACCGCTGCCACTGCGCGCTCCAGCAGTCTCGGCCCCGCCCCTGACCGGGGCCCGAGTCCCATCGACAAGCACAAGGAACTCGCCATGGACACCCACCTCCAGGTCGGCGGGAACGGACCGGCGTCCCCGGCGCCCGGTAGGGCCGCAGCAAGCGCGGTCGGGCAGTAGCGATGGCTCCCAGCCCCGGCGACCGCCCGCGCCGCCACACGGTCATCCGGGTGATGCTCCAAGTGGTGACTGCGGCCGCACTGGCCGTGAACGCCTACGTGCACGCCGACCTCGCCGCCCCCTACGATCTGGTCGGGCGGCAGATCAGCCAGGGAACGCTGTTTCGCCTCGAAGCCGCCGTGGCGTCGCTGGCCGCGCTATTGGTCCTGCTGCTCGGTCGCCGGCGGCCGGTGTGGGTGTTCGCGTTCCTGGTGTCCGTCTCCGCGCTGGGCGCCGTGCTGCTTTATGGGTACGTGAACGTGGGCGCTCTCGGTCCGCTGCCGAACATGTACGAGCCGTTCTGGGGGCCGAAGAGGACCGGCAGCGCGATCGCCGAGGCCGTCGGCGCTGTGACCTCGCTCGTGGGCTTTCTGATCACCGGCCCGCCGCGCTCTGCGTCCACTCGGGCCGGCGCTCCTCGGGGCGGCAAGGCCGACGGCGGGGGCGGCTGATCACATGCCACGCGCCTCGCCTCGCGCACCGAATCCCGGCAGCTCCTGGGGCTGCTGTGGCTGCTGCGCCTGGCTGTGACCGCCGTCCTCATCTGTACGGGCGGGTGCGCACCACCCCGGAGTGCCGGCGCAGCCTTTTTGGGGGTGCACGGCCACGGCGTCTTCCTGCTCAAGGCCGAGCTGCGCAGCGCTCTGCTGGGCCTGGTGCTGATCCGGCTGCTCCTCGCGCTTTGGATGTACGGCCAGTTGCCCGGCCTGCGGGCCGCACCGCACCGGTGCCCACCGTGCGGCGCCTGATCGGTCTGGTCGCCTTCCTGCTCTCCATCCCGATCGCCCCGGAATGCATCATCGCCTACGGCGTCAGCCTGACGGGGACCCGTGGCGCTGCACTCGCTCGCCGGCTGTTTTCTCTACGGGGCCTATGTCGCCAAGGTCGTCGTGGTGCGCCACCGCCGCCAGCCGGGCTGGGGCGGACCACTGCTTCAGGAGCGAGGTGGGGTCGTATCTCTCCTGACCTGGGACGCCTCGCCTTGGGCAGAGTTCGGCAGTTCTGTACCTTTGCGCACCCAGATTCCCTGTGAGGCCCCGCCTGTTCTGGCACGGATGTGGCACGCCACGCCCTGGCGGACCGTCAGTAGCGGGCGCTGACGGGCGCCGGGAGGGCGTCGAGGTCGGCGAGGTCGGCGGCGGAGAGCCGGAGGTCTGCGGCGCCCGCGTTGTCGGTGAGGTATTTGGGGGTCTTGGTGCCGGGGATGGGGACGACGTGCGGGCCCTGGGCGGTGAGCCAGGCGAGGGCGACCTGGGCGGGGGTCACTCCGGCCCGGTCGGCGACCTCGCGGACCTTGGCGGCGATGTCGAGGTTGGCTTGCAGGTTGTCCTGCTGGAAGCGTGGCAGGCGCCGCCGCTGGTCGTTGTGCGGCAGTTCGTCGAAGGAGGCGAAGCGACCGATGAGGAAGCCGCGGCCCAGGGGGGAGTACGGCAGGAGGCCGATGCCGTGCTCCTCGCAGTAGGGCAGGACCTGGGCCTGGACGTCGCGGGTCCACAGGGAGAACTCGGACTGCACCGTGGTGACCGGGTGGATGGCCTGGTGGATGACCGAGACGGAGGTGGCTTCGTCACGCGGGGTGGCCATGTCGTAGGCGAAGCTCATGCCCATGGCGCCCAGGCCGATGACGCCGACCTCAGGTCCGTGGGCGCCCAGGGTGGTAGTACGCATGCCGGTGTTCTGCGTTCGTGTCGGATCGGAGCGATGCTACGACCGATGCCAACGAGGCGACCGGTCGTCTACCCTTCTCGGGGTCAGTCCCGAGTTTCCCTGTTGTGGCTGGTGGTTGTTGGATCTTCGTCGGCTGCCGGTGACGGAATCGGGATATTCGGGCGGGAGTCTTGAATTGCAGCAGGCCCGGCGGATCAGCAGTGTTCCCATCAGCCGCTGGGTGGACGCGAACCACAGGAGTTTCAAGTCATGGACACATACCTGAGCACCGGCAATGCCCTGCCTCAGCAGACCGCTACCGCCGGGCGTCGCCTCGCCGGTCCCCGGGGCAAGGCCGCGGTGCTCGCGGGCAGCGCCGTCCTGCTGGGACTGCTCACCGCCTGCGGGGCGAACGGAGCCACGGGTGCGGCCGCCCCGGCCGGCGGCAGTCCGGCGGACAGTGGCGCGCCGGCGCAGGCACCGTCCACCGCGGCGGGGTCGGGGACCGGGCAGTCGTCCACGTCCACTGGTGGTTCGAGCGCCACCAAGGGTTCGTCGACCTCCGGCGATGCGGCCGGCAGCACTCGCTGTCACAGCTCGGACCTGAAGGCGTACGTCGGGGACCCTCATGGGGCGGCCGGGTCGGTGGAGTACGCGATCTCGGTGGTCAATTTCTCCGACCATACCTGCACCCTCTACGGCTTCCCGGGGATAGCCTTCACCAAGGGAGGGGCCGAGGTGGGCCGGACTCCTGACCGTGACACCTCGCAGGCCAAGGAGCGGGTGACGCTTGCTCCGGGCAAGCGGGCCTGGGCCGGGCTGAGGTTCGCCAACCCGAAGATGACCGGGGGTCAGACCATCACTCCCGACGGGCTGGCCGTCACTCCGCCGGACGAGACCGCCTCGATCGGCGTCGACTGGCACGGCGGGCCTGTTCCGAACAGCGGCGCGGTCGACGCTCCCACCGTCACCGTCTTCACGGCAGAACCCATGGGCTGAGCCGGTCGCCGGTTCTGAGTCCGGCCTGGCTCCGAACGCCACACGCCGTATCGGCTTGAGGACGTTCAACCTCGCAGGTCACTCGACCTGCTGAGATCCCAGGAATCTTGCGGCACGCGACGCGGCCGTTCTTCATGCTTCGAGATGTCGAGTAACGAAGTGTGAGAGAACGGCCGCTGCGTATGAGTCTCCCCGCCGACGCACCCGCAGGAGAGGCATTGAGCGTGTCGTCCCGCTTTCGTGTCGACTTCTACGACTGCCTGTACAGCCGTACTGACGATTCTCCCGAGGGCTGGAGGTGGAGTTGCGTCCGGCTGTCCGCCCGATACGGCCCGTGCTGTGCCGGGTCTGGCCGTCGCGTGACGCTGCGGAGGCGTCGGATTCCACGGGCCCGGGGGGTGGTGCGGTGCTCTCCTCCCGGTCTCGCCGGGTTGGCGGTCGGCCGTCAGGTGTGGGCCGGTAGCCGGTGGGCGGTGGTGAACGCTGCTGTCCAGGGCCGGGTGCGGCCGAGGTGCAAGGTGCGCCGGCGGGCGTGGGCGGTGAGCCGGGCGGGCAGGATCCCCACCATAACTGTCAGACCGCGCCGGCCGCAGCGGTGACATCGTGCCGGTCCAGGTCCCATACCGGCGCCTCTGCCATCATCCCGTTCGGTGTTTCGTAGCTGCTGGTCGGCTGCTCCGCACACGCCTCCTGGCCGTGCCACGAACAGCCGCCCCGCCTTCCTACTGTGTCCTCACGGTGCAACGTCGCGTCGTAGGCGTACTTCACGATGGGCACGAGACCTCCCGAAGTGCACAGGGCCGACGGCTCTAAAAGTAGCGAGTGCTGACGGCTCAGAACAGGGCGCGCCGCAAGCAGCAAACGGGAAAGCAGGTAGGGAGAGTGAGTCTCTGACGCGTTACTGACTTCGGATGGTTGGGGTGAAGTTCCGCGATGTGCCTGATGGGGCCGGTGTTAGTCCCGGTAGGCCGGCACGCGGCCCGGCGTCAGTCAGGCCGGTGGGAGTCGGTCTCCCCGCCGTGTGTTGCAACCGCAACTCGCGGGGGCTCACACCGTACGTGGTCTTGAAAACGCGACTGAAGTGGGCCGCGCTGGCGAACCCCCACCGGTGGGCGATGGCCTCGATCGTCATGAACTGATGCACTGGCGAGGCCAGTTCTTTCTTGCACTCCTCGAGGCGCTGCGTTCTTATCCATTCACCGAGGGTGATACCCGCTCGGGACAGGGTCACGTAGAGCCAGCGTACGGAAACGTCATGCTCGGCGGCGATACGCTCGGCGGTCAGGTCGGGGTCTGCCAGATGGAGGCGGACGTATTCCTGAACGCGCACAAGAAGTGTGCTGTTCAGAGGCGCTCTGGCCAGGTCGTCCCGGTCCAGGACCACGGTGACCACAGCCCTGATCAGGTCGACACTGGGCTCCGTGAACAGGGCGGTCTCAGCTTCGCCGGCTGCGGCCTGATGGCGGGCCAGTCGGGTGAAGAATGCTGCTGTGGCGCCCACGACCGGGCGCTCCGAACTGAGTGGCACGGCAGTGATCTGGTCGAGCAAGGACGGCCGCAGCCCCAGGACATGCGTGGGAACGCGCACGAGAACCGAATGTGTTGAGCCGTGGAACAAGACCTCATAGGGCTTCGCATTGTCGAGCACCGTGAGGTCCCCGGCCCTTCTCAGTGCGTGCCTGCCCCCCTGGCGGACATCGGAGACCCCCGCCTCCTGGAGATGGACGAGAACGTGCGGCACCATGTCCTCGTCCACCGGGGCAGCGGTACACAGGAGGCGGGCCACGTTCCAGCCGATCTCCGAGACTTTCACCGACCCCAGCGCGTTGGTGGTCGCATAGGCCCGCTGGCGATGCGGATTCGGCGGAAGGTCCACCTCTACGCGGCCGTTGATGGACCACGAGAATTCACGGATCGCGTCCGCGCGATCACCAGGAGCCAGCGATGCGGCGTCGAGTCGAACTGCCATGCGGGCTTCCTCCTGAACAGGTCGCGGAGCCTGCGTAGCGGGCGCACATTTTCCGTGGTGCTGCGGTCAGTGGCCCATTTCGCAGGTTTTACTGCATTGTGCATCTTTGTTTCTGCTTGGCCTTGCGGTACACCGGCGGGCCGCCGTTGAGGGCCAGGGCCGCTCCCGGGGAGGGTTCACCAGCAAGCTCCACCTGAGCGCCGACGGCTGCTGCCGCCCGCCCCCTGCCCCTGATCGTCACGCCGGGACAGCGGGCGGACTGCACCCAGTTCAAGCAGGTGCTGGACAAGATCTTCATTCCCAAGCTCGGGCCGGCCAGGCCCCGCAAGAAGCCCGACAGCCTCGCGGCGGACAAGGCTTACAGCAACGGACCCATCCGCGCGTATTTGCGTCGTCGCCGTATCCGGTACACCATCCCCGAGAAGACCGATAGCAAGGCCGCCCGCCTGCGCAAGGGCTCACGGGGCGGACGACCATCCGGCTTCGACGAAGACCGGTACAGGAGGCGCAGCACCGTGGAGCGAGCGATCAACCGGCTCAGGCGGCACCGGGCCGTGGCCACCCGCTACGACAAATGCGGCTACGTCATCCTTGGCACCGCCACCGCAGCAGCCCTCGTCGTCTGGCTCCGTACATGATCGGCCGGACAAGACTGGCCGCCTGGCCCCCGCTTCCCGGAGGAGCGGCAAGTCACGTACAGCATGCGCTGTCAGAGGGCGTATGTGACCTGGTGTCGCGTCTATTGTCGCCGGAGTGTGTGCGGTCGCCGCATGACCCGGCACCACATCACTTGCCGCCTCCTTCGCCACCAAGTTCAGCGCGCATGTCGTCGACCGGTTCGGGCAAGCCAGCCCCGGGTTTCGCCGAGCCATCCAGGGCGAATGCCGCAGGACAAGCCTGGCTGATCCACGCATGCGCCCTCATCGCGTGGCGCGGATCGGTTCGGCAGCACTGATCACCCGCCGTGTTGGTGAGGGGGGGGAGATCGACGGCCTGCAAAGGGTCAGTCTGCAGGACGCCGGCCTGCCGCCACTCCATGGGAGACACGCCGTAGACCGAACGGAAGGTGCGGCTGAAGTGCGCGTGGCTGGCGAAGCCCCAGCGGTGTGCGATGGCCGCCACGGTCTGCCCCGCGAGTTCCGGGGATACGAGGTCCCTTCGACATGCCTCGAGTCTGAGGCGCTGGATCCAACGGCCCACGGTCATAGGCTCGTCCTGGAAGAGCTGGTACAGGTAGCGAACGGAGATGTGGTGTTCGGCCGCGAGTGAGGCCGGGCAGAGTGCGGGGTCTTGCAGGTGGGCGCGAATGTAGCTGCGCAGGCGTAGCAACAGGTCCGCCTCCGCCGCAGGCGTGGCCGCTTCCTTGATGTTGCCCTCCAGGGCGACCAGGGCCGTCAGCACGTCGACGATCCCCCGTCTGAGGAAGTCCTTCGGAGTCGGCGCGTAGATGCAGTGGTTTGTCATCGTGACGAGTCCGTTCACGTACGACGCGAGGATTCCGCTGATGCCTTGGCCGGTTGAGTAGGTCCGGCCGGTGGCCAGGCGCAGTGCCGAGTCGGGGAGATCCAGCATCTCGCGCGGGACTGTGACGAGGTGCCGTCGTACCGGGCCGGTGAACTCGACGTCGTAGGGCCTGCGGGTGTCGAGGATGACGAGCTCGCCCGCGGCGACCGGGGTCTCCTGGCCGTCCTGATGCGCGACGCCGGCACCGGTTCGTTGCACGCTCACGACCAGCGATTCGTCGCCGTCCGCGGCGATGAGCGGCGCGGTCCGGGCCAGCCGTTGCGGGCTTGTCTCGATGAAGCCGGCTTGGACGCCCGCCACGCATGCCCGTCGAATGGCGCCATGGATCATGGCCTCTCCCAGGCTACGGACCTCCATCTGAATGAACGCCTGGCACACGGCGTCTGCCCAGTACTCGGTCCGCTCGTCGGGCGGTTTGATGTCAGTGCGGAATGCTTGGATCACGATGCCCTCGCAAATTGCCAGGGAGCCATTGCGTTCCCGGGACCTGCGCAACGCGTCCACGCATCGCGCGACGCCGGGAAGCCCTTACCCTGCCAACGTAAAGCCCAGCCGCGGTCACCGACCGCCTGCCGGGTGAGACTGCGGGACACCCGCAGACATGCGATCGGGAAACTGCGGGGAAACCCGGATGCCCCGACCGGCAAGTCGTGCGAGAGTCCGGCGCCGTGCCGCGGATTGCTTTTGCGTCCAAGGCGATGGTGCCCATCACACCATGCTCGGCATTGCTTGCATGCACAACCTTGCCCTGGCCGGATAGCGGCGCGTCGGCGATCTGCTGGTCACGCTCGCCGAGCGGGACGGGCTCGCCCCCGACGTCGTGGTGGCTCCCTGAAGAACGGCCGCAAGGTGTGGGAGTACAAGGCCAAGACTCTGTCCACGTACAGCCTCGCCCGCGAGCCGGGCGGACGCATCGGAGTCCTGGCCGACAACGGGAGCGGCGGGCTGGTGGTCCTCCTCAGCATGGGCGGAGCCGAACGAGGACGGATCGTCCCGGAGGACATCAAGGGCGCGGCCCTCTCGATCCGCCCCGAACTGATCCCCGTGACGGGCGGTCACGTCGTCGTCAATCACGTGTCGATGAGCGGGCAGCCGGGGGTTTTCTCCCTGCGCTGACCCGGGCACCTGAAGGCCCTGAGGGATGTCCCCGCTGGACCTTCAGGCTCAGTTCAACGCGCTCGGCATTTCCGTGTGGCGCAGGTGTTCGTCCCGGCACTGTGTAGGCGGCGCAGGCGGTACGCGGCCATGTGCCCCGGCTCGGCACTCAAGATCGTCCTCGGAGGCGGCGTCCCGTTCCCGGAGTGGTGGAAGGCGCATGCCGGCATCTGATCGCTGACTGTTTCGACATCGCCGGCTCCAGGTGGAGGGTCGAGGGCGCCGAAGCCGTCCTCCAGCGTTGGCGGGGCTTGATCGCCGACGTCACTCAAAACGGGGTCATCCCCGCGATCGGGCTGGTGCGACTACTTCGGGCGGATCCGCAGGCCCGCCCGGTTCCGGGCCAAGGGCACGTTGAGGTGCAGCGAGCGCTGGTGGATGTTCACCGGCTCGTACCGGATCGATGCCTTGTCGGCCCTCGCCGTCGCGAGCAGCTTGTGGAACGTCGACTCCGCCATGGCCTCTGCGTCCCTGCGCGCACGGCGCAGATGCGGCCCTGCCAGGTTCAGTCGCTGCGCGCCGTCCCGTGGGGGCAGCAGCGCGGTCACGGCACGGACCGGGAGCGAGGCGACGCCCACCGCGTGCCGCCTGGACGGGCCCGCCGCCGGCGGCCGCCAGCACGTGGGCGAGTGCCGCGCTCGCGGGGATGTCCGGGTACTCGCTCAGCCCGTGCCACAGCGAACCGCCTGCCGGCAGTTGGGCCCAGTCCATGACCGGCCGCTCCGGCGGGCCGGGCAGCGGCACCGCCGCCTGCGCGAGGAGCCGGACCACTTGCCAGTGCCCGCAGCCGTCGATGCGAGATCCGACCGGCAGTCCGCAGCCCGGGCAAGCCGGGTTCGGTCCGCAGCCGCCTCCCCGCAGTGCTGACATGCATCAGGGTGTCGTCCCGACGAACGACCGAAAGCCGGGGCCACCAGGCCGTGCAGATTCACGGTGCCAGCGAGATGCCGACGCGTGTGTCAGGGTGAGGAGTCCGTGCCGAGGATCAGGGACCGGTGGGTCTCCTGCAAGCCCTCGGGCAGGGAGCGATCGAGGTCGCCCCGGCGGCCGTGGCCGGCATCGCCTACTTCGCGCTGTTCACCGAGTCCATCGACGCAGTCGCGGCCTTCCTCGGCGGTTACGGGCTGCTGTTGGTGCTGGCCCAGATGCGGTTGCTGCCCGTCTACCTGAAGCTGCGCTTCATGCCCAGTACGTGGGCGTTCACCTTCAGCTGGGCCGCGGTCGCCGCTGTCGCGATCCACTGGGTGGAGCGCCAGCGTCCGCCCGGGGCCGGGGCGTATACCTATGTGCTCCTCGCCGCCATCACCGTGTTCGTCGGCGGCGTCGCCCTGCGGACCGTGGTCGCTCTGTCGCGGCGCGAATTGCTGCCCCCGGCGCTGGCTCCGCAGCCAGCCGAACAGCCGAACAGCCGGGCGGCGGGGCCTGAGGCGCCGGAGGGCACCGTCGCCGTTGCCGCGGGGGACAGCCATTCGTAGTGGAACCTGCTCCTGCAGGAAGGACTGCAGCAGGTTCGTCACTTCCTGCGGCTTCTCGTCGGTCTCCCAGTGTCCGGAGCCCTTGATGACCCGGCCTTCGACGTCCGCGGCGTAGTCACGCCACTGGTCGGCGATCTTGCCGCCGAACGCTGCCTGGCCGCCGATCGCCAGGGGCACTCGACCCTTGGCTCGCCTGACATCTGAGGGTGATGGGGGAGTGATGGTTCCGCTTCATTAGCCTTGTTGTCATGAATCGCTGGGAAGAGCTGACTGGTGGGACGTCCGGAGAGGACTACGCCGCGCGTCTCGCGGTTGTGGCCGACAGCGGCAAGGACATGCATGGTGAGGCGCGATTCTGCGCCGCGCTCGTGCCCGCAGGAGCGCGGGTACTGGACGCCGGGTGCGGTACCGGACGGGTCATGATCCGGCTTGCGGAGCTCGGGTATGACTGTGTCGGGGTGGATCTCGATCAGTCCATGCTGGCGGTGGCTCGCAGGGAAGCGCCGGAGCTGACCTGGATCGGGGCCGACCTGACCGATTTTGCCCCGGCCGCTGTTCATGCCGCTGCGGGCTTCGACCTCGTGGTCGCCGCCGGCAACATTTTCCCGCTTCTCGCCACCGGTACCGAGGCGGCGGCCGTCAGCCGCCTGGCCGCGGTGCTGCGCCCGGGGGGTCTGTTCGTCTCCGGATTCGGTTTGGATGAGGCCCACCTGCCGGTGCCGCCGAGCATCACGCTGCCGGAGTACGACGCCTACTGCGCTGCGGCGGGCCTCGCCCTTGTCGACCGCTTCGCCACCTGGGACGCCGACCCTTACGAGGGCGGCGGCTACGCAGTCAGCGTCCATCGACGACGCTGAAAGATCCCCTGGAAAGATCGGTGGTGCACGATTCGGCTGGGTGCGGTTCGTTTCGAGTGAAGCTCGGGATCAAGCGGTGAGGGAGTAGTTCCGCTGGTCGGGGGTGGGGTAGAGGCGCTCGTGCTCGCGGGCGAGGTGGTAGCGCCAGTAGGCGTCGAGGTCGCTGTTGGAGACGAGGGTGCGGAGCCGGAGGACGGCTTCGGCTCCGGGAAGGCCCCAGCGGGCGCCGGTGATGTCGAGGCGGTCGGCGATCAGGTGGCGGCAGGGGTCGACGGCCTCGCGCCGGGCGGCCGGTAGTCCTTCCCGGTTGGCCTGGGCCGTCATCTCGGCGGCGGTGCGGGCGGTGTGGCCTGCGAGGATCGCGGTCAGGTGGTCGGCGGCCCAGGTCTCGGCTTCGGTGGCGCCGGGCTTGTGGAAGGCGTGGGCGGCGGCCCAGACGTACTCGGCGACGTGCACGAAGTCCAGCAGCACGTGCACCGTGACGTCGCGTCGGGTGGTCTCGGCGGTGATCAGGTCGAGCTGGTGACGGGCACCGTCGACCAGGACGCCCCAGGGCCGCAGATGCTTTGGGTCACGGGCTTCGGCCTGGTCGAAGGCGTCGGCGATGACCTGTTCGGGCGGGCGGACCAGGGAGGCAGTGCACCACTTGTTCTCGGCCCGCGGTCCCGGGCGGGCCCGGCGCTCGTCGCTACGGCCTCCGGGTGGGTGGATCACGTCGTGGGGGCGTCTGGGGGCGGGGCGGGTGTCGAAGACGCAGGCCACGGTGACCTCGGTGGGGGTGGCGCATCGGTGAGCGGGCTGGGTCTGGTCCTCCAGGGGTTTCCAACTGCCGCTGCCGCCGTCCCATTCCGAGCTGTCGATGGTCATCAGCAGGCGCATCGGTGTCGTGCAGGTCAGGCAGTCCATGGGGTATGGGTCGGTGGTGTGCCAGGAGGCGAAGCCTCCCACGCGCCAACTGGGCGGGATGGACAGGTCGTACTGGTAGCCGGGCGGCTCGGCCGTGTTCCCGCCCGCTGACTGCTCGGCTTCGTCTTCGAGGGCTTCCTCCCAGGCGCCGATCCGGGCGCACAGCTCCTCGGGCAGGAGGCCGGCGAACGGATAGGTGACCACTTGCTCCGGGTGAAACACACATGGTTCGGGCACGAACCCGTCAGAGCCGACGACCGACGACTGTGGCGGCGTGGCCAGCACGTCGCCGACCTCCCAGGATCGCCGCCACCGCAAGTGCAGTTCCAGGTCGTACCGGCTCGGGCCGTGCGCGTTGAAAGGACACCAGAACACCTGGAGCAGGTCGCAGTCATCCGGACCCGCCGGCAGGTCGGGGACGTCTCGCCGGTACAGCTGAGCGAGACCGATCATCGGCAATGGATCCGTCTCGGACACCCCGGGAACCCGATGCTCCTGGTGCAGCTCCTGCAGGAGCTTCCGCTCCTCGTCTGTGGGGCCCGGGGCCTGCTCACGAGCCGATGCGGACGCCAGAACCTGCCGCCATCGGTGAATATCGGCCGGTCGCCGACCACGCCCGCGGCCATGAGCCTCGCGGCACTCCGGCCACGGCTCGTCCGCCGGCCACAGCATCGGACCGCCCACGGAACTGGCCGAAAGGTCCGGTCTGCCCGGCCGCGGATGGAGCCTCGTCGTCGTCCCTCGGTAGGCGGATAGCTCCGGGAAGAGAGTCTCGACATTCAGCGGCCGCGGGGGTGTCGACGACGCGTGAACCTTGACCCACTTCCGACGGGTGAAAATTGACCCCCGCTGCGTCATCTGATGTTGGTCATTCCCTGGTGTTGGCGGCGGGAACCCGTCCGAGGTCGCGGCCGCGCATGCGGTAGCTGTCGCCCTTGAGTGAGATGACTTCGGCGTGGTGGACGAGGCGGTCGATCATTGCGGCGGCGACGGTGTCGTCGCCGAAGACTTCGCCCCACCGTCCGAAGGGTTTGTTGCTGGTCACGATCACGGAGGCGCGTTCGTAGCGGCCTGAGATGAACTGGAAGAAGAGGTTCGCGGCCTCGGGTTCGAAGGGGATGTAGCCGACCTCGTCGACCACGATCAGCGGGATCCGTCCCAGCCGGGTCAGCTCGTCGCTGAGACGGCCGGCGTGGTGGGCTTCGGCGAGGCGGATGACCCACTGGGCGGCGGTTGCGAAGGCGACCCGATGGCCGGCCTGGCAGGCCCGGATGCCCAGGCCGGTGGCGAGGTGGGTCTTGCCGGTGCCGGGTGGCCCGAGGAAGATCACGTTCTCCTTCCCGACGATGTCCGGCGCCTTCTGCCGGTCGGCGTCACGACATGGGCCACCGGCCAGCCGCCGGGCATGCGTTCCTCATTCAGCCTAGCCACCGCCGCTGAGCCGTGCCTCACCGTCGCCCGGCGCCGCCCGCCCGGGCCCCGGCGCCCCGCCCCCCCCGGGCCCCCGGCCCTCCGGGCGTCCGCGCCGTGGACGGCGGGCGCGGATCGCGGGCCTACCAGGGCAGCGGCGTGGTGCGGTCGGCGAAGGTGCCCGTCGGGCCGTCGGCGCCGATCGTCGCGTACCGGACGATGGCCTCGGCGCCCTCCTCGGCGCTCTGGATCCCGTTCCCGCTCAGGCCGTGCAGGTCGGTCGCGCTGAAGCCGGGCTCGACGCAGTTCACGCGGACACCCGGCAGGCCCTTGGCGTACTGCACCGTGAGCATGTTCACCGCGGCCTTCGAGGCGGAGTACGCGGCGGTCACGTAGTGCGACTCGGGCCGCCCGGGGTCGGTGACCACGCCGAAGGAGCCGAGTCCGCTGCTGACGTTGACGACGGCCGGCGACGCCGACTCCTTCAGCAGCGGAAGGAAGGCGTGCGTCACGCGCACCAGGCCCACGACGTTGACGTCCACAACGGTCTGCGCGTGGGTGGCCGTGGTCTGCTCCGCGCCGACCATGCCCTCGAAGACTCCGGCGTTGTTCACCAGGACGTCGAGCCGTCCCTCGCGCCGCCGCAGCTCCTCCGCCGCGGCGGCGACGGAGGCGTCGTCGGTGACGTCGAGCAGCAGCAGTTCGGCGCCGAGCTCCTCGGCGGCCACCCGCCCGCGCTCCGCGTCGCGGGCGCCGATGTACACGGTGTGGCCGAGCTTGATCAGACGGCGTGCGGTCTCACGGCCGAGGCCCTTGTTGCCGCCGGTGACGAGCGTGATGGTCATGAAGCGTTCCTTCGCTGTGACGTGATGCGCGTGGGAATGCGGTGCGAACGGCCCTGCGGGCGATCCCGGGCCCGGCCCGGCGGAGCGACGCCGGCCGGTGCCTCCCGGTCCGCTGGGGGACGCGGCGGCCCGCGGCGGCACGCGAGGGCGCACGAACTCGTGACGCGCATCTGTGCGACGCACATGGCGTTCCGGGGTGTTTTCCGGACGCCGCCCAATCTGCGTGCCCTCCGGGGCAGGCGCCAGTGCCCTGCCGTTCCTGGTACTACGGGGGCCAGTCTCGTCCGGGACGAGCGGGCTACGGTCATTCCATGGACGCCACGAATGCGCTGGGCGAGTTCCTGCGCGCTCGCAGGGGCCTGGTCCGGCCGGAGGAGGCCGGCATCAGCGCCACCGGGACACGAAGAGTCCAGGGCCTGCGGCGGCAGGAGGTCGCGCTGCTCGCCGGCATCAGCTCGGACTACTACCTCCGGCTGGAGCAGGGGCGCGACCGCAATCCCTCGCCTCAGGTGCTGATGGCGATCGCCCGCGCGCTGCGCCTGGACAAGGAGGCGGTCGACTACATGACCGGGCTGGTCCAGGCACAGGCAGCCCAGGGACCGGGCCGGCCGCGGCCCCGTACCCGGGCACCGAGACCGGAACAGGTGCCGAGGACCGTCCGCGAGCTGATCGACGGATGGACGGCCCATCCCGCCTGGGTCCAGAACCGGTTCTTCGACGTCCTGGCCGTCAACGCGCTCGCGGTGGCGCTTTCGCCCAGCTACGCCCGAGGGGTGAACCTGCTGCGGGCCGCCTTCCTCGATCCCGCGGACCGCGAGCGGCGCCGGGACTGGGAGGAGATGACCCGGCAGGGCGTCGCCACCCTGCGCGCCCAGGCGGGCCCGGACGTCGACGCCCCGCGGCTGGCCGAACTCGTCGGTGAGCTGTCCGTACGCAGCGATCGCTTCCGGCACTTGTGGGCCCGTCACGACGTGATGGCCCACAAGGACCATGCCGTGCGCCTGACGCACCCGCAGGTCGGCGATCTCGAACTGCGCTCGACCAAACTCGCCGTGACCGGCAGCGACGGCCTCACGCTCGTCGTGCTCCACCCCGAGCCCGGCAGCCGCAGCGCCGAACTCCTGCACATGCTCGGCAGTCTCATCGCACCCGGCCACTGCCCGGCTGCCGGGGAACGGTGAGCGCGCGGCGTACCCCGGTGTCCCTGGGTGAGTCGGCCCGTGTCCGGGCTCCCGGCTCCCGGTGCGGGCCGCGCGGGCGGGGACACCCTGGTATCGCGAGTCCCAGGAAAACGGGACGACTCCCTACCCGCCACGCCCTGCCGGACGCTGAAGGTGTCGCAGAACGACCACCCGTGACGGGAGAGACACCATGACGACCACACTGATCACCGGGGCCAACAAGGGGCTCGGTTACGAGACCGCCCGCCGCCTGATCGCCGAGGGACACACGGTCTGGATCGGGGCCCGGGACGCGGAGCGCGGCCGTGCCGCCGCCGAGCGGCTGGGAGCGCACTTCGTCCGGATCGACGTCACAGACGACGCGTCCGTGGCGGACGCAGTACGGACCGTCCAGGCCGAGGGCGGCCTGGACGTGCTGATCAACAACGCCGGCATCGAGGTGCGCCGGCCGGACAACAGCGTCGTGCCCACCGTGGAGACCACCGCCGACGCGATGACGAAGACCTTCGAGACCAATGTCTTCGGCGTCGTACGGGTCATCCACGCGTTCCTTCCCCTGCTGCGCGAGTCGGCGGCCCCGGTCGTGGTCAACGTCAGCAGCGGACTGGCCTCGCTGCACCACGTCGCCGACCCGGACCAGCCGGCCCACATGTTCCCGGGCCTGGACTACCCGGCCTCGAAGCTGGCCGTGAACATGATCACCGTGCAGTACGCGAAGGCGCTGCCCGGCTTCCGCGTCAACTCCGTGGAGCCGGGCTTCACGAAGACCGATCTGAACGGCAACACCGGTTTCCAGACCGTCGAGGAGGGTGCGGAGGCCATCGTCCGGATGGCGCTGGTCGGCCCCGACGGCCCGACCGGCGGGTTCTTCGACCGCAACGGCGTGCTGCCCTGGTGACGAGGAGTCCCCGCACCGGCCCGGGAGCCCGGCGCCGCTGACCGTCCGGCAGGTCCGCCGCCGGGCGGCGCCGGACCTGCCGGACCCTTCCCCCAACAGATCGAGGACCACATGAATCCCACTGGTGACGAGCCCATGGC
The DNA here is from genome assembly GCF_053598835.1 of Streptomyces sp. NPDC001070. Lineage (NCBI taxonomy): Bacteria > Bacillati > Actinomycetota > Actinomycetes > Kitasatosporales > Streptomycetaceae > Streptomyces > Streptomyces sp. NPDC001070. The sequence goes on from NZ_JBSFLB010000023.1 coordinate 112,616, forward strand.
CGATGTGCGCGACATGTATATGGCGCACACCATGATCCGCCGCGAGTTCGGGCTGCTGCCGCGGCTCGTGCGGGACGTCGAACCGGACGACACCCGGCGCTCGGAGACCGTCGGCGCCCATGCCGAACTCGTCTGCCGCCTTCTGCACCTCCACCACGAGGGCGAGGACCTGATCCTGTGGCCGCTGCTCCTGAGGCGGAGCGGGCCGGAGGCCGAGGCCGTCGTGCCGCTCATGGAGGAGCAGCACCACGCCATCGAGGCCGCCAACGACGAAGTGGCGCGCCTGCTGCCGCGGTGGCGGTCCACCGCGCGCGACGGCGAGAAACTCGCCGAGGTGCTGGACAGGCTGTCCGCCGCCCTCGCGGAACACATGGCGATGGAGGAGCGGCGGATCCTCCCCCTGGCGCGCGAGCACATCACCGCCGCCGAGTGGCGGCGGCTCGGCGAGCACGGCATGGATGAGGTGCCCAGGAAGATGCTGCCGCTCGCCTTCGGCATGGCGATGTACGAGGGGGACCCCGAAGTGATCAAGGCGGTCCTCGCCGAGGCGCCCCTGCCCGCACGGCTGGTCCTGCCGTTCCTGGCGCCCCGCCTGTACGCCCGGCACGCCAAGCGCGTCCACGGCACCGCCACGCCGCCGCGCGCCAACCGCTGACGGCGGGGCGGGGACGCCACGGCGGCGGTGTGGCCGTCGACGTCCGGCGAGTCCGCTGTGGGCCTGTCTCGCGAGCATGGCGGACCAGTTCGAGCGCGTTGGCGACCACCTGGGCTAGTAGTGGGGTAGATTTCCCACATACATCAAGATCATTTCTCGCATCCTAGATCACGCGCCGCCCAATCGCTGCCGACCAGCCCACCGGTGGCTTTGCTCCTTGCAGTGGGATGCGAGACCGCGTGCGTGGGTATGCGGACGCTCACAACACATTTCTCGCAGTGGGGGACCGCATGTCGGGCGTGGAAGCGGTACTTATCTGGGTTCGAGGAGCAACCACAGCGCGGGCTGTGCTGAGCCGGGTAGCGGGTGAAGACGCTCATCAGGCGGCGTTCAGTGCAATCGAGCAGGTCTACCGCGAGACGGCCGACCGCCTGCTCAGGGAGGCCGCGTTGCTGGAGGGCAAAGACCGCAACCTGTTGCTCGCTCAGATTCCTCCTGTGCTGGAAGTTGCTCTCACCGCGAAGCTGAAACAGGTTGGCCGAGGCTGGCGGAGCTTGAGTGGCCAAGGGGCGGAACGGGACGCAGAAAGTCTTCTGCAAACCCGAATGGTCCTGGCTCTCTCGTACGCCCTCAGCGGCAACAAGCAGATGTGTCTGAGGCGCCTCGATGATGTGGAAACTGATACCCGGGCGTACTCAGCCATCCTGACCGAACGAGCAGACCTTGCGTTTGACCTCGTGAACGTGAATGTCACGGCCGGGGTGGCTGCACCCGGGATCCACGAGAAGTGGATTGCCAGGCGCGACAAGAAGCTAGAAGTTGTTAGGGGAACCATCCGTACCATTCGTGAACTGACATAGGTTGGCCTGCCCAAACGATGTCGAGGTCGTACAGGTCGGGGGCCGTTGGATGTTGGCAGTGGGTCTGGACGGCCGCTTCGGAAGCGTGCTGCACTGGTCTCCAGGTTCAACGACCTCCATGCCGCCCGCGCCGTACAGATTGCTGCCCTGGGCACCGTGGAGAACGGGACCCTGGCCGGGTTCACACAGACCATGCAGGCCGCCCTCACCGAGCAGACAGCCGCCTACCTCCGTGTCGGCGAGACTTTCGCCTGGGAGGAGGAGATCACCAGCCCCAACGAGGCCAGGGCCACGCGCAAGCCGTCTTCCGGAACCAGGCCCGGGTGATCGAACTCGCCGAGGGCCTGAGCAAGCGGAGCCGGCATCCGCAGCTGATGCTGTGGGTCGCCTGGATCGTCATCATGGCAGACGATAAAATCGCCGACGATGAGGCGCTGTTGATCCGGCACCTGGTCAGGCTGGTGCGGGATCACCATCAGGTGGTCGACGAGCAGCTCGCTCACCTTGTCGACATCGACCCCACCGAGGTGTGGCAGCGCATAGACGCCGAGCCGGGGGATCTGAGCGACATCCTCGACGCGGCCGACCGGGTGGCCACGGCGGACGGTGCCGTCAACGCGTCCGAGAAGGCCGTCATCTCCGAACTGCGAGATCGCTGCCTGCGAGCCTGCCTGACGCCGTCACGCGCCACCTCCCACAACGGCCAAGGCTCCTCTTCACCGCTTGGCTGACCCGGTTTGGAGCGCCGGGTCTTGCTCTCGGCACGGCTGCGGCTGCGCTTTCGGGGCGGCATGAACGTCGTGCGGCCGCGGTCCGGCTCTCCTGGTGCTCCTTGTCGGCAGGCGGCCGGGCCTGGCCCGTGTCACCGGGCGTGGCGCCAGGAGATGTCGTGGCGCCCGTCGGGTGTGATGGTGATGCGGAATTGGTCCAGGGTGGGGGATCCATCGTGGCGCCACCGTAGGAGGTGGTCTTCGATGGGGTCCCAGAGGCGTTCGGGGCCGCCTTGCCGCACTCGCCAGCCGTGCTGGTCGCGGCGGAGCAGGGCCCAGCTTCCCGCGTCGGCGTCGAGGAGCAGCTGGCCCCGGTTGCCGAGGTGGAGGCGCTGGGCTGCGGGTGCGGCGGTCTGGGCGACGAACCGGGCCCAGTCGTCCAGGATGCCGCCGTCGATCGTGGTTTCGCGTTCGATCGGGCGCCGTCTTGGCGACCGAATACAACGTCGGTCGCAACGTGACGCAACGCGCCCTGGACCGGCTCGTCATCGAGGGCCTGCTCGAAGGACGGGCTGGCTCCGGACGGTTTGTTCGCTCACCGCGCGAGCGCATGCGCATGATCCGGTCGCGCCACCGCGAGCGCCGCGGCGGCAGCCCGTTCCGCGCGAACATGAATGAGCAAGGCAAGGCCGGCACTTGGGAGTCGCACAGTCAGGCCAGAGTGCCCGCTCCTGAGGACGTCGCGCAGCGCCTTGCCATCCAGCCCGGGGATCACTGCGTGCGCACGACGTACGAGTTCATGGCTGGCGGCCAGCCGGTGCAACTGTCGACGTCGTGGGAGCCGATGGCTCTCACGGACGGCACGCCCATTGTGCTGCCGGAGATGGGTCCCCTTGCCGGTGCGGGAGTTGTGGAGCGGATGCGTACCATCGGCGTTGCCGTCGATACCGCCGTCGAGGTGCCGCGGCCGGGGCGGGCTACGCAGGAAGAGGCCAACCTGCTGGGGATTAGCGTCGGAGACCTGCTGATGCGGATCGAGCGCACGTACTACGACGGCGACGGTCGGCCTGTGGAGACGGCCGACCTTGTGGTGCCTGACGTCCGCTGGGAGATCGCGTACGAGATCGGCATAGACCGCGGCGAGTGACGGCTGAGGTCTGCATAACGGGCTGCCAGTCGTGCCGGTACTGACGCTAAGCCTCCTCCGAGCCAGGTGAGTTGCAGGTACGGCCGCGTTCTCCACCTGCTCGTGCTGACGAACGCGCCGTTGCGGCGCTGGTTACGGTCGTTCTGTTGGCAGGGGCCGCCTCAATCGATCCTCCAGGGCGTCAGGTTCGGCGACGAGCCCGTGCGGCGGAGATCGTCTTGGAGCAGGCATAGGGCGAGGCGGCGTTTCTGCGGCCCCTGTCGCAGCCGACCGCATGAGCGACGGGTGTTGAGAGCGCCGGCTGGATGGGCGGTCGGTCGCGTCTTGCGGTCGAAGGGGGCGGGGTGCACGGCACCCTTGTGTGCATCGACCGGTTCGTGGGGCCCGATGGAACGCATGAGCTATTAAGCGAACTCTTGCGCGACTTGATGGGGTCGGGAGAGTGACTTCCTCGGCTTGGTCGTCCATGTTGTGGCGTGTTGGGCGTCACCGTCTGCGGTCATGCGCTCGACGAACAACTCCTTCGCTGACGACGGTTCCGCCTGGGACGGCAGCCGCAAGAATTACCGGCCGCGCCGGTCCCTGCGCATCGCCGACGACAGTCCGAGCCGGCTGCTGCGCACTGCGCAGGGCTCCCGGTGTGATTTCTGCGGGAACCCCATTGAGTGGTACCAGCGCCCGGGCAGTACTGCTGTTCCGCTGCATCCCGTTGAGCTCCCCGCAGGTTCGGTGCCGCCGGGGGAGCGCTGGCACGTTTCTTCCGGTGTTGCTCATGCTTCCCATGACGGGAGCGCGTGGTGCCGCGTCCGGCACCGCGCCCTGTGTCCGTCGGTGCGGCGGGCAACCGCAGCGCGCTTCTGGAGGAGATGTGCCGGGCCCTCGCGCTGAACTCCCGCTGCCTGCAAGATGCCGGCCTCTTCACACCCCGGCCCGAGCAGCCACCCCAGGCCGCCCCGGATTGGCCTGTCCGGCCGGTCGTGCGCATCATCGGCGCGCGCTATCTGGCCCCCGGTCCTCTCGAGGACCTCCAGTGCGTGGCCCGGACCCGCGCCCGCCGTCGCTGCTCCCTACCTGTCCTGGACCGCGAGGCCCTGCCCGGCACGTGGCGGCTCGAGCTCGTCGATCCGCTCCTTCGCCCCGGCGACGGGCACCTGCCGGCCGACCAGGAGGTGATGACCCTGTACGACCTCACGGGCTTGCCGTACGCCGAACAGATGCGCTGGCGCGCCCAGCGCTGTACCGCTCACGTCACTGTTCGCAATGCTGCGGACAGCGCTCTGATTGCCTGGGAGCCCTTTGACCCAGTCCGCCACCGCCTGTACATCTGCGACCGGCTTCCCGGCCCGTCGCCCGCCTCGGGCCGTGGTTTGGGGTGAGCCCGCTGCCTTCGAGTGGCCGTTCCGCTCGGCTGCCCCGCCCGCGTGAGCTCGAAGGCCGCTGGGACCACGCCCCTGCCGCAGCACTTGCTGCGGAAGTTTCGCTGCCCCTGTCCTGGCCGTTTCGGAGGCCCCTGGTGTCCAAGACCTTGATCGGTACTCCCGACCCTGATCAGCCCCCGCCCGGTCCTGCCCTGTTCGATGAGCATGCCGAGCGCGTGGTCCTGGCAGCGGTGCTCCACCATCGACAGGTGGTCCCGTACTTGATGGCGGTCCCGCACCCGGCGCACTTCAGCAGCCCGGCCTGCCGGGAGCTCTTCCTTGCCACGCCGCCGTTCATCACCGTGGGGAGACCTGCACCCCGGCAGCGGTCACGGCCGAACTCGGTCACGTCCGTTGGAGTGGTGTATCGACGGCCACTCGGTGATCTCTTCTTTGAGGCTATGCGGTGAGTTCGGTGGGCAGGACGGTGTCGTCGGTATCTGACTCGATCGAGTGGAGGCGGGCTTTGGTGAGGAGGTCGCGGCCCATGTAGCGGCGGGCCTCGGTCCACTCGTCGTTCTGCTCGGCCAGGACGGCACCGACCAGGCGGATCACGGCGGTGCGGTCGGGGAAGATGCCGACCACGTCGGTGCGGCGGCGGATCTCTTTGTTCAGTCGTTCCTGCGGATTGTTCGACCAGATCTGCCGCCAGATCTCGCGCGGGAAGGCAGCGAAGGCCAGCAGTTCGTGCTGGGCGCCGTCCAGGTGTTCGGCGGCCTTGGGAAACCTCGTTTCCAGGGTCTGAAGGACGTGCCGCATCTGGGCCTGGACGGCGTGGGCGTCGGGCTGTTCGAAGACGGTCCGCAGCAGCGTGGCCACCCACGGCTGGGCCGATTTCGGAACCTGACTCAGCAGGTTGCGGGCGTAGTGGGTGCGGCAGCGCTGCCACGAGGCGCCGGGCAGGGTTGCGCCGATGGCGTCGACCAGGCCGGCGTGGGCGTCGGAGACGACCAGCTGGACGCCGGCCAGGCCGCGGGCGATGAGCGACCGCAGGAAGGCCAGCCAGCCGGCGCCGTCCTCGGCGGTGGCGACGTCCAGGCCGAGGATTTCGCGGTGGCCGTCGGCGTTGACGCCGACTGCGATCAGTGCGTGGACGTTGATGATGCGGCCGCCTTCGCGGACCTTCTGGGTCAGTGCGTCCACCCAGACGAACGCATACGGGCCGGCGTCCAGCGGCCGGTTGCGGAACGCGGTGACCTGTTCGTCCAGGTGCTTGGACATCGCGCTGACCTGGGACTTCGACAGCTGTGTCACGCCGAGGGACTCGGCGAGCTTCTCGACCCGGCGGGTGGAGACCCCGAGCAGGTAGGCGGTGGCCACCACCGAGATCAGGGCCTGTTCGGCCCTGCGGCGTCGTTCCAGGAGCCAGTGCGGGAAGTAACTGCCGCTGCGGAGTTTGGGGATGGCCAGCTCGACGGTGCCGGCCCTCGTGTCCCACTCGCGCGGGCGATATCCGTTGCGGTGGTTGACGCGTTCGTCGCTGACCTGCCAGTATTCGGCGTTGCAGAGGGCATCGGCCTCCGCGGACATGAGCACGTCGGCGAACGTCTTGACCATCGCGCGCAGCAGATCGGGACTCGCCGCGGCGAGGTTCTCCTCGGTGAGGGCGTGCAGGGGCAGACTGTCAGGTGCGGTCATCGTGCTGATCTCCTTCGAGGCTTCGACACTTCGAAGATCAGCCGGTGGCCGTTTGTCTATGCGGGCACCAACCCGGACGCCGGAGCAAACCCCCGGATCAGGTCCAACCCGTTACACCACTTCCAAGGACGCAACCGCCCGAACTCGCCCGGCGGCAACAGGCCGGCACCGCCGCCTTCCTGCAGGAAACAAGCGGTCTGCTGTCCGATCTTTCCCGTGCCGCGGTCCCGGCGGAGCCGGTCGTGGTGCACTACGCGGCGATCGTCCGGGACCTGGCCGCGCTGAGCCGCCATACGACTGCGCACTCCGAGGGTTTGCCGCCGGTGCCGATGCGCGGCTTCCTCATTGACGACGACACCACCTGACCACCCCTGCGCGCCCCAACCGCGCTCTCACAGATCGACGATGCTCAACGATGCTGCAGCCCACCGACGAACAAGTCCTGGCCGCCGATGCTTCGCCACCGGGGATCACCTGGTGGTCCAGGCCGGAGCCGGCACCGGAAAGACAACGACCCTCACCCAGCTCGCCGCCGGCACCTCCCGGCGCGGCCTGTATGTCGCGTTCAACCGGGCCATCGCGCAGGACGCCGCCGGCCGTTTCCCCGGCACGGTGCTGTGCAAGACCGCGCACTCACTTGCCTACGCCGCCATCGGTCACCGCTACCAGGCCCGCCTGAACGGACCCCGCCTGCCGGACAGGCACACCGCCGACGCTCTGGGTATCACCAAGCCCATGCGGATCGGCGACCGAACCGTGTATCCGGCCACGCTGACCTCCACAGCCCAGCGCACCGTGACCCGCTTCTGCCACTCCGCCGACCCGGTCATCGACCGCCACCACGTGCCCCCGCTGCGCGGCCTGGACACCGAGGACCTGCACGCCGAGCTCGCCCGCCGCATCCTGCCCTACGCCCGCGCCGCCTGGGCCGACCTGCAGCACCCCGACACCGGCGCCGTCCGCTTCGAACACGACCACTACCTCAAACTGTGGGCCCTGTCCGACCCGAAACTGCGCACCGACTTCGTGCTCCTGGACGAGGCCCAGGACACCAACCCGGTCCTGGAACAGGTGCTGCTCAACCAGCGCGGGCACGCCCAGTTGGTCATGGTCGGGGACTCTGCGCAGGCCATCTACGGCTGGCGTGGCGCCAAGGACGTGATGACCGGCTTCGACGGCATCGCCCTGTCCCTGACCCGATCCTTCCGCTTCGGCCCCCTGTTGGCGTTGGAGGCCAACCGGTGGCTGGCGATCACCGACGCCCCGATCCGCCTGGAAGGCAGCCAGGCGATCCCCACCGAGGTCGGAAAGCTGACCCAGCCGGACGCGGTGCTGTGCCGCAGCAACATCGGCGCCATGGCCCAAGTCCTGCGCTTCCTTGCCCTCGGCCGCAGGGTCGCGCTGGCCGGGGGAGGAGCGGCCCTGCAGGCTCTGGCGCTGGCGTCACGCGACCTGAAAGACGGACGCCGCGCCTCCCACCCCGAGCTGGTGCTGTTCACCTCCTGGGGCCAGCTGCAGGACTACGCCGAACACGATCCCGCGGGCAGTGACCTGCAGCCCCTGGTCGACCTCGTCGACCACCACGGCACCGACGCCATCCTGACCGCGGTCAACCGCCTGGTCTGCGAGCAGGACGCGCAAGTGACGGTGTCCACCGCGCACAAAGCCAAAGGCCGCGAATGGCCCCAGGTAGAGATCGCCGACGACTTCCACCCGCCCAAAGACAGCGACGAGACCGACGAGCACGGCAACCCCCTGCCCGGGCCGATCGACGAAGCCGACGCCCGCCTCGCCCACGTCGCCGTCACCCGCGCACGCCTACGCCTCGACCTCGGCGGCCTGACCTGGATCAACGACCACCCCGACGGAAACCCTGGGCCATCCGGACCGCGATCAACGGCGATCGGCGATCTGAGCCCCGTTACTGGCTGAGTCGGGTGGGGCGCTTTGGGGGAAGGCAGGCGGACAATGTCTGGGTGGAGGCGTTGGAGACGACGGCACAGGTCCGGGCGCGGATGAGCCGACAAAAGAGCCGGAATACCCAGGTGGAGCTGGCCTTGCGTCGTGTGTTGCATGCAGCGGGACTGCGGTTTCGGGTGCATAGGCGGCCGGTGAAGGGAGTGCGTCGGGAGGCGGACATCGTGTTCGGGCCGGCGCGAGTGGCGGTGTTCGTGGATGGTTGTTTCTGGCATGGCTGTCCGGAGCATGCCACCTGGCCGCGGCGGAATGCGGATTTTTGGCGGACCAAGATCGAGGGGAATCGGGTACGGGACGCGGACACCGATGAGCGGCTCGCGCAGGCCGGATGGCTGGCGGTGCGGGTGTGGGAGCATGAGTCGCCGCTGGAGGCGGCGGAGCGGGTGCGTGCGGTGGTGGAAGAGCGGCGGCGACGACTCTGAGGCCCCTCTATCGGGGGTGGGGCGCGCTGCGGGTTGCCTCGCCCCACCCCCCGTGATGGCCTTATGCGAGGTCGTGGAAGTATCCGGGCACCGTGCCGGTCGGTGTGCCGACGAGCATGGCCCGGTCGAGGAAGCTGTTGTTGGTTTCGCAGCTGGTCTCGGGCAGCAGAACGCAGGCGTGGCAGGCGGCGAGGTTGACGTTGTCGACGCCGGCTGCCTCGGACTCCATGCACAGCGGGTCGTTGGAGCACCAGGCGGTGCGGGCGAGGGCGGCCTTGAGGGTGTGGGCCAGGCGATCGGGTTCGCCCTGGGCGACAATGCCGCCGAGGCTGCCGGCCGAGTCGCTGGTGGCGGTGTAGAGCAGCAGGCCCGCCATGTCGTCGTCGCAGTACAGGCGCTCGCGCAGGGCGGAGGTCGGGTAGCCGCCGTCCAGGCTCCACTCGTTGATCAGGATGTGCGCGAGGGTGTGGAGCAGGAGGTAGCGGGGGGTGACCGGCGAGTCGATCTCTTCCGCGTTCTGCTGCCCTTCTCCTGCGGTCTTGGACGCGGCGGCGCGGCGCTTGAGAAGTGTCAGGTGATTGTTGCGGATGCGGCGCGCGCGGGCGATCACCGTCTCATCGGTCTCCCAAGAACGCAGTTTGTCCTCGTCCAGGCGTAGGAACACGCCTTCGCCGATCACCTCCACGGCCGGAAGCCAGTCGATGTCGTCGGACAGGGTCAGCGGCGCCATGCGGTGGGCGGGGTCCGCGTCGGAGGGCAGGTCGCCGCGCATGAACGACGCCAGGGCCCGCACCTCGCGCAGCCGCTTGACCAGCATGGTGTCGCGCAGCCCCAGCGGTTTGAGCACGGTCGGGGAGCCCAACGGCTTTTCGCATACGAAGGGCTGCCATTCGGCGGTGTACCGCTCGGGGTTGCCGCGGACCAGCCGGATGTATTCCTCCTGCCGCAGCGCGCTGCGGGCCTTCGGCGTGGGAGTGTCGTCCTGGTCGGCCTGTTCGTCGTCCTCGATGGCCTGGAGGAGGTGGATGATGTCTTCTGCCGTGGCGTCGACGCTCTTGAGCAGGGCGGCGTGGTTCTTGGCGAACCAGCGGATGGTGTCCTCGGAGGCGCCGAGCAGCTTGTGCTTCTCCACCAGCTTGTGCAGGCCCTCGCCCCACGGGGGGATGGACAGGGCGCTGGCGACCTGGGGATGCCACACGGCCGAGGAGCCTCGCTGCATGGCGCGCGGTGCCTGGTCGCATCCCTTGGGGAGTGCGTCCTTCAACCACGGGCGGCCGCCATCGCAGCCGATGCCGAGATCTTTTAGAACGCGGCTGCGGAAGGCGCCCTCCATGGATACGTCCGGCACACCGCAGCTGCAGGAGACGACGACCGACCGCAGGGATGCCGTGTTGCCGTTGGTGCCCAAGGACAGGGTGCCGCCGCACAGGCCGCCGGTGTGGCCGCTGCCGCGGTGGACCCACCGCCAGTACGGGAAGTCCGAGATGTGACCGTTGTTGCAGGCCAGGACGAAGCGGGAGGGCACGAGGTCCTCCTGGCATGTCCCGCAACGGGCCGTACGGGGCGGGGAGTTGAACTTGTGAAACGGCTGGAGCGTCGCGCACTTGGGGCAGGAGTACATGGTCGGGAATCGGCGGACGTGCACGCCGTCCGTTGCCCGGTCCGGGTCCGGGGCGGGCGGCTGGCGAAAGGAGCGCACCTTCAGCACGCGGGCCAGACGACGCTCCAGGACCTCGGGGGCCTGGGAGACGTCCCAGGAGTCGAGACCGGCGACGATGAACGACTCGTTGTCCACGGCGATCATCGCGCCGACGCCGTAGGTCGTCACCATCTGGGACCGTCGTACGCCGCCGAGTTTGCGGGGACGAACGACAGCGGCGCCGGTGCCGCGTCGGCGGCGCGGGGGAGGGGGCGGGGTCATGTGGTCAGTGCTCCAGGAAGAGGGTGGATTCGGCATCGACGTCGCGCAGGCTCCACAGGGTGGACCAGCCGGCCGTTTCGGGGTCCTCGTCGTCGAAGCCGGCGAGGAGGGCGGATTGGTGGGAGCCGCGCTTGGCTTCGTAGACCAGCTCGGGGTGGTCGGCGGCCTCGTCGAGCCACCACTGCACGAACTGGTCGAAGCTCTGGGCCGTCGCCTTGTGCTCGAGGTCGTTGACCGCGTGGACGCGGGCGAGGATGCACGGGCGGACGAGGGCGTTGAGATCGTCGACGAATCCCGCGATGTGGGCGGCCGCCTCGTTGGGGCGGGCGGCGGGCAGCATTAGTCGGGCCAGGGCAACGACGACGGCGTGCAGTCCTCGGTCGCGGGCGCGTGAGGAGAAGGGGGTGACGCTGGTCGACTCCACCTCGCGGTACAGGGCCGAGTGGAAGGCGGGGAAGCCCTCGTAGTGCGAACGGTCCCGGGAGCGGGCCGAGTTGTACATGACCGCGACGAGGCCGGGGTGGCGGCGGCCGACGCGGCTGGTGGCCTGGATGTATTCGGCGGTGGTCTGCGGCTGGCCCATGACCGCCATCAGGCCGAGCCGGTCGATGTCGACCCCGACGGAGATCATGTTCGTGGCGAGCAGCACGTCCAGGGTGTCCGCATCGGGCAGCTGTCGTTCCAGTTGGCGCAGATGACGGGGGATGGCGCTGGAGTCGGCCCGGCTGCTGAGCTCGATCAGTTGGGCCGCGAGGCGGGGTGCGGCCGAGGCGCGCGTGCCGAGCAGTTCCAGGCGGTCTTGGACGTCGTCGAGGACCTGCAGCTCGGCGGCCGACAGCAGACGCAGGCTGTTGAAGTAGCCCACCAGGGTCCAGTACGCGTCCTTGACCGCGTCGGCGGCCTCCGTGCGGGCGGCGGCGTCCAGCAGGGCGGCGTAGGTACGCACCAGGAGGGTGGCCTGGCTGGTGCTCGGGGTGAGCAGCCCGATGTAGCGGCGGGATGCCTTGTCCTTGCGCGGCGTCTCGACCGCGAACCAGGAGTCGCGGGCGTCCAAGCCGGCGGGCGGGAACTGGGCCGTGCGACGGTCGAACAGGGCCCCGACCTGCTCCGTGGCCCGGCGGATGGTCGCCGTCGACGCCACCACCTTGGGGCGGTCCGCCAGTACGTCCACGGCCGTTTCGTACAGGCCGGTCAACGTCCCCAGCGGTCCGGAGATCAGGTGCAGTTCGTCCTGGACGATCAACTCCGGCGGGCGCGGACCGCCCAGCTCGTCCCGGTTGAACAGCGCGGCCGTGGCCGGGCGCCACGGCATCGAGGCGAACTTGTCGACGGTCGCGATTACGAGGGTGGGATGCGCGTCGTAGACCGCCTCGTCGACCAGGTGGACGGGCAGTCCGTCACCGCTGTGGAAGGCGCAGCTCGTGCTCGGGCATCGCACGATCATGCGGTGGGTGCTTGCGCGGACCTCGTAGTCGAAGGCGGTCAGCGGCTGGCCGCACCACGGGCAGGTCTGCAGCTGGACCGGGTTCTCCTTCTGCAGGGACTTGCCCGGCTCGCGGCGCAACTTGTCCAGGCGGTCCTGGGCACTGTCCAGATCGTTGGGGGTGGCCGACTTGCCCACCCACATGCCCAGCGAGATGGTCTCGGTGCCCAACTGTGCCTTGTGCTCGGCGCGTACCTGCTCCATCGCGCAGATCAGTGCCGCGGCCCGCTCGAACTGCTGGAGCGTGAGCAGACGCAGGGTGTAGCGCATCACCACGGTCACCCCACCACCGCGCGCCCCGTCGCGCAGTCGGCGCCAGAACGTGGTGAAGGCGATCAGCCCGAGGTAGGCCTCGGTCTTGCCGCCGCCGGTGGGAAACCACAGCAGGTCCGCGACCTCGCGGTCCTCGTGGTTGGGATCGACGATGCCCTCAAGGCACAGCAGCATGAACGCGATCTGGAAGGGCCGCCACCTGCCTTTCTCGACCTGCGGTTGGCCGCTTCTGCCCTGCTTGATCCAGGCTGTGCGCGCCCGCTGCTGCGCCATCGCCTGGTTCGCCCACCGGAAGGCGGCAAAGACGTTCGGCTTGCGGTCGTCGCCCAGCAGGGCCACACCGCGTCGCATCCGCCCCAACGCCACGCGGCACAGCTCCAGTTGTCGACGCGCCGCCGCCTCGTGGGGTGTGCCGGCCAGGGCGCGGGCTTCTTCTTCGCGCGCCTCGATCCACTCCTGATACCCCTGAAGCAGGCGGGTGAGCGCGGCCACCACGTCCTGTTGCGTTCCCTGGCCCAGGCCGTGCATGGTCAGCGCCTGGTCGTCGATGTGCGGGTTGGAGTCGGTCAGCAGCACGTCGTGCGTGGGCACGAACTCGGTACGCACCGATGCGACCGCGGCTCGCTTGGGCATGGGGGTGCGCAGCGGTGGCGCCTGCCAGTCCCAGGCGACCGATGTGCCGTGGCCGGTGGCGAACACGGGGGCGTGGCGGTGCAGAAGTCGGCTGAGGGCCTGCTCGTCGTCGACCGGGCCGCGGCGGGCGGGGCGCTCCACGAAGGGACGGGTGCCCTCCTCGCCGTGGACGCTGACCTCCGGCTGGAAGAAGCAGTAGGCGTCCTGCAGGTCGAACTCGCCGGCCGTCAGCGTGTTCACCACCGTCACCGTGACCGTCACCGTGCCCTCGACGGCCGGGCGTACCAGAGCCCGCCATTCCAGGCCGTCGCACAGCTCGCCCTTGAGGGAACCCGGCCATCGCACGTCGAACTCGCCCGGCTCGCACACCAGCACCTCGCGACGCCAGCGCTCCTTTTGTCGCTCGGTGCTGCGGGCCTCGCTGCGGCGCGGCTCGATCCGGTTGCCCGCCTCGTCCTCGGGAACGTAGCGGGCCGCCGTGACCGTGACCGTTATCTGCGGTGACACCGTCGCATCGACGGCGAAGGTCAAGCCCATGGAGGAGGGCTTGCGCAGATTGGCCAGCGCGATGCCCAGATCGGTGGCGCCCTGCTCGACGTCGTCGCCGGCAACGACGTCGGGCGGGGTGTCCACGCCGTCCTCCTCGTCGAGCGTCAGGGGCTGTTGCGTGTCGACGTCGTCGGCGGAGGGCTGGGGGAAGAGGACGCCGATCGGGTAGGCGGTGATCGGCGCGTCGTCGGTGAGGACCTCCTGCTCACCTCCGTGCGGGCCGAGCAGGTCCTTGCGCAGCGCGGCGCGCAGGTCCGAACGCAGCTGGTAATGCGCCGTATGCGGCGACGGTACGGTCACGGGTGGTGGTGTCCTTCCGGGACGGATTCGGCATGGGTCCAGTCGAAGCGGCCCAAGCCGCACAGGCGCGGGGCGAGCCACACGCCCCTGTCGCCCAGGCCCAGGCGCTCGGTGAGAGCGGGGAAACCGGCGACACCCTCCACGGTGTCGATGCGCAGCCCGGTGACGCGGCACGGCCACCGCTCGACCTTCCACCCCGCATTGATCTTCAAAAGGCGCCATAGGTCGTGGCGGAAACGCTCGGAGACGACTCCGATCGGCCGGCCGTCGTGGAAGATCCCGTACGGCGGGGTCTCGACGTTGGATGCGGGCAGGTCGTGGAGCCGGCGCAGCTCCACCGCGTCCCCGCCGTGCACCCGCTCGCGCAGGTACTGCTGCAGGAGCGCGGGGTCGCCGACCGGATCGCCGGCGCCCGCGGGCGTGGCGTGGCACACGTCCAGATCGCCCGCCTCGATTCCGGTGCGCGCGTAGGACTGTCGGCCGCCGACGTACCACCGATCGGTGGGCTTGTGCTTGCGCATCATCCAGGTGTGCGGGCGCGCGAGCCGGTAGACGTCGTCGCGTGGCCGGGTCATCGCCACGTACAACAAACGCGCCTCGGCCGGCGGGTCCGCGTGCTCGCCGTGCCATTCGGACGCCGCGGGCGGCTCGACGATCAGGACGCGGTCGAACTCCAGGCCCTTGGCCCGGTGCACGGTGGAAAGGACGAGGGGATGGGAAGGGGGTGCGGTCAGTTCGTCGGGCAGCCGGCCCTCGGCCACGGCCCGGCGCAGCGCCTCGAGGTCGAGGGTGCCTCGGGCACCGGCGGCGCAGCGCCGCAGCGCATGCCATGTGCGTGACGCATCCCAGGTGGGCGCAAGCACGGCCAGATCGCGGAAACGGTCCTCGGTCAGCTGGGCGGCGCTGGTTGCCAGCAGCAGCTGGGCCACCCACGCCGGTGTGGGACGCGAGCGGGGCGAGCGCTGGATACGGTGATCCACTCCCAGCGTGTGCAGCCGTTCCGACAGGTGCAGGACCTGGCCGTTGTCGCGGCACAGGATCGCGGTGGTGCCCTCGAATTGCCGCAACGAGGCCAGGGTGAACGCGTCATCGAGGGTGCCGAAGTCGGGGGCGAGGGCGAGGTCGGAGCGCAGCTGCGCATACACCGCCTCCGCTTCCTTGGCCGCCTCGCCCCTCTGGGCGGGCAGGTTTTGCAGTCGCGGCCCGTACGGCAACGCGATACGGGCCTCTTTGGTGCGGGCGCGGAAGTTGTCGGCGAGGGTCACTTCGACCAGGTCGTCGCCGAACGAAACGCGCACCCAGCGGAAGAAGAGATTCGTCTCGTTCGCGCGCTCGTCGGGGTCGGCGACCTGGAAGCCGTAGATCGCCTGCGCGGCGTCGCCGACCACGGTGAAGCCGCAGTTGTCCGCGTACCGGTCGAGAAGCGCCTCGACCATGTCGCGGCGCACGCCCACCAGGTCCTGCACCTCGTCGATGACGACGTGCGCGGGCACACCCTGCTCCGAGGCCTCCAGCACACCCCGCTCGATCGCCTCGGTCGCCATCGCGATGCGCTGGTCGAAGCTGGTGCCGCCCAGGTCGTCGCGCTGGGGATTTTCCAGCAGCAGCACCGACAGCGCCCAGCCGTCGAAGGTCTGGGCCCGCACCCGACGAGCGGTGGTGGCGAGCTTGTCGACGCGCTCGCGCAGCTCGCGCACGGCGGCGCGCGAGAAACTCAACACGAGGATCTCGCCCGCCAAAAGCTCCTCGGTGCCGGTCAGATGCTCCAGCCGGTAGGTGAGGGTGGTCGTCTTGCCCGCACCCGCGCCCGCCGTGACGAGCGTCCTGGCATCCCAGGGCTTGGTCACGACGGACAGCTGGGCGGGGGTGAGCGAGAGGCCCACCCCGTGTGCGACGGTCACTGCTGTCCCTTCTTCCACAGGTACTCGAACTCGGTGAAGGCAAGGCCCGCGTCGTAGTTCACGATGTTGTCGCGCACGTCGAGGATCAGGCAGGTGTCCTTGCCACCGTTGCGGGGCCCGCGCAGACCACGGCCGATCATTTGCTGGTAGTTGTTGGCGCTGTAGACGGGACGGGCGATGACCACGGCCCGCGTCGCCGGCGCGTCGAATCCCTGCGTGAGCACGCCGTAGTTGGTGATGACCCGGATCTGGCCCTTGCGGAAGGCCTCCACGCGCTTGCGCCGCTCGGCGGTCGGAGTCGCCGAGTCGATCGCCGCCGCCCGGATGCCCCGGTCGCCGAGCTTGGCCGCGAGGAACTTGGCGTGCGAGACGGACGTGGCGAACACCAATACCGGCCAGTCCTCGGGCATCGCCGCGATCTCGCCCAGGAGCATCTGATTGCGGGCCTCGTCCTCGGCCAGACGCTGCTCGGCACCCTTGGGCAAAAAGCCGTTGAACTGCTCGACGGTCCGCAGCTCGTCGGGGCTGAGCTGCATCCGCGCACCGGCCAGCTCGCGGTGCTCGACCTGCGACAACACGCCCAGCTGCTGCAGACTCGGAATCGGCTCGCCGAGGAAGACCCCCTCGTCCAGGCGGCGATTGCCGAACCGCTGAGCGAGCTGCCGGGTGCGTTCGGCGTCGTTGCGGAACGGGGTGGCGGTCAGACCGACCAGGTGACGGGAGGTCTCCCAACGGGTCAGGCCGAGCTGCTCGAAAATCTTGGTGTACTCGGGCGACGTCGCCACATGCGCCTCGTCGACCAGCGCCAGGGACGCCCGGCGCAGCCACGCGTACTCGTCCGTGTGCAGGCACACCCGCAACTTCGCATCGGTCGCCACGACCAGATGCGGGCGGCCGGTGACCGGGGTGGCGGAGTTGCTGCTCCACAGTCGGTCGATGACCAGCGGCTGGTCCGCACCGACCTTCTCCCACACGAACTTCCAGGACTGCACGGCCTGTTCGCACAGCTCCTCGGTCTGCGCGACCCACAGGACCGGCCCCGCCGGGGTGCCCGCCTCCCGGATCCAGCGGATGACGCCTTCGGCCGTGACACGGGTCTTGCCCGCTCCGGTCGGCAGGCTGAGCATGGCCCGCTGTGGCGTCGGCAGCGTCAACAGCTCGGTCAGCTTCGACGCCAGACGCTCCTGGTAGGCGTGCAGAGCGGGGAACTCCGTGGGCCCCTGCGCCTCCTCCCTGGCCGGCGGCGAGGGCACTCGCGCGCCGGCGAACGAGTCGGGAAAGCCCAGCTCGGTCACGAACCGCAGCGCCGAGGCACTGCCGTCGAAGTAGCGCGGCGCATTCGCGTACTGGGCGGCGATGTCCTTGGCATGCACCCGCAGCACCGACTCGTCGTGCGCGTTGTAGGCCATCTCGGCCAGCCGGCGGGCATCGGGCTCACGGCCGGTCTCGGAGATCTCACTGGCCAGCAGTCCAGTGGGCAACTCCCTCTTGATGTCCTCCTCGTCGATCATCATGGCGATCTTGTCGATGACGCTGTCGCTGCGACGGATGGCGGCCAGGCGGGCCTGAAAGGCGTGGTCGGCCTTGTCCGCCTCGTACTTGTGGATCAAGGCCCGGCACCCGGCAACCCCCATGTGCCAGCCGAACTCGCGGTCGGCGATGACGAGTGCCTCCTCGACCGACAATCGGTCGGGCACCAGCACCGTGTGCTCCTGCCGGGTCCCGTCCAGCGGCTTGGTCCGGCTGCCGTTGGGGGTGCGGACGACTTCTTCCAGCTCCGAACAGCGCTGCAGCATCAAGCCGTTGGCGCGGCTGCCCAGGCGCTGACGCAGCGGGGGGTACTCGTCGACCAGCGGCACCGGCGGGCCGATCGGCACGGCGCGCACCCGCTTCTCGACGACGTCAGTGACCCGCCGCATCCCCCACTCGTTGATCATGTACTCGGCCTGCTCCCGGTCGCCTTCGGCGTCGACCAGCAGCGCGGGGTGCTTCTCCCGGATCAGCTCCTCGTACTCCGCGCGCGTCAGGGCCACGGCGATCTCGTTGTCCGGGCGCATCTGCCACTCCTGGCCCACCCGGCAGCGCACCGTCTCCTCGACCACCACCAGTTCCAGGGCGACGCGGATCAACGTGGCATACGTGCGGCCGACCAGGGCGTCGTCCTCACTGCTCTTGGCCAGCTCCAGAAGGTGGGACCAGCGGCGTGGGGCGACCTGCTCCACCGAGGTGGGCAGTCCCAGACGGCGCGCCTTGTCCTGCTCGAGCTTGGTTGCGACGGGCAGGACGTGCGCGAAGGCGGCCAGCTGCGGGCCGACGGCCTCACGCACCGGCACCAGTCCCTTGGAGGTGTGCACCGTCCCGCTCCGGCGCAGCAGCCACAGGATGGGGGACAGGACCCGGGCGCGGGTGCTCACATTGCGGCCGATCTGCCGCGTCCAGGACTCCACCAGCCCCTCGGTCGGCATGGCGTCGAGGAACGCGGCCCTGCCCTCGGGCGAGAGGCGCTCGAAGAGGTGGAGTGGACCGGCCGTCGGCGAGCCCTCCAAGAGCACGGTGTGCATCTGGACACGGCTGGCCTTCTTGTCGAGGCTCTCCAGGTACTCCTCGTGCAGCGCGTGGTGGTAGGTCTCGAACCAGGGGTCCTGCTCGGGGTGGTGGCCCCGCGTGGGGCGGTCCTTCATGCCCAGTTCCCGCAAGATAGAGGCGTCGTGGAAGGACAGGTCGACGGCGATCTCGGCATCCCGCGAACCGTCCGGCGGGACGACCTTGCCGGGCAACAGGCAGTCCTTCATGGGGCTGAACGCGCCGGCGGCCGTCTTGACGTGCAGCGTCTGGTCGAGGTTCGGCACCTTCGCGCGGATGGTCAGCACCTGCGCGGTGCCGCCGGCGCTGCGCAGCAACTCCCAAAAACGGGCCCACGAGTCGGCGGTGTAGCCGGCGAAGCCCTGGTCGAGCACGCTCTCGAACCGGCCGCGGCTGTCCGCGTCGCGGATCCCCAGACGGTCCAGGTGCAGGAGCTGGGACGGGTCGGAGGCGATCCGCTCGTCGACGTACACCAGGTCGTCGGGCAGGCCGTCGATGCCGGAGTTGCGAAAGACGCTGCCCGGGGTGGGCGCGACGAAACCGTGCCTGGCGGTCAGGACGATCCGCGCCCGGCGGGCGTCCTGCGCCTGGTCGGACGGCAGCTTGTCCAGGAGCCGGGACAGCAGACGGATCGCGGCGGCGGAGGCCTCGGCGGTGCCGTCCTCGACCAGCGCCTCCAGCCAGTCGCGCACCGACTCCACCGGCTTGTCCGCGGCGGTCAGGAAGTGGGTCAGCTTGCCGCGGCGGCCACCCACCTCCACGGAATGGTGCACCCAGTTGCGGGGCCGACCCGGATAGGCGCGCCAGATGTCCAGCGCCTCCTTCGGCAACCCCTCGGGGTGGATGCGCAGCTCGGCCGGGATGCGCAATGTGCCGTCCTGGTCGGGCAGGGACGGGTTCTGTGCCGTCAACCTCCACACCAGTTCGGTCAGTCGGGCACACGCCCAGTTCGGCGACTCCTTGGTACGGCCGGGCAGCAGCGGGAGGTAGGCCGCCGGGTCCTCGGGGTCGGCCAGCTCCGGCAGGGAGCCGACCACCAGGTTGGCGGCGACCCGCAGCAGTTCCTCGTTGAGCGCGCTGCCGGTGAGCAGGTTCTGCCGGTCCTCGTTGGTCTTCCAGGCCGCGTTGAGCGCGCCGCTGAGCGTGGTGGCGTACTTGGTCGGGAAGAACGACCAAAACCATCCACGCTCGTTGGGGACCTGCCGGACTCCCTGGTCGTTGACCTTGTACTCGGGCACAGCCCAGGAGACGTCGATGGTGACGCGGGCGTGCAGCTCACCGGCGGCGTTGCGGGACTCGTCCGTCACCTGGTGGGGGACCGTGAAGACACGGAACCTCTCCACCTGGGCGTGGGAGCCGCCGCGTGCCTCACGGACGGTGTGCAAGACACCGTCGTGCTCCACCGTGATCTCGCGGCGCACCTTAGGCATCACCCGGACGTCCTCCAGCACCACCGTGCCCACATGGTGGGAGAAGAGCTGGAACAGGCGCGGGAACTCCTCGCGGGCGCCGTCGTTGCGTCCCCGGCCCGCCTGATGGATGTCCAGGCCCAAACGCTCCGCCGCTCCCGGCAGCAGGGGCAGCCGCACGACGGTCGTGGCCCAGGACAGCAGCTCGCGCAGGCGCTCGTCTCCGGCGCACTCCCATTCCACGTCCAGGGGCCGGGCCAGGCGGAGCACCGGGGTCTCGCCGACCGTGTCCACCGACGCGAGTCCGCGCTCGGCGCGTCCCTTGTTGACGGCGGCGAGGATCTCGGCCGCCGACCAGTCCGCGTCGAATCCGAACGACCCGGAGGTGCTGAAGAACTGCGGGGTGCGCGTCACCGACAGGACGGACTTCACGCCCACCCCGAAGCGGCCGATCTGCCCGCCCCGCTTGCGGGAGACACCCATGCGCAAGATGGTGTCCGCGCCGTCCGGCGTGATCGGAGTGCCCTCGTTCGCGCAGTACAGGTGGTCCTCGGCGAGGATCACGTGGATCTTGCCGCCCTGCTGCACGCGCAGTTCGTCGGCGGCGTTCTGCACCAGCTCGAACAGCTGCCGGTCCCCGTATCCGCCCTGGTGGATACGGCGCTCGCTGTTGGCGTCCTCCTCGACACGGTCGGGATTGAAGGCGTAGGTGCCCAGGGCGAGCTCGGTGAGCTCGGCGATCTTCGTCAGGACGGCTCTGTCCGCATGACTGTTCACGAAGGTGTGTACTCCTCGAAGACGGGTGGCGACTTTGGCACGGACCGTCGACCACGAAACGGGCCGAGAGTTCGGTTCCGGGAAAGGGTGCGAGACGGGTGGCTCGACCCCCCCTGTGAGGAAGAGCTCGCCGCTGGGGCGCACTGCCGTGCGCATGCGGTTGCGTGAAGCGTCGGGCCTGCGGTAGTTACGCGAGCGCGAGGCGGCCCGACGGTCGCCGAAGTGGTCGTACGAGGAATCGATGGTCGTGCACGAGTAAGGCCCCCCAGCCGTGTGTTGGCATACCGACGAAAGCGGTGCACCCGCAGGCTTCCCCAAGCCCGATCGGAGCGCTCTCCTCGTCGTGAGCCGGGACGTTATACCCGGGTGGCTTGCCATGTCCAGCGGCAGTCGACAGTTTCTGAAGTCCCGTCAACTCGCAGTGGCGTTGTCAGTGGCGCCTGCTATAGGAGCCACCGGCAAGGCCGTCGTCTATTGATTTTTGACACACGGGTCGATGTCAAAGATGCCTGGTAGTATCGCCGGCATGCCCGCATTGGGAGACGAGCCGACAAGACCGACGGAGGTCGACCCACCGCCATGACAGGGCAGCAAACAGAAGCGTTCGGGCCGTGGCTCGGCCGACAACTGCGACGCGCGGGCATGACGCAGGCCCAGCTCGCCGCCGAGCTGGGCAAGACGCGAGCCGCGGTCTCCGCATGGATCACCGGACGAGCCGAGCCACGCGAGGACGTCAAGTCGCACATCGCGCAGATCCTCGGCACCGACCTGGCCTCCCTGGTGACCAGGACGTTCGACGTCCCCCTCGACCTGCCCCTAGTGTGGCAGCACAGGCCGGCCCACGCCGACGGCGGCCGCGAATACGGCAACGTCGCCGCTTTCGCCTTCGACGCCGACCTGGCCGTCCTGGCACGCGAGGCCACGCAGAACTCCCTCGACGAGCGCTTTGAGACGCAACAGCCGGTGCGCGTGCACTACATGCTCCACGAACTCAGCGGCGACCACCTGGACGCCTTCCTCAAGGCCGTGCACTGGGACGAGCTGAGCGCGCACTACGAGCAGGCCGCCGCCGGCGAACAGAAAGTCTCTCGCGGCCTGCGCGCCGCGCTCGACGAACTGGCGGCCGGCCGCTCCCTTTTGCTGCTGCGCATCGACGACTACAACGCCTTTGGCCTGACCGGCCCCGAATACGGCGACGGCCGCTACGCCGCGGTCGTGCGCCGCACCCTCGACTCCCACAAGAGGGCCGGAGGTCGCGCCGGCGGCTCCTACGGACTGGGCAAAGCCACGCTCTGGGCCACCAGCCGCTTCGGCCTCGTCCTTGTCAACTCCACGCTCGGTGAGGCACACCAGGGCCGCACCCACCGACGCGTCGTGGGACGCCTGGACCTGCCCTGGCACACCCTCGACGGCGAGGCCTATGCGGGGCCTGCATGGTTCGGCGAACCCGACACCGATCCCGAACGCAAAGACGTCGCCCGATCCTGGTGGGCCGACGAACCGACCGTGCGCGACCTGCACCTGGAACGCATCAGCGACGAGCCCGGCACGTCCTTCCTCGTCGTGGGCGCCCACGACGCCTCGGGTGACGCGGAGACGCTGCAGGAGATGCACGACAAGTGCGTACGCTCCCTCGCCGACGGCTTCTGGGCCGCGATGATCGGCGGGCGCGACGCCGGCCCCCTGCTGGAGGCCCGTGTCACCACCTTGCGCAACGGACAGGTGGTCATCCCCGAAGAACGCGTCGACCCCCACGCCCACCACCCGGCCCTCAGCCGCGCCCTGCAGGCCTACCTCGACGGCGAGACCGTCCCCGAACTCACCGCCGGCGACCACGTCGCCCACGCCGAGGTCCCCCTCGTCGTCACCCCCCTCAAAGGCACCGGCCGCGCCCGCGACAAAGGCCGCGAACACCCGGCCGTCCTACTGCTCACCCCGGCCGACGACAACGACGAACGCTTCAACCGCATCGTGTGCATGCGCGGCAACCGCATGACCATCACCGAACAGCGACCCCGCGACCTGCCCCTGGGAACCATGCCGTTCCAGGCCGTCCTGTTGGCCGGCTACGCCACCGGCCGCACCGGTGAGGACGTCGACCCGGCGGAGGCGTTCCTGCGGGCCTCCGAACCACCCGAACACGACCGCTGGGACCGCACCGAGGAACTCACCACCAGCTACGAGCGCGGCGCGCTCAGCCGCATCAAGGAGTTCCGCCACGGCATCGACAAGGCGGCACGCTCCCTCGCCGTCCGCCGCGAGGCCACCCGCACCGGCGGACCGAGCGTCCTGCGCGAACTGCTCACCCTCGAGACCGACCCCACCCCAGGCGCCGGCCCACGCCGCACGCAGTCCTTCCCCACGGTGCGCAACCTCAGCGCCCACCTGGAAGACACCGGGGCATGGAACGTCACGGTCACCCTCAAACTCCCCGACGCCGACGACCCCTGGCTGCTCACCCCCGTCGCCAAATTCGACGTACGCTCCGGCGGCAGGCCGACCATCGACTGGTCACTGCTCATCGGATCGGAAAGCTGCCGCGCCGAGGGCGGCCACATCATCGTCGAACCCGGCGTGCGCACCGCCGTCTTCACCGGCGTCACCGACCCCGCCACCCACCCCGTCAAGGGCGCCTTCGCACGCCTGGCCGTCGACATCCTCCAGCCCCGCAAAGGCGCCGCGTGAAATCCGTGTTCCCCTACCCGACCCTGTTCGGCGATATCGTCTTCGACATCACTGCCGTCACCGTGGACGGCACCCCGCTCCCGTACGCGCAGGTGTCGACGACCGAACGCACCGTCGCCCTGTTCCGATCAGGCCGTGAGCACTGGACGCGGGCCACGCTCCACCTCAAGGCCCACCTGCCCGAGCCGGAGCTCGCCCAAGGGCCCTTCACGGACGTCACCTGCATGGCCGTCCTCACCGAAAAGGCCACCAATACGCGCACCACCGCCCGCCTGGCACGCAACGTCGGCGGCAGCTGGCAGGGCACCATCGATCTCGTCAAGGACCACCACCTGCGCCGCGCCACGCTCACCGTGCACGCCATCGCCACCGTCGAGTCCATGGCGGGGCGACTGGTCGGCTCCGCCGCACAGGACTGGTACGTGGACCTGCGCGAGTCCACCCCCGTGCGACGCCGCGAGATCGACATCGTCGAGGTCGACTTCCGCGACGGCCCGCACGAGTGGCTGCGCCCCTTCCAGGAGGCGCCCTGGATCGTCGAGACCAGCGCCGACACCCCCACCGTCTACCTCAACACCACCGCCGTCGAAGGCCTGATGGACGTTCTCGCCGCCAAGGGCGGCACCACGGCCGAGCGCGTGCTACGCGACATGACCGCCAGCCACATCGCGCAGGACGCCTGGACGGCCATGTTCCACACCGCCGTCAGCGACCTCGACGTTGACGAGGACGGCACCCCGGTCATGCCCACCGGCTGGCGTGAGGCCGTCGTCCGCACGATGCTCCCCGACGTCCTGCCCGGCCGCCAACCCACCGATGCGCTCTACGACATCAACGAGCGCCGCACTCAGGGATTCGGCTGGTCCCAGCTGCAGAGCGCGATCCAGTACGCGGCCGGAAAACGCAGCCGCGTCACCAAGAAGCTGACCAACGCGGTGCGCACCGTCGACCGCACGGACAAGGGTGTGAGCTGATGCCCCGGGCCACCCTCTACGACATCCCCCCGATGCTCGGCCTGCTCCCCGACACGATCGTGGCCAAACACCTCAGCCACGCCATTCAATCCGGGCAGGAGACGCCACCCCAGGTCGCCCTGCGCAAGGCGGCAACCCTGTTGCCCACCACCGAGGCACGCCGGCACGCCGCTCCTGTGCGACAGCTGCTGGAGGAGGCGATGCGTCGCTTCGGTGACCAGCGCACCGCCGCCGACGCATGGCTCGCCCCCCGCCTGCACGCCACCCTCCGCCTGACCCGGGCCGAGGCTGCCGACGGCCGATTGTGGAACTATGTTGCCCTGCTCGTCGCGCCGGACTATGTCGTCTGGCGGCACCGGGGCACCGAAACCACTGCCGCCTCCCGCTTCAGCGGCGCGCACTACACCCAGGCCTTCTCGCGCTTGTGGTGGGCGGCGGAACTCTTCCGCGACGGAACCGATTATCGCCCGGTGGAAACCGCCTGCCGCGTGCAGGACGTCCTGAACACCACCTTGCGGCTGGATGTCATCGACCACCGGCCCACCGCCTTGGCGATCGTGCGGATCCTCGATGGCCTGATCGCCGACGGCACCCCACGGCTGGGTGATCACGTCAACGCGCTGTCCTCCGCCGTCAACACCGCGGGCAGCACCCTCGTCTACGACGTCCTGGCACCCGACCCCGGTGGAGATGGGGAAGCCGTCCTGGACTGGATCGCCGAGGCCCAGGATGCCCCGGCCGTACCCTTTGAGCGGCTGCCGGACGGGCCCGACGACGGACGTGTGAGCGCACAGTCCGTGGACACCCTTGTCGCACTGTTCGGCAAGCTCCTGGCCGAGGCGCCCAGGAGACATCGGCCAACCCTGCGACCGACGGACCCCGGCGTCATCCCGCAGCAGGCGACCGAGGCCCAGCGGCACAGCCTGTGATCAACCTGCCGCGCCCGGCGCTTGCTCCGTGCCGCAAGACGCGGGAGGGGCCCATTCCTCCAAGCGCTTCCACACCTCCTGGCCGGGTGGCTCGAGTCCGAGGGCAGCGCTGAGGATGTGCACGCCCAGCCGCGGCGGGATGGCGTTCCCGATCTGCTGGGCGATGGCACCGCCGCTCCACGGGTACGCCCGCGGGAACGACTGGAGTTGGCCCGCCTCCGGATGGGTGAAGCGGCCGATGTCCCTGCCGTCCCGGGTCTGCAACCGGTTCCGGGAGATCTTCCCCGTCACCGTCGCCGACGGCATCGTCGCCTCCCGCCGGCCGCGCGCCTTGGGATCTCCGCCAGTCCCGTAGTTCGACACGACCACGAAGTGGTCCTTGCGCCCCAGGGCCTTGCCCATCGATACCCACGGCTCAAGTTTCGGGTCACCCACGGAGGCCCCAACGCCCTTGCGGTAGGGGCGGTGGGTGGGCGCGGGAAAACGCGGGCGCTCGCCCAGACGTGCCAGCAGCACGGCACGGCGGCGGGTCTGCGGCACCCCGTACTCCTCGGTGTGGAGCACAAACGCACGCGGAGACGGCTTGGCCGGTCGGCGCGCACCGGTGACCTCGCCCAAAAGCAGCTGGCCATCCTCATCCGGCGCCGCCGGCTTGACCAGGGGGAATTGGTAGCCGATCTTTTCGAGGACTTCGCCCATCGCCTCCCAGACCGGAAGCACGGCGGGTACCTGCTCCAAGACGATGGCCTCGTAGGGCCGCCCCCGGAAATGGGCCTCCAGCGCCCATTTCAGCGGCTGTAGAACCAGAGCGGTCCGCTCGTCGTCGAAGCCCTCGGCCTCCTTCATGACGAGGTCGAGGCCGTCGACGTCCTGTGCCGTGCCCAGCTTGTCCACCAGCGACAACACCAGGTCCAGTGCTCGGCGCCCGGCGCCCGAGCCGGCCACGGTGAAGGTCTGGCACGGTGGCCCGCCTGCCAGCACGGTCGCCTCGCGTACCCTTTCGCTGTTCGGGCGGTAGTCACGAACATCGCCGTGCACGGTGAGCAGGCCGGCGGCCTCCCGCGTCTCGTAGGCGTCGCCGTCCCACTCGATGCCGATGGCCTTCTGCTCGAGGATCTCGGCGGCGATGTCCAGACCTCCGGGGCCCGCGAACAAGTCCACGATGCGCAAAGGTGCAGATGAGGACTGGTGAGGCTGTACGGCGGTCATGATCTGGGAGTGTATAGCGACCCGGGCGGCGGCGGTGCCACACCCGCTCATTGAGCCAGGAGGGCAGCCCGGATCGACAGCCCCAAGGCCTCGGCGAGCGGAGGCGGGGTCGCGTTGCCCACCTGCCGGTAGCGGGCGGTCTTGCGCCCCATGATCTTCCAGTCGCCGGGAAAGCCCTGCAGCAGGGCGACCTGCTCGACGGTGAGCGGCATCATGCCCTTGCGTCCCAATGCGGGATCCCAGTGGAAGTCCGGTCCCGGTACGGTATCCGCGATCGTGGCGCCGTCCACGCCCATGCGCGCCCACGCCCGCTTGGAACCCGTCATGCCGAGATCGGGGCCACCGCGCTCCCACGACCCCCCGACGATGGTCGGGGCCAGACGGTCGGCCTGTGCGGCCCACGCGGCCGCGCCGTCCCATCCGCCGGCGGCCATCGACTCACCCAACGCCATTCCCACCGTGAGCGGCGGGTCGAGCAGGCGCTCGGGGGCGCGAAAGCGGCCCAGACCGTCGCCCTTGAACGCGACGAGCACCCCCTCCTCCCGGTCCTGCGGGACACCGTAGTCGGCGGCGTTCAGGACGAGCCACGCGTGCTCGTAGCCGAGATGCCCCAGCTCCTGCGCCACAAAATCACGCAACGGCGCATACGCGTCCTTGGTCACCACGTCCGGCACGTTCTCCAACAACACAGCCCGCGGCTGCACCCCATACACCAGCTCGATGGCCGCCTTGAACAGGCCCAGTTCGATGGCGCTACCGCGTGAGCGGTTGACCGCCGCGGTTCCCTTGACCCGGGGAAGCCCGCCGGCGAGAAGGTCGACGTCATACACCTGCTGGTCTTCCGTGGGGTCGAAAGCCAAAAGGTCGACAACCCGTACATCCCATTCGGGGCGATTTGCGTGGAGTGTCTCGCAGGCCACCGGTCGGTCGTCCAAAAGCAGCACCGGTTCGAAACCTGCACGTTCCAGACCGAGCGCGAGTCCTCCCGCACCGGCACAGATCTCCAATGAGCGCAGGCGCGGGACGAGGCGGTCGGCATGGTGCCGCCGTGGGGATGCCGGCTTCTCGACATCGTCGAACCCTGCCATCGTCATGCCGTGTGCACCTCTTCGGACCAACATGGGGATCTTGGCGGACGGTGCCGAGACTAGCCCGACGCCCTCGGCGAGTGGTGCGGCCTTGTGTCACAGGTCTGACGCAGTAT
Organism: Streptomyces sp. NPDC001070; assembly: GCF_053598835.1. Taxonomy (NCBI): domain Bacteria; kingdom Bacillati; phylum Actinomycetota; class Actinomycetes; order Kitasatosporales; family Streptomycetaceae; genus Streptomyces; species Streptomyces sp. NPDC001070. The sequence goes on from NZ_JBSFLB010000023.1 coordinate 140,273, forward strand.
GCAACCCCGCCCTGGCCGCCCGGCGGCGGAACAGGACACCGCGATGCTGGAAGACTGGCTCCATGCTGCGCGAACCCTCCGAAGTGGAGATCGACGACAACGGCCGAGCCGAGATCCCCATGGGCATCCTGGTCGAGGCCGGCTTGGCCCCCGGCACCACAGTCCTTGCCTACAGTGCCGGTGACGGCCGCATCGTGCTGCGCCGCGCTGAGGACGCGCTGGCGGAGTTGGCCGAAACCGGGAATCTGAGCTGAGCCAAGACCTCTCACGGGCATCCCCTCTCGCAGGAGGCTGTGGTGCGGTGACTCGCCCCCCGTGTACGGGGTCCGGGCGGTTGCACGCACGTGCACAGACGGAGGGCGCAAGATCACAGGGGCCGGCATCCGCAGCGCACGACATCGCCAGGTGCCACCACTCGCACGGCCCCTCGGCCACCCTCCGTGGGAGTCCGGCCGGATCTCCACCGTGAACGCGACGTCCTCCTTGCTTGCCTCCACGCCTTCCCACACGAGCACCTGGACGTGCCTTCCCGGACTCGCAGCCTTCCCGGTCCCACCCGGTTGTCAGGTCGCTGCGAGGCCGGCGGCGTGCCGGCCGCACGAGCCCCGTGGCTCGTCCACGCGGTACACCCAATGCGTCTCGGCGCTCATGGCGCCGATCCTGTCATCTGGGGTTCCTTGCAGAGCGCGGGTCGACCGGCCACGACAGCTGCCCTGACGTGTCCGCGATGCAGCACGGCACCTTGTTCGTCATCGGGAAGGTCGTGCTCGCCGACCATGATCCGGCCGAGGCGGTCACGGTTTTCATCCCATCCCGTCGTCGGCAACGGGAGCGAGGAACGGACTCGGGGTTCCGTGGCAGGAGACGAGCAGGTCCTCTCGAGCGCGTGTGCAGGCCACGAACAGCAGGCTCAGCTCGGTGGCGATGTCCTCCTGGTGTTGTTGCGGGTCGACGTCGATGGGGGTGATCTCGGCACGCATTGGCACAATGCTCTCGCTGACGCCCAGCACGGCGACGCAGCGGAACTCCAGCCCCTTCATCCGGTGCATCGTCGCGATGCGCACACCTGCTCCGGGCGCCGAGCTGTCCAGGACATGCGCGGGAAGGCCGGCCCGTTCCAACGCGGCCGCCACGTCCCGGCCCAGCTGGATGAAGTGCACGGCCACGGCGATGTCCTCGGCGGCCACCCCCGAAGCCGTCCACTCGCCTATCCGGGCTACGGTCGCGGCGATCTCCTCGGCCTTGGACGCATAACGCGCGAGCGTGGAGCGGCGACCGTGCAGAGTGGAGCGGTACCCGGCCAGCGAGGCGGCCAGTCCAGGATCTCGTGCGTGTCCGGTAGTTGATCCGCAACCGTTGGGAGCGCCCGGTGATCGAGATGCCCAAGGAGCGCAGCGACACCTTGTTGCCATAGATGCGCAGATGGGCATCACCCGCGATGAACAGGTCATCGCACCCCTCCGGGACGAGCGCACGCAGAAAGCGCCACTGGGCCGGGTGGAGGTCCTGCGCCTCGTCCACGATCACGTGACGGAAGCGCCGATCGGCCTGCTCGGCCAGGCGGCTCGTGGCTTCCGCGCAGATTTGCAGGAAGGTCCGCTCGCCCAACTGGCGCAACTGCTGCTCGAACGCTTCGGTGGCGCGCCACGCCTGCAGCCGTTGGATGGGCGGCAGGGCCGTGCCGCGTCCGTGGCGGGGGCCCTGAGGTAGGCCTCGGGGCTGCGCAGGTCCTGGGCCACGACATGGCGCCACTCCTGGTTCAAGAACACGTCGGCGTGCAGCTGGTGGTCTCCGTCGCCCACGTCGGCCTGGTCGACGCCATCGGCGCCGCCCTGCCCGGGGCGGCCTGCCCAGGAGCCGAAGGTCATGACTCTGACCTGCCGGGCGTCCTCGCCCCCGTGGAAGAGGATCCGCTCCCTGAGCTCGCGCACGGCGGTGCGGGAGAAGGTGAGGACCAGGATCTGCCCGGCGCTCAGCCCTTCATCCTGCAAAAGGTGGTCCAGGCGCCGCACAAGCGTGTGTGTTTTCCCGGCGCCGGCGCCGGCCGTGACCAGTACCAGTGCGTCGGCGGGCTGTTCGACGACGGCCGCCTGCTCGGAGGTGAGGCGACCGTCTGCCCCGTGCATTTCCATCAGTACGCCTTCTTCCACAGGTACTCGAACTCCGTGTAAGCCAGGTCGCGTCCGAAGTTTTCGATGTTGTCGCGGACGTTGAGAATCAGGCACTCGGGCTCACCGCCGTTGGCGGGTCCTCGCAGTCCACGACCGATCATCTGAACGTAGGTATTGGGACTGTAGGTGGGGCGTGCCACGATCACCGCTCGGACCTTCGGCGCGTCGAACCCTTGAGTGAGAACCCCGTAGTTGGTCAAGACTCGGATCTTGCCGTCGCGGAAGTCCTGGATCCGCCGAGCCCGGATGCTCGGCCTGGTCTTCGATTCGATGAAGGCGGCAGAGACACCGCGGTCGTTCAAGAGTGCCGCGAGGACCTTGGAATGCTCCACTGAGGTCGCGAAGACCAGGACGGGCCAGGCTGGATTGAGCTTTTCGATCTCCTGGACGATGCGCCGGGTGCGGGAGACGTCGTCGGCGAGCTTCTTCGTGACGTCGTCGGGGATGCGCATGCCGTTGTTCTGCAGGACCTTCTCGACCTGGGCCTGGTCCAGGGCCACGCGACCGCCGGGGAGCTCGCGCTGCTCCACCTTGGAAAGCACCCCGAGGCGCTGCAGGTGTCGATGCGCCGCGTTCTCGTCGTCCCCGTCGAACGCACCGAAGTCGAGGCGGCGCTCACCGAAGCGTTTGACCAGACGTCGGGTCTCCTCGTCGTTGCGGCCTCGGTAGGCGGTGGCGGTGAGACCTATGAGGGGACGGGACACCTTGTACTGGTCGATACCCAAAAGATCCAAGATCTTGGTGTAGGTCTTGGGGATCGCGAAGTGGGCCTCATCGATGATGACCGCCGCGGCGTAGCGCAGCCACGCGTACCGTTCGTCGGCCAGACGCTGGACGAGCGTGTCGTCGGTGGCCACCACCAGGTGATGGCCGTCGTTGAACGGCTCGGGGTAGTGACCCTGACGCATTCGGCTGATGTGCAGCTTGGAGGCCGAGCCCAGGTGGGGCCAGAGGAATTCCCAGGTGGCGATGGCCTGCTCGCACAGCTCCTCGCTCTGTGCTATCCACAGGACAGGTCCGACCAGGTGGCCCTCGCGCATGGCGCGGATGGTGGCCTCTGCGGCGACACGGGTCTTGCCGGCTCCGGTCGGAAGACTGAGCATCGCCCGCTGTGGGGTTTCCTGGACCAGGAGACGGTACATGTTGGATACGACTGTGGCCTGGTAATCGTGCAGGTCGGCGACGGTAGTCGGCCCCATGACGGCGAAGTTGGTGGGGAGTGGTGTGTCATCCGGGTCGCCGGCCCAGGACGCGGGGAAGCCGTAGTCCCTCAGGAACGCCCGGGTCCTGGATCCGCCCACCCATTGCGTGGGGGTGTCTTCGAACCCCGCTTCGCGGAAGGCGGGTGCGAGGGTGCGCAGGACGTCGTCGCCGTATGAGGCCATCACCAGACGTGCGACGCGAAGGTCATCGGCCGGGGCGCCGCGTAGTTCTTCGTCGGTAAGTAGCAGACCCGCCGGCAGACGGTCGCGCATGCGGCCGACGCCGACGGCCAGGAGCAGCTTGCGGGCGATGTCGGGTTCTCGGCGTACCGCGACGAACTTCTCGTTCTCGCGGTCCTTGACCTGCTGGGCCAAGAGCGCCCGACAGGCGGAGTCATCGAGGCGAAGTCCCAGCGCGGCGACCACGGCCTTCAGCACCGACAGTTCGTCCTCGGGGCCGCAGAGGAGAACGTCGGACCCGACTCGGGTTTGTGCCAGCGGTTCTTCCTCACGCCCGTGGCTGGTGGTGGTGACCACCCGTGCGAGGGAGGAGCAGTGGACGATCCGCAGGTCCGCATCGTGCGGGAGACGCTGCTTGAGGCGCGGATATACGTCGAAGAGAGGGGTCGGATCGCCGGCGGGTATGTGCTCGATCTCCTCCTTGATGGCCAGTTCGGCGTCTTGCATCGACCACAGATCGCGCATGCGCTCGGTGTCTCCGGCGGTCGGTGCGAGGAGTGCGGGCAGCCGGTGATCCTTCAGGGCACGGTACTTGGCCCGGTCGTGGGTCACGTAGATCTCACCGTCCGACCGAGACGCCCAATCTTCGCCGACTCGGCACCGCGTGTCCTCGTGGCTGGGCCAGGGGATGTCCGCGTTGCCCTCCGTGGCCTGTGCCAGGAGGGCGTAGGCGCGGCCGACGACGGCGTCGTCGGCGCTGGCCGCCAAGCGCTCGAACAGGATGCGCCAGGCATCGGACGGAATGTCGTGGACCTTCGAGGCCAGACCCAGCGCCGCGGCCAGTTCCGAGTCGATTTTGGCGACGGGCAGGAGGTCGCCGTGCGTGTGCAGCTCAGGGGCGAGGGACTCGGTGATGCGGCGCAGCCCCTGACTGGTGGGCAGGTGCACGTGTTGTTGGATCAGCCACACGATCGGCGAGGCTATGGAGACCTGCGCACCCGTGGTCGGGCGACGCACGGTCCAGTGATGCGGGACGCCGTGACGGGGCAGAGCGCAAGCGTAGGCGGCGCGTCCTTCCTCGGAGAGACCCAGCAGCAGTTCCAGCGGTCCTGCGGTATCGGAGCCCTCGACGACGACCGCCTTGGGGCCGACGTGCCGGGCACCGGCGGGAAGAGAGGAGTTGAACTCGCCGAGCGCGTACTCGAAGTAGTCGGCGAACCACCCCGCCTCCTGGTCGACACGTGCCAGAGCCGGGATGTCCGCCGCCCCCAGATCCTTGAGCACTGTCATGTCGGGACCGTGGAAACGCGGATCAATGGCCGCGTGCCCATCACGCGAGAGATCCGAGGGGACGATGCGACCGGGCAGGAGGCATGCGTTCAGTGGGCGGAAACGGCCGTCGCAGCACCGCACCTTGATCGTCTCTCGGTACCCCGGGCACCGCTCTCGGACCGCCGCCACCGTCGGGGCACCGCCGGCCTGGCGCGACAGCTCCCAAAACTGGGCCCAGTCACCATCCCCGTACCGGGCGAAGCCGATGTCCAAGACGGCCTCCAGGCGACCCACGGCGCTGGCCTCGGTGATACCCAGGATGGACAGCGCCTTCGCCGCCTCACGGTCGAGGGCGACCTCGGGATGCACATACTTCTGACCGTCCTGGAGCGTGCCGGACGCCGTGACACGCCGGTACACGGATCCTGGTTGGGGCGCCTGAAGTTTGCCGTCCTCGGTCAGCAGGATGCGTGCGCCGGCGGCCTCCATTGCGTGCGCGGAGGCCTTGGACTTCATGTCGGCGGCGATGAGGAGAGCGAGAATGCTCGCCCCGGGACTGCCGTCCGACACCAGTGCCTCGAGCCAGTTCTTGACCGACTCAGCAGATTTGTCCGCACGTTCCATGATGTCGCGCACGCGTGAACGGCGATCACGGGCCTCGACGCTGTGATGCACCCAGTCCCTCGGACGACCGGGATGTTTGGCCCACAGCCGCAGCCACTCCGGCTGAAGGTTTTCGGGGTGCAGGTGCAACTTCTTCGGCTCGCGCAGGGCGCCGGACTGGTCGGGAACGGAGGCACGGACGACCGCCGCATCCAGCACGTTCGCGCTGAGCTGCCGGTCGGCCCACTGGGCGGCCTCGCGACCGCGCGCGGTCAGCAACGTCAGATACGTTCCCGGGTCGTCAGCCTCGACGAGCTTGGGCACTGAATCGACGATCAGCTCCGCCGCTGCGCGGATCAGCTCGGTGTTGAAGGGGCTCGTCTGAAGGTTCTGACGGTCGGGGCTCGTCTGCCAGGCCGCGTTCAACACTCCGGTGAGGGTCGTGTTGTAGTGCGTGGGGAAGTAGGCCCAGAACTCCCCGCGCTCGGAGCGGTTCTTCACCCCCTTCCCGGGCACCGCCCACGCGATGCGGATCGTCGGCCTACCGTGCTGGTCACCTGCTGCCTCCAGCGCCTCCGGAGACGGCGAGTGATCACGGGAGAAGACGCGCCACCGCTCCGTGCGCACTTCCTTGCCGTCCAGCTGCTCGCGGATGGTGTGGAGGTCGCCGCGAGCCTCCTGGCTGATGACGCGCAGGCGGTGATGGCCGCTTCGCGCATCCTCCAGCACAACGGTGTCCACATGAGCGGAGAACAACTGGAAGTGCACCGGGAAGTTGTGCAGATCGCCACCGAGCCGCTCGCCCGCCCCCGGCTTCAACGGCAGCACCACCACCGTGGAGGCCCACTCCATCAACGCATCGAGACGACGATCCCTCTTCCGCTCTGTGGCGTCGTCCAACACCTGGGCCATGCGCAGGACCGGCGTCTCCTGTTCCGGTGGAACCGGCACGGTGCTCCGGATCAGCTGGGAGGACCACTGCTTGTCGAAACCGAAGCTACCGCTGGTGCTGAAGAAGCGAGGGGTGTCACAGACACTGAGCACTGACTTCATGCCCACTCCGAAACGGCCGATCTTTCCGCCGCGCTTGGCCGACGAGCTCATGTGCAGAATCGTGTCCACGCCCTGCGGAGACACCGGGGTACCCGTGTTCGCACAGTACAGGTGAGTGTCCGTCAGGACGACCTGGATGCGGCCTTCACCCTCGTTCTCGATCTCGTCGGCGCCGTTCTGGACGAGTTCGTAGATCTGTCGATCGCTGTAACCACCCCGGGATATATCGCGTTCCAGGTTCGCGTGTTCCAGAACATGTCGGGGATCGGCTCGATAGACGTCGAGACTGCGGCGGGACAACTCACGTACGGCTGTCAAGACATCAGGCAGGTGGAAATCGGACGCCTGCATGGTGCGCGTAACTCCTTTGGCTCTGAAATGGCAGGGTCGACATGATGTTTTGTGAGTATGTGGCAGGACCAGGCAGTCACGTGCCAGGCGGCGGACGTCCATCGGAGGAAGCTCGCGCATTTCCTCGCGGGTCGGTTCTACGGCGACACGGTCGGCTCCGCCTCGCATGAGGACAGCGAGCCTCACTTCCTCGACCGCCGACAGGGTCCGCTTCGCGGGCCGCTTCGTGAAGGGGTCCTCGCTCATGACCACCAGGGTCGCGGATACGGCGGCTGGCGAGGTCGCCTTCGCAGCCTGCGATCGGGGTCGCGGGCGGTCCTGCCTCGGCGGCCTCGTGCCCAGGTGTGGACCTGCTGTGAGTGCTCGGATCGTCCGGCACCACGCGGTATTGCGTCTCGGTGCTCGCCTTGAGGGCGTCGGCCACGCTCGGTGTCAACCCGGTGAGGCGGGCGACCCTCGAGACGGCCAGTTCAGTCACCGTGCCCTCGTCCGCATAAAGGGCCAGCACGTCAAGGGCGGTGCGGACACGCGGCCGAGTGGTGCGCTCCGTTTGCGAAAATTCTGTGTGTGGACGTACAACCTTCTTCACATGTCGTATGTCTCGAGAAGGTGAGGGTCGAACGGCGTGAGGGTGTATGTGCAACCTCATGCGGGCCGGCTCTGCGAGCGGGCGTGCCCGCGAAGCGTCATCAAGGGGCAATCCCGACGTCGCCGCCTCGAAGGTGGCGGCGGGAACGGCATCGTCGCGGGTGGCTGCCTGCTGAAGGTTGCGGTACAGGACGGCGAGCGGGGCCTTGAGGTCCACTGTCACCCAACTTTCAGGCGGACGGCGAGATTGATGCGTCCGTGAGGCGCGCAGGCTCCACGTGACGAACCTGACGATAAACCTGGCGCGTTGACAATGTAAACACCTTGCAAGTCTGGTTCGTGATGACTTCCTCGTGTACGCTTCCGTCGTTGCGTCAGATCCCATGTTGCGTCGCCAACCGTCCGTCGGTAGAGGAGACGTGGGACGGCGTCGTCTCGCCCTGGGGGAGGGCGTACATGCGGTGGGCAGAGGAGGGGCAGTGGAACGAGGGACGGTCGCGGGACGGTTCCGGCTTCAGGGGCCGATCGGCACCGGGAACATGGGGGAGGTGCACCGCGCCGAGGACCTCCAGGTGCCGGACGGCGCGGCCGACCGCCTTGTCGCTGTCAAGCTCATCCTGCGTCACCGTTCAGGTGAGGTCGTCAACACCCGGGACGACGCCAAGGCCGTCGAGCGGTTCGACCGCGAAGTGCGCATCATGCGCCGCCTCCACCACCCGAACGTCGCCCGGATCATCGAAGGTGGCGTGGATGACGACGGGGACGCCGGCCGCCCCTACCTGGCGATGGAACTGCTCGACGGAGAGACGCTCGGAGACCTCATCGACGAGGAGTCCCAGCTCCCCGTCTCCTGGGCCGCCGCGATCGCCGCGCAGATCGCGGACGGCCTCGCCCACACCCACGCCGCCGAGGTCATCCACCGTGACCTCAAGCCGCGCAACGTCATGCTGACCCGTGGCGGAGTCGTCAAGGTCCTCGACTTCGGCATCGGACGCATTGCCGACGACCCGGACGACGCCAGGATCACCAGCACGGGAATCGCCGTCGGTACTGCTCGCTACATGGCACCGGAGCAGTTCAAGGCCGGCCTCGTCACCCAGGCCGCCGACCTCTACGCACTCGGCTGCGTGCTCTACGAGATGCTCACCGGCGTTCCGCCATTCACCGGTGAGAACCCCTTTGAGCTCAGCGACAAGCATGTGAACGACGCCCCGACGCCGATACGCCTGATACGCGAGGAAATCCCCAAGGAACTCGCCCGGCTTGTCGACCGCCTACTGGCCAAGGACCCCGCCCACCGACCCGCAGACGCCGCCACGGTCCGCGACGCGCTTCTCCCGCTCGCCACGTCCGACGGTGGGCCCGGACCGCTCCCCACCTGGGCGGCCCTTGACCCCGTGAAGGGCCTCGAGGTTCTGCACGCCGCCCAGGCGACCGCGCCCGCCGCACTTCAGGACGGCAGTGAAGAACGGGCCGAGCAGCCCGCCGAAGACGGAGTCGACCTCGGAACGGCCGGCCCCGGCATGGACGTCTTCAACGTCCACCGCACGCTCATCAAGGACTACCGGGCCTTCACCGAGGGCGGCACCGTCATCCGCGACGAGCTCGTCAGGCGCTTCGTGGAGAAGGACCTGAACGCCAAGTCCCAGTGGCCCGATCCCTGGCTCTCCCTCAACCCCTTCTTCGCCGGCGGCGGCACCGTGCTGGAACTGGCGGGACAGAAGGTCCTCCACGACGAGTGCGCCAAGATCTTCCAGGCGAAGAAGACCGAGGGCGGCACCGTCTGCGACGGCCGCCCGCTCACGCTCCACCAGCACCAGCGCGAGGCCATCGATGCCGCCAAGGCCGGCGCCTCGTACGTCCTCACCACCGGCACCGGCTCCGGAAAGTCGCTGTCCTACATCGTCCCGATCGTCGACCGGGTCCTGCGGGAACGCGACGCCGAAGGCCCCAAGGCGCAGAAGAGGGTCCGCGCGATCATCGTCTACCCGATGAACGCGCTCGCCAACAGCCAGCTGAAGGAGCTCGAGAAGTACCTCCGCGACGGCTACGGCGCCGGCCGCGAGCCCGTCACCTTCGCCCGCTACACCGGCCAGGAGAACGACGAGCGCCGCAAGGAGATCCGCGACAACCCGCCGGACATCCTCCTCACCAACTACGTGATGCTCGAGCTGATGCTCACGCGCCCCGACGACCGGCGCTCGCTCATCAAGATGGCCCGTGGCCTGGAGTTCCTGGTCTTCGACGAACTCCACACCTACCGCGGCCGCCAGGGCGCCGACGTGGCCCTGCTCATCCGCCGGGTCCGCGAGGCCTGCCGCGCGAACGAGCTCCAGTGCATCGGCACCTCCGCCACCATGTCGACGGAGGGCACCTTCGACGACCAGAAGAAGGTCGTCGCCGACGTCGCCACCACCCTGTTCGGCACGCCCGTCCGCCCCGAGCACGTCATCGGCGAAACCCTGGTACGGGCCACCGATCCCGCCCCGGACACCGTGCCCGCCGCGCGCCTTCGCACCTCGGCCGCGCCCCGCGCGTACTCGGAGCTGGTCCGCGACCCCCTCGCCCGCTGGATCGAGACCCGCTTCGGCCTCGCCACCGACGAGACGACGGGCCGCCTGGTCAGGCAGCGTCCCGCCAAGATCGAGGTCGCCGCGAAGGACCTGGCCGAGCAGTCCGGCGTCGACGAGGAGCAGTGCGCCGCCGCGATCCGCGCCACTCTGGAGGCCGGCTCGCAAGCCCGCCACCCGGTCACCGAGCGGCCGCTGTTCGCCTTCCGCCTGCACCAGTTCCTCTCCAAGGGCGACACCGTCTACGTGACCCTGGAGGAGAAGGCGACCCGCCACCTCACCCGTGCCTACCAGCTTGAACAGCCCGGCAGCGGCGGCAAGCTGCTGATGCCGCTCGCCTTCTGCCGCGAATGCGGCCAGGAGTACGTGACCGTGTGGCGGGACGAGAAGGACGGCGACGTACGGTACGAGGCGCGCCGCGACACCTCCGCGACCGGCGGCCGGCAGGGCGACGGCTACCTCTACATCGACCCCGACAGGCCGTGGCCCGCCAACCCGCAGTACGCCGTCGACGACCGCCGGCTGCCCGAGTCCTGGCTGGAGCTGGACGCCGGAGGCCAGGAGGTCGTCAAGAAGTCCTACCGCGACCGTGTGCCGCGCGCCGTGACCGTCGACCCGTACGGCTACGAAGGCCGGGGCGAACTGCACGCCGCGTTCATCCCGTCGCCCTTCCTGTTCTGCCTGCACTGCGGCGTCGCCTACGAGCAGACCCGGGGCAAGGACTTCGCCAAGCTGGCCACGCTCGACCAGGAGGGACGCTCCTCTGCGACCTCCCTCATATCCGCCTCCGTGGTGCGCTCCCTGAAGTCGGTGCCCGCTGAGGCACTGGACAAGGAGGCCCGCAAGCTCCTCACCTTCGTCGACAACCGGCAGGACGCCTCGCTGCAGGCCGGGCACTTCAACGACTTCGTCCAGATCACCCAGCTGCGCGGCGCCCTGTACCGGGCGGCGCTGGACACCGGTGAGGACGGTCTGCACCACGAGGAGCTCGCGTCCGCCGTCACGAACGTGATCGGCCTGGCGCCCGTCGACTACACCGGCGAGAGCGACCTGGCCCCGTCGCTGGCGCGCAACGCGGCGAAGACCCTCCGCGACGTCATCGCCTTCCGGCTCTACCTCGACCTGGAACGCGGCTGGCGCATCACCATGCCCAACCTGGAGCAGACCGGCCTCCTCGAGATCGACTACGAGGACCTGGAATGGGTGGCCGGCACCCAGGACCGCTGGAACGCGGCCCACGAGAGCCTCCGCGACGCCGACCCCGCTCTGCGCGCCGAGGTCACGAAGGCGCTGCTCAACGAGATGCGCAGGGCCCTGGCCATCGACGTCTCCTACTTCCGCGACGACTTCGACTCGCTCCAGCGGGCGAGCGAGGAACGCCTCATCGACCCCTGGGTGCTCTCCGCCTCCGACAAGCCGCGCATCGGAACCGCCTACCCGCACCCCTCCCGGCCCGGACTGGACCGCTCAAGCCTGTTCCTGTCGGCACGCGGCAAGTTCGGCAAGTACCTGGAGCGAGCGGACCAGTCCTTCAAGAAGATCGGCAAGGACGAGCTGCAGCTCGTCATCGAGGACCTGCTGAAGGTCCTCGCCAAGGCAGGCCTCGTCAAGGAGGTCACCGAGGCTCCCCAGCGCGCCGGCCGCTACCACCGGCAGACGGCCCCCGCCGTCACCGGCTACCGGGTGGCCGCACAGTCCCTGATCTGGCGCGCCGGCAAGGGCGAGACCGGCGCCCACGACCCGCTGACCCGCACCTACCAGAGCGGCGACGGCCCCCGCGTCAACAGCTTCTTCCGTGAGCTGTACCAGAGCGCGGCAGCCGAGCTGGCCGGGCTGTTCGCCCGGGAGCACACCGCCCAGGTGGCACCCGAGGAGCGCGAGCGCCGCGAGGAGGCCTTCCGCAAGGCCGAGCTGAAGCTGCTCTACTGCTCGCCGACGATGGAACTGGGCGTCGACATCTCCTCGCTCAACGCGGTGATGATGCGCAACGTCCCGCCCACGCCCGCCAACTACGCCCAGCGCAGCGGTCGGGCCGGCCGAAGCGGCCAGCCCGCACTCGTCACCACGTACTGCGCGACGGGCAACAGCCACGACCAGTACTACTTCCGCCGCTCCGAGCGCATGGTCGCCGGAGCCGTCGCGCCGCCTCGGCTGGACCTCGCCAATGAGGACCTCGTCCTCTCCCACCTCCAGGGCATCTGGATCGCCGAGGCCGGCCTCAAGCTGGGCCGCGCCATTCCCGGGGTCCTCGACGTCTCGTTCCCTGACACGGGAGAGCGCCCCCAGCCCGAGCTGAAGCTCCTCCCGGAGATCCTCGCCGCCTCCCTCGACGTCGACGCCCAGCACCGCACTGTCGACTCGGCCCGGCGCGTGCTCTCGCCGCTGCTGCCCAGGTTCGCCGAGACCACCTGGTGGTACGACGACTGGATCCAGGACCGGGTGCGCACCGTGCCCGAGCGGTTCAACCGGGTCTTCGACCGGTGGCGCGACCTCTACACGGCCGCTCTCGACGACCAGTACATCCAGAACAAGCGCCGCCTCGACTACAGCCTGACGGAAGGCGACCGCATCCGGGCCAACTCCCGCCGCCGCGAGGCCGAGACCCAGATCAACCTGCTGATGAACGAGAGCGCCGACAGCAAGTCGGTCCTCTCCGACTTCAACCCCTACCGCTACCTCGCCTCCGAGGGCTTCCTGCCCGGCTACTCCTTCCCGCGCCTGCCGCTCGCCGCCTATATCCCGACGACCGGCCGCCGCCACGGCGAGGGCGACTACCTTCAGCGGCCCCGCTTCCTCGCCATCCGTGAGTTCGGCCCCGGCGCCCTCATTTACCACGAGGGCGCCCGCTACCAGGTGACCCGCATCCAGCTGCCGCCGGACGCGTCGGGCGACCTCGCCACCACCGAGGCCCGCCGCTGCGCCCACTGCGGCTACCACCACGACCCCAAGGAGCGCGCCGACCTCTGCGAGATGTGCGGCGAACCCCTGGGCTCCGCCACGTACGGCCTGCTGCACCTGCACACCGTGTACACCACGCGCCGGGAGCGGATCTCCTCCGACGAGGAGGAACGTCGCCGTGCCGGCTTCCGCCTGGAGACCTCGTACCGCTTCCAGGATCACGGCACCCGTAAGGGCCGGCAGGACGCCAAGGTCGCCGACGCGTCGGGCATGCCGATCGCGGAGGTGGCGTACGGCGACTCGGCCACGGTCCGCATCACCAACACCGGGCGGGTGCGGGCGAAGAAGGACGAGCCCGCGGGCTACTGGCTCGACCTCGGCGATGGCCGCTGGATGAACGACCGCGACGCCGCGGAGGCGTCCGGCGACTCCAGCGAGATGCCTCGCGTGGACCTCGACGGCAACGAGAAGCGGCGTAAGAAGCGCGTCATCCCCTACGTCGAGGACCGCCGCAACATCCTCGTTGTGACGCTGGACGAGCCGCTGCCCGAGGCGATCGCGCTCTCGCTCATGTACGCCCTGGAGCGGGGTATCGAGGCTGCCTTCGAGCTGGAGGACTCCGAGCTCAGCAGCGAACTCCTCCCCCCGGACGACGGCCCCCGTGACCGCATCCTGTTCACGGAGGCCGCCGAGGGTGGCGCGGGTGTGCTGCGGCGCCTCCAGTCCGAGAAGGACGCGATCGCCAAGGCCGCGAGCAAGGCCCTGGAGATCTGCCACTTCGACGCGGACGGCGAGGACCAGGGCGGCCCGCACCCGGACCGCCCCTGCGCCCGTGGCTGCTACGAGTGCCTGCTCACGTACGGCAACCAGCTCAACCACGCCATGATCGACCGGCACGCCGTGAAGGAACTGCTGCTGCGTCTCGCCGCGGCCACGGCGACCCGAGAGAAGCGCGGCGAGTCCCGGACCGAGCAGTTCCAGCGGCTTCTCGACGAGTCGGAGACGCCCGAGCTGGAGGGCGCGCTCATCGCTTGGCTGAAGGAGCGCGGACTGCGGCTCCCCGACGAGCCCGGGTCGTTCCTGACCGAGGCCAACGCCGCGCCCGACTACATCTACCGGCTGCCCGGCGCGAAGGTCGCCGTCTTCGTCGACGGACCCGGCGCCGTACTCGACTCCACGCGAGACGAGGACGCCGAAGACCGTCTCTACAACGCCAGTTGGGACATCGTGCGGTTCCCGCAGGACGCCGACTGGAACAAGATCGTCGCCGCCCACTCCCGCTACTTCGGCACCGCCGCCAACTGAACGCCCACCACGAGGACCTGACGACGCCCATGGCACTCACATACTCCGCCGGCTCCCTGGTGACCGCGCGCGGCCGCGAATGGGTGGTGCTCCCCGAGAGCGCCCCCGACATGCTGGTACTCCGTCCCCTCGGCGGCTCCGACGACGACATCGCCGCCGTCTTCCCCACCTTCGAGGAGGTCAAGGGCGCCGAATTCGCCCCGCCCCTGCCCTCCGACCTGGGCGACCAGCGCGCCGCCGGACTGCTGCGCACAGCCCTGCGCATCGGATTCCGCTCCGGCGCCGGACCGTTCCGCTCCCTCGCGGGGATCGCCGTCGAGCCCCGCGCCTACCAGGTCGTACCGCTGCTGATGGCACTGCGCCAGCAGACCGTACGCATGCTGATCTCCGACGACGTCGGCATCGGCAAGACCGTCGAGGCGGGCCTCATCGCCAGCGAACTGCTCGCCCAGGGCGAGGCGACCGGCCTCGCCGTGCTGTGCTCGCCCGCGCTCGCCGAGCAGTGGCAGGCGGAGCTGCGCACCAAGTTCGGCATCGACGCGGAACTCGTCCTGGCCTCCACGGTCTCGCGCCTGGAACGCGGCCTGGACCTCGGCCAGTCGCTGTTCGACCGGTACCCGCACGTCATCGTCTCCACGGACTTCATCAAGTCCACCCGGCACCGCGACGACTTCGTGCGCCACTGCCCCGACCTCGTGATCGTCGACGAGGCGCACACCTGCGTCGCGGCCGACGACACCTCCACCAGCGCCCAGAACCAGCTGCGCTACGAACTCCTCAAGCGCGTCTCGGCGGACATGGACCGCCACCTGCTGCTGGTCACCGCGACGCCCCACTCCGGCAAGGAGTCCGCGTTCCGCAACCTCCTCGGCCTCGTCAAGCCCGAGCTGGCCAAGGTCGACCTGGACACCGACGCGGGCCGTGTCCTGCTCGCCCGGCACTTCGTGGCACGCAAGCGCGCCGACGTACGCCAGTACCTGACCAAGGGCGACGGCCTCGCCGACGACAGCCTCGCCGAGAAGACCGCGTTCCCCTCGGACCGCTACTTCAAGGACGAGACCTACAAGCTCGCCCCGGCGTACCGCACCCTGCTCGACGACGCCATCGCCTACGCGCAGGAGCGCGTCGAGGCCGCCGACTCCCAGGGCAAGCGCGAGGCCCGGATCGCCTGGTGGTCGGCGATCGCCCTCCTGCGCTCGCTGGTCTCCTCGCCGCGCGCCGCCGCCCAGACCCTGCGCACCCGCTCCGCGGCCGCCGTCGCCGCCTCCGCCGAGGAGGCCGACCGCCTGGGCGCCCCGCTGACCAGCGACTCCGCGGACAGCGACGCACTGGAGGGCATGGACGTGGCCCCGGGAGCGGAGACCGAGGAGCACGCGGGATCGCGGCTCGCCGAACTCGCCGCGCGCGCCGAGCAACTGGAGAACCCCGAGCAGGACCTGAAACTGAAGGCGCTCATCAAGCACCTCAAGGCCCTGCTCGCCGACGGCCACAACCCGATCGTCTTCTGCCGCTACATCCCGACCGCCGAGTACCTGGCCGAGCAGCTGGCCAACGACCCGGAGACGAAGAAGCGCGGCCCGCTCGGCGCGAAGACCGTCGTCAAGGCCGTCACCGGCACGCTCTCCCCGCAGCAGCGCCTCCAGCGGATCGAGGAGCTGGCGACGGAGGCCGGCGAGAACGCCGCCGCCCGCCGCGTCCTGATCGCCACCGACTGCCTGTCCGAGGGCGTCAACCTCCAGCACCACTTCGACGCCGTCATCCACTACGACCTCGCCTGGAACCCGACCCGCCACGACCAGCGCGAGGGACGCGTCGACCGGTACGGCCAGAAGAAGGACCAGGTCCGCGTCATCACGCTGTACGGCGACGACAACGGCATCGACGGCAAGGTCCTCGAAGTCCTCATCAAGAAGCACCGCCAGATCAAGAAGGACCTGGGCATCTCCGTCTCCGTGCCCGACGAGATGTCCACCGGCGTCACGGACGCCATCGTCGAGTGGCTGCTGCTGCGCGGGCGGCAGGGCGAGCAGGAGGCGCTGTTCGGCTCGGACGCCTTCCAGCAGAGCTTCGCCGACCTGGAGAAGGACTGGAACTCGGCGGCAGAGCGCGAGAAGGCCTCCCGCTCCCGCTTCGCGCAGCGCTCCATCCACCCCGAGGAGGTCGCCCGCGAGGTCGCCGCGGTCCGCGAGGCCCTCGGCAGCGCGGGTGAGATCGCCACCTTCGTCCGCGACTCGCTGAACGCCCTGGGCGGCGTGCTGCGCGACACGGGCGCCGACTTCACCGCCGAGGTCGGCGGCACGCCGGCGGGCCTGCGCGACGCGCTCGCCCCGGTCGTCGGAGCCGACACCATCGAGAAGGACCGCCCGATCCCGTTCCGCGCCGACCCGGCCGTGGCACGCGGTGAAGCCGCCCTGGTGCGCACCGACCCGGTCGTCGGCGCCCTGGCCGGCCACGTGCTGAACGCGGCGCTCGACACCCAGGCCGACGGCGTCCGCCCGGCCCGCCGCTGCGGCGTCATCACGACGAAGGCCGTCGACACGCGCACGACGCTGCTGCTCGTCCGCTACCGCTTCCACCTCACGCTGCCGTCGCGCAGCGGCGAGAAGCAGCTCGTGGCGGAGGACGCCCGGTTGCTCGCCTTCCGGGGCTCGCCGAAGAACGCCGAATGGCTGACGCAGGACGAGGCCGTCGCGCTGCTCGACGCCACGGCCGGTGTGAACACCGACGCGTACTTCGGTGAGCGCACCATGACCCGCATCCTCGACCAGCTCCCCGAGGTCTCCGGCCACCTGGAGGCGTACGGCGACGAGCTCGCCGCCGCGCTGGACGACTCCCACCGGCGCGTACGCAAGGCCGCCGACGAGATCGTCCGAGGCCTCCGCGTCACCGCCCAGAAGCCCGCCGACATCCTCGGCGCCTACGTCTACCTGCCCGCCGCCGCATCCGGAGAGGCCGCCTGATGTCCGCCACCGCCCGCAACCAGGTCTTCTCCGCCGTCCACACGGTCGGCGCGCTGCTGCCCGTCGACATGCTCGTCCGCATCAGCGAGGGCAAGGACGTCCCCGGCTCCAAGCCGGCCGACTACGGCCTGCCCACCTCCCGGTCCGTCCGCGACGAGGCCGAACGCAGCTGGGAGTACCTCAAGCCCCTCTGGCGCGACCTGCGCAAGCGACTCCCCGAGGACCCGGCGACTGGCGCTCCGGCGAGCGACCCCACCGGCATCGTCGCCACCGACTGGCTGGCCCCGCTCTGGCGTGAGCTGGGCTTCGGCCCTCTCACGCCCATGGGCCAGGCCGGTGTCGCCGCCGACTCTGATCCGGACAAGATCTTCGCCGTCTCCCACCGCTGGCGCCACGTCCTCGTCCACCAGTCGGCCTGGAACGCCGACCTGGACCGCCGCCCGGGCGGAGCCGGCACCGTGCCGCCGCAGTCCATGCTCCAGGAGTGCCTGAACCGCACTGAGGCCCATCTGTGGGGCATCCTCACCAACGGCCGCCAGGTGCGGCTGCTTCGTGACTCCAGCGCGCTGGCCACCGCCTCGTACGTCGAGTTCGACCTCGAGGCCATCTTCGACGGCGAGCTGTTCAGCGAGTTCGTCCTGCTCTACCGGCTCTTCCACGTCTCCCGCTTCGAGGTGGCGGAGGACGCGGCTCCGTCCGCCTGCCGGCTGGAGAAGTGGCGCACCGAGGCCATCGCCTCCGGCACCCGCGCCCTGGACCAGCTCCGGAAGGGCGTCCAGACCGCCATCACGACGCTGGGCACGGGCTTCCTCAAGCACCCCGACAACCGCGAGCTGCGCGAGACTCTGGACGTCAAGACGTTCCACTACGCCTTGCTGCGCCTGGTCTACCGGCTGCTCTTCCTCTTCGTCGCCGAGGACCGCGACGTCCTGCTGTCCCCGGACGCGGACGCCTCCGCCAAGGAGCGGTACGCCGCGTACTTCTCCTCCGCCCGGCTGCGCCGCCACGCCCAGCGCCGCCGCGGCACGGCTCACGGCGACCTGTACCAGGCCCTGCGCTTCGTCCTGTCGGGCCTCGGCAACGACGACGGCCGGCCCGAGCTCGGCCTGCCCGCGCTGGGCGGCATCTTCGACGACGTCGAAGCCGACAAGCTGCTGCACGCCCTGGCGCTGTCCAACGAGCCGCTGCTCGACGCGGTGCGCGCCCTGTCGATCGTCCGCGACGCCAACTCCCGCCGGAACCGGGTGGTCGACTACCGCCACCTGGACGCGGAGGAGCTGGGCTCCATCTACGAGTCCCTGCTGGAGCTCGTCCCCAAGCACAACGCGACCGACCGCACCTTCGAGCTGGTCGAGCTGGCCGGCAACGCCCGCAAGACCACGGGCTCGTACTACACCCCGTCCTCGCTCATCGAGTGCCTGCTCGACTCCGCCCTCGATCCGGTCATCGACGACGCGGTCAAGCGCGGTGAGATCCGCGCCACGCGGTCCGGCCAGCCGGACACCCGCGACGCCATTGTGGACGAGCTGCTGGCCCTGACGGTCTGCGACCCTGCGTGTGGCTCGGGGCACTTCCTCGTGGCGGCTGCGCGTCGAATAGCCAAGCGGGTTGCGGCTGTCCGCGAGCAGAACCCCGAACCGCCGATCGATGCCGTCCGAAGGGCCCTCCACGAAGTCATCGCCCGCTGCATCTACGGCGTCGACCTCAACCCCATGGCCGTCGAGCTGGCCAAGGTGTCGCTGTGGCTGGAGGCCCTGGAGCCGGGTAAGCCCCTCGGCTTCCTCGACGCCCACATCAAGCACGGCAACGCGCTGCTGGGCGCCACGCCAGCGCTGCTGGCGGGGGGCATACCGGATGATGCTTTCAAACCGATCGAGGGCGATGACAAGAAGATCGCGGCACGGCTGAAGAGGGACAACGCACGGGAACGCGGCGGCCAGCTCAGCTTCACCACCGAAGACCGCATCTGGGTCTCCAACGCCTCCTTTGCGGTCACGGTGCGCGACATCACCGACGCCTCTTCTGACACTCTGAGGGACGTCCGCCTCCAGTCCAGCCGCTTCCGCGAACTGGAGCAGTCCGCGGACTACCTCCACGCCCTCAACATTGCCGACGCATGGTGCGCCGCCTTCGTCTGGCCCAAGGTTGAGGGCGCGCCCACGCCGGTCACGGAAGGTATCTTCAGTGACCTGCAGAGCCCCGGGAGTGGTATCCCGGCGACGACGCGGAACGAGATCGTCCGCCTGGCCGAGCAGTACACGTTCTTCCACTGGCACCTGGAGTTCCCGGAAGTCTTCCGCGTTCCCGAGACGGCAGGCGCCACCGTAGACCCCGCAGTCGGCTGGGCCGGCGGCTTCTCCTGCGTGCTAGGCAACCCGCCGTGGGATCAGGTGCAAGTCGATGCACGTGAGTTTTTCGCATCACGACGGCCCGAGATTGCACAAGCAGCGAACATGACTGTACGTAACCGGCTGATAAAAAAGCTTGAGCAGGACGAGCCTGAACTCTTCTCGGAGTTCACAGCCGAGAGTCGTGCGAATGATGGATTCAAACATTTTGTCCACGCATCTGGTCGGTTCCCGTTGACAGCCTACGGGCGACTCAACACGTACTCGCTGTTCGCCGAGCACGCGAGGACGCTCGCAGAGCGGATGGGACGTGCAGGCCAGATCGTGCCTTCTGGGATAGCCACAGATTCATTCAATCAATACTTCTTCAAGGACCTCGTTCAACACGGCTCCCTTGCCTCTCTCTACGACTTCGAGAACGCCGCGCCGCTCTTTCCTGACGTGCACCGCTCATTCAAGTTCAGCCTGCTGACCCTTGCCGGCAGTTCCGTTCGCGAAGAGGCCGCGAGCTTCGCCTTCTTCCTCCATGATCCGGCAGATCTCGACGCAGCCGATAAACGCTTCACCTTGACCTCCGAAGAGATCACCCTCCTAAACCCCAACACGGGCACCTGTCCGATCTTTCGAACGCGTCGTGACGCCGAGATCACTCTCGGAATCTATCGTCGGGTACCTGTGCTTATACGTAAAGAGAGTCCAGCGGAAAATCCGTGGGATGTTCAGTTTCAATTGATGTTCATGATGAACACGGATTCTGATAAGTTTCACACGCAAGAAGACCTGGTAGTGGACGGTTGGTCTCTCGTGGGTAACACCTTCGTGCGCGGAGCGGCCCGCATGCTTCCGCTCTTTGAAGCGAAGATGCTCCATCATTATGACCACCGATGGGCTACCTACGGGCCCGATGGCTCCATCCGAGAACTCAGTTTGCCTGAGAAGCAGAGCTCTACTGGGGTCTCGCTTCCGCGCTACTGGGTGTCCGAGCTCGATGTCAACACTCAGCTTGCTCGCAAGTCGTGGAGACGTGAATGGTTGATTGGGTGGCGTGACATTTGTCGTGCTACCGACGAACGCACGTCAATCACTTTCGTTTTTCCGAGGTCCGCCGCAGGAAACAAAGTTCCGCTTATGTAT
Organism: Streptomyces sp. NPDC001070; assembly: GCF_053598835.1. Lineage (NCBI taxonomy): Bacteria > Bacillati > Actinomycetota > Actinomycetes > Kitasatosporales > Streptomycetaceae > Streptomyces > Streptomyces sp. NPDC001070. Next base: position 160,908 of record NZ_JBSFLB010000023.1, read on the forward strand.
GTGCAGCAGGAACCTTGGCTTTGTGCTGCCCTCGCTGCATGCCAGGCGTCCTTTGCTTTCGACTTTGCAAGTCGCCAAAAGCTGGGTGGCGTCACCATGAATTTCTTCATTTGGCAACAGCTGCCAGTTCCTTCGCCGAGAACTGTTCAACTGTTCCAGGGTTTCATTACCCCCCGGCTCCTGGAACTTTTCTACACCGCCCATGACATGGCTCCGTTCGCCTGTGACCTAGGTGACACCGGCGCGCCCTTCTATTGGGATGACGACCGCCGCGCAGTCATCCGCGCTGAGCTGGACGCCTTGTTCTTTCATCTCTACGGCATCGCCCGTGACGACGTGGACTACATGCTCGATACCTTCCCCATCGTCAAGCGCAGGGACGAGGCCAAGTACGGCTCCTATCGAACCAAGGAGCTGATCCTCGATGCCTACGACCGCATGGCGGCTGCCGGTGTCTCAATCGACGCCCCACTCCTCGACGGCGAGAACTTCACCTCCTCCCTCACACCGCCTCCTGGCCATGGCCCCCGTCACTGAATCGAGTCGACACGAATCTTGGATCGGCGGTCGCAGCCGTGTTGGCGCGACTTCCCGACCAGGACACCCCACAGCGAGGTCAAGGTGAAAGCTGATGCGCCACCGTCTGGCTCAGGAGGGCCGGCTTCGGTCTCACGCGCCGAGGCCGTCGCGCTTGAACGCGAACGTCTCCGCGCGCTGGGGGCGCGCCGCGAGACGGACACCGCTAACGCCGCAGTCGACGCTTTCACGGTGCGTAAATGGCGAAAAGTAGGCATCTTTTGTGCTCACGCGGTGGAGCAGGCTCTCGCGAGGCTGCGCCAGCTTGCCGAGCAGGATGATCCGGCGACGCCCGGCTGGGCTTTCGACGCGTTCTGCAGCGCCCAAGAAGGCAACCTGGAGGGGGACTTGCTGCCTGCGGTGTGGTGTGTGCCTGGCCTACTGACTTGTAATGCGTGATGTCGTGGGGTGCTGACAGGTCGTGATCGTCGCGGTACACCACGGTCATGAGGTACGCGCAGGGTGGCGGGCTG